>QEVD01000248.1 GCA_003576975.1 Candidatus Zhuqueibacterota bacterium
TGGCCATTCCCGTCGCGACTTCCTGAAAGTCCTTTCCCTTGCCCTCGCGGCAATTCCATTGCGCCCGGCCTTCAGCTTCCCCGAAAAAGATCCCGTCAATTTTTTTTCGCGCAAGAAAACCGATCGCCCAAAAAAAGTAATCATTTTGGGCGCGGGATTAGCGGGACTAACAGCCGGCTACGAGTTAAGCAAGGCCGGGCATGAGGTAACAATTCTCGAAGCGCAGAATCGCGCTGGCGGTCGCGTATTCACGGTGCGCGAACCTTTTGCCGACGGCTTGTATGCTGAATGCGGCGGCGAATGGGTGGAGAGTGTGCATCAATACCTGTTGCGTTATATCGATGAGTTTGGCTTGCCGCTTTATCGCGGCAGTTTTCGCGACACGGAAGATGAAGGTTTGCAGTTTTCACCGCGCGCCCGCAAAGTCCATGAGCGCCTCGAAGCAACCGTGAAACAGGTGGACTCGTTTGCGCATCAGACTCCCTCCCTGCCGGAATTGGATCAACTCTCATTTCTCGAATTTCTCCAAAAGATGGAAGCGCCACCGGATATGGTCGAGCAAATGCAGCGCTCGATTTCCGGTTTAATGGCGATCAACATTGAAAGCATTTCAGCGCTGCATATTTTAAGTGAATACGCGCTGCCGGAGAGCCAGGCCAGCTTTCGCATTGCCGGCGGTAATGATCTCATTCCTAAAACGCTCGCGAGCCATTTGCGTGAGCAAATTCATTACTCGCGGCCGGTGGTGAAAATCGACCATGACGTTTCCGGCGTACGTGTGACTTTTCTCGAAAATGGCGCTATGCAAACGATCACCGGCGAGCGTCTCGTCATAGCGGCGCCGTTCACCTGCGTGCGCAAAATTGCAATGGCGCCGGCGCTCTCTGCTGAAAAAACGAAAGCCATCAACACCCTCGCTTACGGACAAATTCTCAAAGCGCCGTTGCAATTCCGCCAACGTTTCTGGTTGAACAAAGAGGGCGAGCCGCGCAAGAGTTTGCAGAACATGATCGGTTCGGTTTATGAAGCCAGCGGCGGCCAGGCCGGTGTGCGCGGCTTGCTGGTGGCTTATATTCCCGACAAAAGCGGCACCGAGATGGCCGGCATTCCAACCGAGCAACGATTGGAAAAAATTCTCGCAACAGTCACCGAGATTCATTCCGAAGCATCGAGTTACTACGAAGGCGGTTATGTGAAATGGTGGCAGGAAGACGAATGGGCCGGCGGCGTCTATGCTTATTTCCGTCCGGGCGAAATCACAACGCTGCGCAAAACGATTGCCAGACCTGAAGGCCGCATTCATTTTGCCGGCGAACACACTGCCGGCTGGCAGGGTTACATGAATGGCGCAGTGGAATCCGGGCATCGCGTAGCGCGCGAGATTCACGACGCCGTGTAAAAATTGGATCGCGGGATTTTGGGATAGTTGGATTTTTGTAAGTTCACGGATCCACCACTTCAGGTATCCATTTATTTCGATTCGGAGACTTCATGGCCAATCCCTCCGTGAAGAAAGCAACCTTTCTGCAACTCGCTTTCATGATTTACGGTGCCGTGTGCGCCGGCGCGTTCGGCTTGGAAGACATGATCTCCACTGCCGGGCCGGGCATGGCGATTCTGACGCTGGCAATCATGCCTTTCTTGTTCAGTATTCCCGTGTCATTCGCCGTAGGCGAACTCACCACAATGCTGCCGGTCGAAGGCGGGCAATATCGCTGGTCGCGCATGGCCTTCGGCGATTTTTGGGGATTTCAAGCCGGCTGGTGGGCGTGGATGACGGGCGTGGTCACCAACGGCTTGTTCGCCGTGCTGTTCACGGATTATCTGCAAAACTGGTTTCCGCAACTCACCGGTTTCAATCATTGGCTGGTTTGCCTGGCGCTGATTTGGTTCATGCACTTTCTCAACCTGCGCGGCATTCAAGTGGTGGGCAACACCGCGATTCTACTCAGCGCCGTCTTGCTCATGCCGTTCATCATCATGCTGGTGATGGGCGTTTCGCAGTGGCAGCATAATCCCTTCACGCCGCTTTTAGCGCCAGGGAAAAATTTCGTGGGCGGCTTTGGCAGCGCCGTGGTGCTGGCCATCTGGCTTTACTCGGGCTATGATAAACTTTCTGCAGCCGCGGAAGAAGTAGAGAATCCGCGAAAAGTTTTTCCACCGGCATTGTTTTTTGCAGCAACTCTGGCCATGCTCAGTTATGTGTTGCCGACCATTGCCGGGCTGGCCGCGTTGGGCAATTGGCAGGAATGGGCCGGCGCGTTTTTCTCTACTGCCGCGGCAAGAATCGGCGGAGATTGGTTGGGGCATTTTATGACAATCGGCGCGCTGTGCAGCAACGCATTGTTGTTGAATGTGACCATGCTCGCGGCTTCGCGTTATCCCTTGACTCTCGCGCAAGATGGTTTTTTGCCGAAACTCCTCACCAAAGCACATCCGCGTTTCGGCACGCCGACGCAAGCGCTGTTGTGGGGCAGCATCACGTACAGCCTGCTTGCGCTGTTCGATTTCACGCAGTTGATCATTATCTATTCATGGTTTCAAATGGCGAGTTATATTTTGCTATACGCCAATGTCTGGAAAATGCGGTACACCCACGCCCATGCCAAGCGGCCGTTCAAAATTCCATTTGGCAAGCCGGGTTTGTTTTTGGCCATGCTGCCCACGTGCATCATGGCGTTGATCGCGATCAGTAGCACGGTTTATGAGGAAGGGATATTCAGTCAGCGGCAATTTGTGATCGGGGCGCTGGCGCTGCTTTCGGGGCCGGTGGTTTTTGGGGTGGTGAAATGGATTAAAAACGTTAATTCTGGCAGGTTGTTTTGATCATTAGGGAAAGAGCAATGACCTACCGCATGTACCTCGACGGCCAGTTCGTCGAAGCAAGCAACAAGCAAACGCGCGACATTTACAATCCCGCCAAAGGCGAGGTGATGGCGCGCGTGCCGGAGGCAACGCCGGCGGATGTTGAAAAAGCCATTGCCGCGGCGCGACGCGAATTTGATGAAGGCAAATGGCCGAACCTCGCGCCGGCGAAACGCGGGCATATTCTCTTCAAAATTGCCGAAGCGATTCGCGCGCAGGCGCAAGAACTGGCAAGACTCGAAACCATGAACATGGGCAAGCCGCTTTCCGAAGCCGAAGGCGATGTTACCGATGCCGCAGACAGTTTCGAGTATTACGGCGGCCTGGCCAACAAAATTACCGGCGAAGTAAATCCTGTCAATCCGCGCGCGTTTGATTTTACTCTAAAAGAACCGATTGGCGTGTGTGGGCAAATCATTCCGTGGAATTTTCCGTTGATGATGGCGGCCTGGAAAATTGCGCCGGCGATTGCCGCCGGTTGCACGGTGGTTCTGAAACCGGCAGAACAAACGCCGCTCACCGCGCTCAAGCTCGCAGAGATTCTCGACGGCATTGAGGATTTGCCCAAGGGCGTTGTCAATATCGTTACCGGCGATGGCCCAACGACCGGCGCAACGCTGGTCAAAAGCCATGACGTGGATAAAATCGCCTTCACCGGCAGCACGGAAGTGGGCAAATGGATTCTCAAAACCGCAGCAGAAACCAATCTCAAGAAAGTCACGCTCGAGCTCGGCGGCAAATCACCCAACATCTTTTTTGCAGATTCTGATTTTGAAATGGCGATTGCAGGCGCGCTATTCGGCATTTTTTATAATCAAGGCGAGGTGTGTTCCGCCGGCTCGCGCATTTTGGTGGAAAAATCCATTCACAAAAAACTGGTGGAAGCCATGGCCGAGCGCGCGCAACAAATTCGTCTGGGCGACGGGCTCGATCCTTCCACCAAAATGGGGCCGCTGGTGACAGCCGGGCACTGCGAGCGCGTGGAAAGTTATATTCAAATCGGCAAACAAAGCGGCAAGCTGATTTGCGGCGGGCAACGTCCTAGCGCGCTGACGCAAGGCTATTTCCTTGAGCCGACGATATTCGATCAGGTCGATCCCAGCTCTCGCCTGGCGCAAGAAGAAGTCTTTGGACCGGTGGTGGCGGTGATTCCGTTTGAAAATGAGAGCGAGGCAATTAAACTTGCAAATCATTCAGACTATGGTTTAGCGGCGGCAGTGTGGACGAAAGACTTCACCAAAGCGATGCGCATGATCCGGAAAATCCACAGCGGCATCGTGTGGGTGAATCATTATCATCCCGCGCCGATGGAGGGACCCTGGGGCGGCTTCAAGCAAAGCGGCATCGGCCGCGAGTTGGGGAAATATGGGATTGAAAATTATTTGCAGGCAAAGCAGGTGTATGTCAATTTGCAGAATAAGCCGGTGGGGTGGTGAGGACATGCAAAGTCAGACGTGGACGCCACGAACTTGGGTCTCGCGTCGATCCGTGGAGTCCACGTCTGACTTTACGTTAGAACTCAAGCCTGACTATCCCGAAATCACTCCGTCCGCAACGCTTCCACAATCTTCAAGCGTGAGGCGCGCACCGCCGGCAGGAATCCGCCCACAAAACCCATAATCAGCGAAAAAATCAGCGCCTGCACCACGATGAACGGCGAGAGTTTGAAGCTGAACGCCAATTCCGAGAACGTGTTCCAATTCGTGGTTGAAATTGAGACGAACTGCAACAAGGATGAAAGCAAGAGACCCAAGATGCCGCCGAGTACGGCGAGCAGCACGGATTCAATCAAGAATGAGCCAAGCACGCTACGCCGGCGAAAGCCCACGGCGCGCAGCGTGCCGATTTCCTGCGTCCGGTTCGACACGGCGGCATACATGGTAATCATTGCGCCAATCATGGCGCCAAAACTGAAGATGAAGGTGACGATCGTGCCGAGCACGTTGATAAAAATAGCCATGAACTTTGATTGCTCGTCGTAATACTGCTTTTCGCGTTTGACGTCGACCACCATGCGCGGATCGCTTTCCAGGCGCTGACGCAGCGCCTCGAATTGGTTCGCATCGCGCAGCCGTACCGTGACTGACGAAAACACCGGCCGTCGCCATGCTGGCATGATCACTTCGGCATCGCCCCAGATTTCCGAATCAAACCCGGTGCGGCCGCCGTCGAAAACGCCGACGATCTTCCAATCCGTGCCGCCCATGCGAAGCGTGCTGCCGATATCGCAATTCTGAAATCGTTGTTGCAAGGACCGGCCGACAATCAATTCCTGCAAACCCTGTTCGAACATCCGGCCTTCCACCAATTTCACTTGCTGCGCGCGCAAACTCAGGCCTTCCGGCGAGGTGCCGCGCACCACGACATTGGTCGGTTCGTTGTTCGAGCGTTTGGGCAATGAGATCAACACCACCACATCACTGGCCGATTGCGGCTTGCCGTTATCGTCCAGCGCAACCTCGGGCTGAGTCTTGATGATATTCGCTTGTTCACGATCAATCGAGCTTTGCACTTCCGCCTGTGAAGCGCGGCGAATGACGATGGCATTTTCATCCACGCCGGTGGATACCAGCGTTTGACGCAAGCCTTCGGATAACATCAACGATGCGACAAAAACAAAAACCACCAACGCCACGCCCGACAACGTCAAAACCGTGGTCATGCGCCGCGTCCACAAATTGCGAAAGCTGTAACTAAGAGGAATTTTCATAAAAATTTTTAAGGTTAGAGTTCAGATAATCTGGTGCAGCCGATCAAGCCACACGATGCAACCCGTCGGCAATGCGCATGCGCACTGCGCGCCACGCCGGAAAAACCGCGGCAAACACGCCCACCAAAATTGCAGAGGTCAAAGCCAAAATGATGGTGATGTTCTTCAATTCGAAAACCGGAAAAAAATTTCCCAGATTCGAGGTGATGAACGTGGCGAAGCCGTTGCAGACGTAAATCATGAGCGCCAAACCCAGGGCAAAACCGCCCATGGCGATCATTAGCGATTCACCGCCGATCAACCCGACTAAATGAAACGGGCGGAATCCCAGGGTTTTGAGCACGGCATATTCCGACATGCGCTCGCGCGCCGTCATCGCCATGGTGTTGGCCAGCACCAGCAACACGATGAACACGACCACGCCGGAAATCGCCTCCAGCGCGGCGAGAATGGCGCCGGACATTGAAACGAAGCTTTGTTGAAAAGCGCGCTCGGTTTCGGTTTTGGTTTCAGCAAAGCTGTTTTGGAACATGGCATCAACAGTCTCAGAAACCACAGCGGGATTCGCTTGATTGTCGATCAACAACATGTACCAGCCGACGTTGTCCGCCTGGCCGGGATTGCGTTCACGAATGCGCTCGTTCAAATAATCCCAGTGAAACAAAAAGGCGGTTTCATCGGTGCTGGGCTGCGCGCCGGAATAAATGCCGCGAATGACGAAATCCCATTCACCGTAGAAAATCGTGCCCGTAAGGGTTACGGTCTGGCCCAATTTCCAGCCAAAGCGTTCGGCCAATTTTTTCCCGACGATGCAGGCGTTGCGCTCGCGCAAGTATTCTTCCTTTTGCTCAGGCGGCACGACGAATTCCGGATACATATCCAAATAAGCCTTATCGACTGCGAAGTTGGCGAAGAAATTATTGGGGTCGCCATAATACGCGCCGAACCAATTGGCATAGCCCACGGATTGCACGCCCGGAATTTTTTCCAACTGCCCGCGATACGCCAGCGGTAGGGGTTGGATGAGTGAAACCGCGCTGCGCGTGACCAGCCGATTCTGCGCCGAAGCATCGACGCCGGCATACCAGGCGCTGATCACCGTGCGGATCAAACCGAACGCCAGCAAGGCCACGGCGATGCCGAGCATGGTCAGAATCGTGCGCAGTTTGTGGCGCAACGCATTTTTTAGAACCAGCTTCAAGATTTTCATACCAGTTCGCCCTTGTCAAGATTTCGCACGGTATGCGCTTTTTCGGCGGCGCGCTGATCATGCGTGACCATGATGATGGTTTTGTTGAACTCCGTGTTGAGGCGCTCGAGCAATGAGAGAACTTCGACCGCAGAGTTCTTATCCAAATCGCCAGTCGGTTCGTCGGCGACAATGAGCGTGGGATCGGCAACAATGGCGCGCGCGATGGCAACACGCTGCTGCTGGCCACCGGAAAGCTGCTTGGGATAATGGCGCATGCGATCGCTCAATCCCACAACATTAAGGGCGATTTTCACACGCTCGCTGCGTTCGCTTTTGGACAAATGCGTCAACAACAGCGGCAGCTCGACATTTTCAAAAGCCGTCAACACCGGCATGAGATTATAAAACTGAAAAACGAAACCGATGTGGCGGCTGCGCCAATTGGCAAGCTGCGATTCCGTCAACTGGGTGACGTCGTCTTTCGTGACTATAATCGACCCCGCATCGGGGCGATCAATGCCCGCAATCAGGTTTAGGAGTGTTGATTTACCCGAACCCGAGGGCCCCATCAACGCCAGGAATTCCCCTTCGGGCACGTTGAGATTGATGTTCTCCAGCACGGGAATTTTTAGGCTGTCCCGTTGATACGATTTTGAAACGTTTTTGACTTCGACGATGTTCGGCATAAATCCTTTCCTGTTGAGAGATAAAACTAGTACGCACAACTGTAGATCAGTCGTCTTCGCTATTTACCTGCGATATTTTGGCGTTTATCGCATTGATGGATTTAATTTCACTTAAAGACAATTCCCGGCCAATTTCCTCCATTGCAACCGTTTGGACATCATCGATATTCAATGAGTAGATAATGTCATCTTTCTTTTTCATCTCTTCCTCCAGAATCAAGTGGTAAAGATATGCTCACGGTGCCATTTTATGGCATTCGGATGAGGGTGTAGCGTTTTTTCCTTTGGCAACGTAACCATCCGGTCTCGTTTTGACAATTGAACCATGAAGTTGTAATCCCAAAACTTGCCAAAGTCCGCAGGTAGGTCTTGAATCCGTTGCGAAGCAAGAACTTGAAACCTTTCATTCAACGTAAACCATCCCACGTCAAACGCCCAATGGTGTAATCGACACAGTGCCAAACCATTCAAAACTTCATCTTTTCCCTTTGAACGGCGTGGAACAATGTGAGCGGCCTCAACCTCCCATATCAAGGCATCCGGAGAACACATTTTCATTCCACAGACTGCACAGCGAAAACCGTAAGCCTCAATTATTGTGTGTCGAAAAGCCCGGCTCCGGAGGCGTGTTTCCTGGGTAACCGTTACTGTTCTTCCAGTTGATTCCTGAGGATCATAATCTTCTGGCCTTGGCTGCACTCTAATTTGGTTTACTATTTTCTGAACTTCATAGGATTTGATCGGATATAGCTCCTTCCTAGCCAAAGGAATGTTCAGCAATTTCAGCACTCGGTCGTAACCATCTTCTGTAAGCATCCATTCTCGTTTGTTTGTGAGCAGCATTGTTTGAGTCGGACGCGAAACTAACTTTTCTTTTGCCAATGAATCTGCAGCTCGAAATAGTAGTCTATGCCAGAGAGAAACCTTTTTTGTTCTGTTTTCCTTTTTGTATACAGTTTCGAGATAAGCTGATCTTTGTGCTTCGGTCAATCCAAAATTATTGGCGATTTCATCGACAATCTCCTCACCCGAGCTGAACTCCTTGATCATTCCTCTATGTTTGAATAAAGATATCAGCAATGCTCGCTCAACATCTTTTCGAGTTGGCATATTGAAAGCTTCCAACATTTTGCTTTCGTAGCTCATAGCATTAC
>QEVD01000249.1 GCA_003576975.1 Candidatus Zhuqueibacterota bacterium
CCACTTGTCGTAAGCAAAACCTCAATGTGCTCAACGCTATTGAAACGGTCTTGCTTGATAAGCCCGTGGTGGGCTTGGCATAGCTGAATAGTTACGAAATTATTTGCCTTGCAATGGCCCGCAAGGGGCCGGGACTACGTAATGATATGTCAAGTGAAAGGTATTGTGCGACTAAAACTCAATGCCCTTTGGCTTCCAGATATTTCTCAACGTCCATCGCGGCTTGACAACCCATACCCGCGGCGGTGACGGCCTGGCGATAATAGTGATCGACGACATCGCCGGCAGCAAACACGCCTTCCACGTTTGTCATGGTGTGCCACTTGAGTTTGATGTAGCCGACCTCGTCCGTCTCGACCTGCCCCTGCAAAAATTCGGTGTTCGGTTTATGCCCAATGGCAACGAAGACACCGGAGATCGGCATTTCCGTCATTTTGCCGGTTTTGAGATTTTGCAGCGTAACGCCGGTCACGGTATTTTTCGCCACATCATGAATATCGGCAACGGTTGAATCCCAAATGACGTTGATCTTGGAATTCTTGAGCGTGCGCTCTTGCATGATTTTCGAGGCGCGAAACTTGTCGCGGCGATGCACGAGATTGACTTTGCTGGCGAATTTCGTGATGAAATTGGCATCTTCCATCGCCGTGTCGCCGCCGCCCACCACAATGACTTCCTGATTGCGGAAGAATGCGCCGTCACACGTTGCGCAGGTGGAGACGCCGTGACCGATCAGCTTGCGCTCCGCCGGCAAGCCCAGCAGTTTTGCAGAGGCGCCGGAGGAAATGATGACGGTTTTGGCAGTGTATTTTTTGTCCCCGACGAAGATCTCAAAGGGCGAAGCCTTGAAATTCACGCGATCGACGGTGTCATGAACCAACTCGGCGCCGAAATGTTCACATTGCTTGCGCATATTCTCCATCAAATCCGGGCCGTTGATGCCTTCTGGAAAACCGGGATAGTTTTCCACCAGCGTTGTCATGGTAAGCTGGCCGCCGGGCTCCGGGCCGGCAAAGACCAGCGGCGCGAGATTCGCGCGCGCTGAGTATAGTGCCGCGGTATAGCCGGAAGGGCCAGTGCCAATGATAATCACATTGCGCGTCTCTGAAGATGACATGATTTATCCTTTAATAATATATTTATGATTTGAAACTCTCGCTGAAGCGCTGCAAGCGTTGCTGAATTTCTGCAACGATTTCTTTGACGGAGTCGAGATCGGTTTTGCTCATATGGTTTGCCAATTCTTTAAACAGAGGATCAAGCTGAGGTTGATGAGCATGTATTAATGTGGCAATATCATTCTCATAAAGTCCGACTCGAGTAAAATCGCCCTGGCGGTACAGCGAGGGCAGGGCATAAAGCTTGAGCAGCAGCAGCCCCTCAACTGTTGCACATGGCAAGTCTCGTTCCACAAAGTGATGCGTTGCGGCACAATGCTGTCGCACATAATTAAAAAGCGGATTTCGCGTCAGCAGGATATCGATGCGCAACTCGTGAAACTGTCCCCGTGCGAAGTATTCATCCATTTTCTCGATTTGAATCTCCGGCAGCTTTTTCAACGCGGAAAGCGCCATGATCAAATCAATATCTTCAGTATTGCGGCCTTCAATATATTGCAGCAGAGCAATGCCGCCAACCAACAAAAAGTCTGCTTTCCGCTCATGCAATAATTGAAAAAGATCACGAACGGTCTGAGGCAGCGAGTCCGCTTGCATAACCCCTCCGCGCCAGTTTTTGAAGTTGAATACGGCTGCATTGCGAATGACTTTGCCGACGTCGACGCGTCGCTCAATGATTGTCGTCAGCGATTCCATATCACTTTCATCACAATTCGTTCGACAAATTATCCGGCATTTGCAGGATCGCTGTCACCGGTAGATGATCCGAGATTTTCAGCGCGTCATGCTGCCGCACGTCATGCGTGTCCACGTGGGCCTGCTTCGGAAAAATCAGATAATCAATCGTGCGATCGGGGCCTGCAGCCGCCGGATCGTTGGGAAAATGCGTAAACCAGTCTTGATAATCAATCCCCGTGACCTCTTCCCAATTCGGCAAGACTTGATATTTTTGATACAACGGCGCGATCTCCGAGTGTTGCTGATAGTAACTCTTGTGGCTCTCGGGCAGGCGGCGATACGCGGCTTCATCCGGCGGCAGCAGATTGAAGTCGCCGCCCAGCACCCAAGCCATGCCGCGGGCGTCGAGCGCCGCCAAGATACTGTCGATTTCCACCACTTGCAAGTGCATTGTATTGCTGCCGGCCGCAAAGGCATCAAGATGGGTGTTGAGCACAACGAATTCCGCGCCGTTGGTTAGCGGCAAGCGCGCTTCCAGAATGGCGCGTTTGGTGCTGAATTGCCGCGTGATGAGATCATTCGGTGGCAACGCGAGTTGATGGCGGCGCGCGTGCGAAATCCGGTATTTCGAAACCGTCGCCAGCTTCATACCCGCGCTGCCCAAAATGCGCGGATGGGGCACAAACGCGGCTTTCCAATAAAACGTTGACACATGAGAAGAATATTCCGGCGGCAGCAGGGCCAGCAGGCGGGTGAGCTGATCTTGATGATCCGTGCGGCGAGCACCATCATCGACTTCCTGCAACAAAATAATGTCGGGATTCTCCGCGCGAATGATGCGGCTGACTTCGGCCAGCGTGTGCGAGATGTCGTCAGGTGAGGGCCGTTCATGCGGGCCGTCGAAATTGGGCGTGTCATGCCAAAAGACGTAATTCTTTCCCGCCATGAATTGCACGTTCCACGTCAGGATTTTGAGTTGTTGGCCGGGTTGCAGCAAAGGCGCGTCATCGGGGCTCGTGACGGTCTCGGTTTGCAGTTCATCGGGATGAAAGGTGAGGAGCCAAACCGTGGCGAAAAACACGGCTGACAGGAGGAGAATTGCGCCGCCGAGGCGTGCGGGGAAGTCAAACTTGCGCATAAAAAGTGTTGATTTAGTCCAGTTTCTTCGTGCGCAAGTTTGACTTCACTCTCTCCTCCAACGCCTCGGCGATTTGATAGGCCACCCAATAGCCGTTGTCGATGCGTTCTTGCTGCGTCATGCCGCGTTTGAGCATGGCCGCCTCAGGAATGCCGTTGTAAAAATGCGGATCTTGCGATCGGTAGAGATGGCTATATTCCGAAACATCCAATGCGTATTCTTTGGCCTTCTGCAGATGTTGGGCGATGGATAAGCCCAATATTTGTAAGGGCGGACGGCCGTCCGCCCCAACCTCCAACCCCACGTCCGCGCAGAACAAATGAATATCCGCCAACACCAACCGATACCCCGCCCGCTCCGCTACCTCCCACGCTTCTTTCACATATTCTTCCACTTGATTGAGTTCCTTTTCCTCGCCACTTGCTTTTTGCCCTTTGCCTTTTGCTTTTTGCCTTTCCAACCTCGCCCACGCCAGCAACAAATTCGGCTCCATTTCCACCAAATTCACACTGCGGCAGCGGCGCAGGGCCTCGCTCAAACAGCGTTCCGCCGCGTGCAGCGCATGGTCTTTTTGCAACCGCCGCGTTTCGGTGATTTGCTGAAACGGCTCGTCGTAGAAATGAATTTCGAGTTTTGGTTTTTGCGGTGAGGCATTGGCGGCAACACACTGCAACAACGCCTCACCCAGCAGCCAGTAGGCGCGGACGAAATCTCTTGGAGTAGGATAATCTGTTTCGGCATCTTTCTCTGCATACGCCAACGCCTCGCCGGCCTGTTGCAGCGCTTGCACGGCGAGTTGGCCGGTGTTCTCTTTTGTGCCGTGCTGCAAGAAAGACAAACGAGCTTGCAGCAGGAGGGCGAGGGCGCGATGGACAGAAATCACACTTAAACATTGAATATGATTTTCCTTCTCATTCAATTTGAAGGCACGCGTTAACTCACTTTCAGCCGTACTGCTTTCATTTGTAGCGGTGTGCTTCGCCTGCGGACGAAACTGCCACCGGCCCTTATAGGCCAAAACTTGCCCCCATTCTTGATGGCCGATGGCTTCATAGAACTCTTCTTTGATCTCCTGACAGAGCGTAATGCTTTTCCGCAAATGGCCGGCGCTGGCGGAGAGTTGGCCGATGTAGATTTGCGCCATGTTAGCGACATTCCCGAGACTGATGGCAACGCCTTTCTTGTCATTCTTTTCATCATCAGGAAATATAGATCTCAAAAACACCGGCACCGCTTGCGCCGGCTGGCCGGAGAGCGCGTAGGAATTGGCCAATGAATTCAACGTCCACGCCTGAGCCGCTTCTTCCTGCAAACGGGGCGGGTGATCTTCACCCTCGGGAAACAGGGCGCGCAACAGTTCAATCTCTAAATTGTAGTTTGCGAGTTGAAAATAAACTGGCGCATACAACCTATCGTAATAAAGATCACATGCCTCATCAAATTTGTCAGCGCCGATCAGATGATGGTAGCGCTCGATCACCGGCGCAAGATCGGCGAGCGTTACCACTTTCTCGGGCGCGGGCAGGGCTTGAAAATAAACCACCGCGCGCTGGTGTGCTTCGTTTCTCGTGGTCAATTGGTCGTAGAGAAACGAACGCAGGATGGGGTGAAAATCAAATTGCTGTTGGCTTTCATCATAAAACAGAAAGCCGAGTTGCTGCAAGCCCTGCAAAAATTCCCATAACCGGTCGCTCGGCATGTCAGAAAAGAGCGCTTGCACCGCCTCAAAACCAAAACTGCTGCGAAACACCGCCACGGTGGTGGCAACTTGCTGCTCGTCTTTACTGAGCAAATTGAAGCTGGTGGCGAGAATTTTTTGCGGCTCGGCTTGATCGATCAAATTGAGTTTAAAGGCAGCGGCAATGTCCTTCGCGCGTTTGCGGCGCAGGGCGGTGCTTAGCAGCTTCAGCATGAGCGGGTGATTGCCATAAACGCCGGCAGCGCGCTCCATTTCGGCGCGGCTGCCAATGAGGCCTTCGCTGCGGAAGAGGCGCACGCTGTCGCTCGGCGAGAGTCCGGCTAAACGCTGATGCCGCACGCCGGCCACTTCTTCCAACGCTGCGGGAAAGAGGCGGGTGGTGAGCAGGGTTTTGCACTTGCCGGTGGCGAGGCGCTTTAAAAACTGTCCGGCCTGCGGATGCACCGGCTCGCGCAAGCGACGCTCCCCGTCCCCTGAGCTTGTCGAAGGGGAGCTTGTCGAAGGGGGTTCTTGGATATACATCGCCCTCATGCCGCTATAACCGCGCAACGCGCGCTCGAAGCCGTCGAGGATGAGCAGAAAGCGGTTGTTGTACAAAATAGAATGCAGCAGGCTGAGCCGGTCGGACAGCGCGCCGCGTTCGACTCGCACTTCTTTGGAGGTGAGATAAAAGAACAAGCTCTGCGCAAACGCCTCGAACGGCTCGTCATAAAACGACCACCACAGCACGCCGTCCAACTCAGCATTTTTCGCCAGCACTTCCTGTTGCAGCCACACCCAGCTCAACGCGGTTTTGCCCATGCCGCCAATGGCTTCGAGCACGAGCATCGGCTCGGGCGCATTGTGCAGCCAGTTGGAGAGCAGGGCCTTTTCCGCCTCGCGTCCGGTAAAATGCGGCGGCAGCGGATAGGGATGCGCGATGAAGGGCGTGGGCGCGAGGGGGATGAGTAGCTTGTTGCTGGAGGCTTGTTGCTGGTTGCCGGTACTCGATTTTTCGAGAAGTAATTTGCCGAGGGAGGCCGAAACTTTGCCGTCAAAATCAGCGGTCGTCGTGAAGTAGGCGACAGTCATTTCTTTTTGAACAGTCGCGAGAAAGTCCTTTAAAACTTTGTGCCGGTCAAATTCGATGAAATCCGGACTCCAGGGAAACCCCTTTTGCACGATGAAGCACAAGCAGTCTTTGCCCAGCGCTTTCGCCAACTCGTATTCCTGCTGCGTGATGGACTTTTTCTGGCCCTCAGGGACAAAGCCGTAGCGATGGGCATAGATGCCGATGAAAATATCACATTGGCGGATTTCTTTGTCGCAGACCTTGGTCGGCTCCTCCGGCTGCGCCATGAAAAACTCCATGGCCAGCGGCGCACAGGTGTAGCGATTCGCTACTTCAATGGCCACTTGCCGGTAATCTTTGAGATCGAGGTAGGTGGAGGAAATGAAGACTTTGAGTGCCGGCATGATTGCCCCAAGTTCATTAGATGGTTTTTATGGCACAGGAGATTCTTCCGATGCAATTAGTGATTCGATTCTCAGATAACCTCGCGCAAAGCTTTTGCTAAATCCGCTTCGACCTCTTCTTCGGGAAACTGCGCAAAGACTTGATGAAAATTCGTAACGGCTTTTTCCCACTCCGTTTTCCAATCAACATGGGCCTTGCTTTCCAGAATTTGCCTGAGCGCCTCTCGTTCAAGTTCACTCAAACGATCCACGAGAGGAATGACCTCCTCAAGAGTCACCGGCGTTGAATAGTCTGTACTCATTTCGCACCTCGACTGGGTTAATTGTTCGCGAAAAAGGCGTTGGTGACTTGAATATCAGGAAAAGAATCCATGATACCACTCCATTCGCTTGTCCGTTCCAGGCTCACCGCCAGCTTAATCCCCGCATTTTGACAAAGCAAATTAGACAATTCGCGGGACTGAAACAAGTGTTTGAAAAGCGTGGCAGTAATCTCTCCCAATAAAGTCACTACGCCGCATGATACCCAAATTTCGAGGCCTGCCGCATGCACTTACATCTCAAAAATCCACGCCCTTTTGCGCCAGTTTGCCTTTTTGATAAGGATGCTTGATTTCGCGCATCTCGGTGACCAAATCCGCAGCTTCGATCACTTCTTCCGGTGCGCCGCGGCCAGTGAGAATTAAATGACAGTTCTCGGGCTTGGCGGCGATGATCTCCAGCACCTTCTGCGTCGAGAGCAGGCCCGTCATCACGGCGACGTTGATCTCGTCGAGAATCACCATGTCGTATTGCCCGCTGCGCAGAACATCAAGCGCATGCGCGGCGGCCGCTTCTGCGGCTTTGCGATGTTCGGCTTCGGGAAGCTTGTCATCGGCGATTTTGTAAAAGCCCTTGCCCATGCGTTCGATGGTGAGATGAGGCTCCAACAGCTTCGCGCCGTCCAGCTCGCCGTAATGCCACGAACCTTTAATGAATTGCAGCATGTAAATGCGCAGGCCATAGCCGGCGGCGCGTAACGCCGTGCCGAGGGCAGCCGTGGTTTTACCCTTGCCCTCGCCGGTGTACACGAGAGTCAGGCCGTGCCGCACCTCGATTTTCTTTTTGATTTCCATGATGGCGCAAAAATACCGTGAGCGGGATTGAGAAACAAGCAAAAGTTACGATACAAATATGCCTTTCGAAACGTCTTTAGGCCGTAAGGCGCGCAAAGTTAGAATAATCCCGCAGCGGCGAGACTGAAAGTGTTTCGCCCACTGAAATCCCACCGAAAAGGCTTTTTTTCTGTGGCAGCTCTACTTCTGTCGTCGACGTTTTCAAAGCTGCTCAAATAATTGGTTCTATGCTGTTCTGTGTGAGCCGCACGAATACGCCGAAGGCGTTCAACAACAAAGCCGAGGGTCGCGCGCAGCGCACCCTCGGAAAACAACCATGCCCACGAGAACTCTGAAAGAGTTGTTCATTTTCGTTAAGGTTTTTGTTTTAGGATGCAATTTTTGTGGACGAGGCTGTCGCCGCTGTTCGATAAGCTTCATCGACGTGTAGAGTTCAACTTGAAAAGTTCTGCCAGCGAATGCCGGGAACGAAATCCGTTGGGTGCTTTCATCCATTGTTTTTTTTCAACGGGCCATTTGGAATGATGATCTTATCAGCACGGCATTGCGCGGACTTTTGCTATTGCCCGCAGTTGCTGCAGAAATTCCTGAAAAAAGAGTCAAACTTGATCAAAAATGAATAGGAATTTAAGACAGAGCCCCTTTAAATCCGCATAAAGCCGCGGCAATTCAAAAAAATGTCTGGCAGCAAATGAAGAAAATGGTGGTGAGGTAAATCTTGCAATTCGTGCAGGAAGTTCTAAATTGCGTTGCAATCAGTTTTCCTGGAGTTTTTCTCGCCTCATTTGTGATGATGCGGTAATAACACGAATTAAAATCGAAAGGCCCCCAGCGCGAAGCATACATGCCTGATCCCCGTCTCGAAAAACTCGCCGATTTACTCGTTCATTACTCCGTCAAAGTCCGTCCGCGTGACAAAGTCGTGATTCAAGGTG
>QEVD01000250.1 GCA_003576975.1 Candidatus Zhuqueibacterota bacterium
ATAAAACAAGGGCTGAAGCGGACGCAACACTTTGTCCAAAAAGTAGCCGATCTTGGAAAGCGTGTCCGGCGGCACGACGATGATATCGCCGTCGACCAGTGCAAGATCGCGTTCCAATTCGCCTTTTTTGGTGATTTTGTTCAAATCGACCTTGACGATTTCGGGTTTGCTCGCGGTTGAGGTCGCGCGGATCAACCTGATCTTCGCGCGACTCGCTCGCAGCGTAGGCGTGCCTGCGAGCGTGAGCGCGTCCATGAGCGTCATGTTTTTGTTGATCAAGTATTGTCCCGGCGCGCCGACTTCGCCGAGCACGAACACCCGCCTGGCCTGGTAGGAGGCGATAACGACTGTGACTTCGACATCGATGATGTATTCACTTAACAGCGCCGTCAGTTCGGCGTCAATTTCATCGGAAGTTTTGTTTTCGACGTATACGCTGCCCACCAGATCGAAGGAGATGCGGCCATCCGGGCCGACCGGTTCGGCGCGCATGAAGTTTTCCTGGCGCACCGCGCCCGGGCCGGCGCTGATTTGCAAAACATCGCCCGGCCCCACGCGATAGGCTGCTTTATTGATCGGCTCACGGTACGCTTGTTCCAGCGCAGCCGTTTGCGCCAGCGCTTGTGAAACCAGCAAGGCCAGCAGCGTGAATCCAAGGAGGAACTGTTGTTTCATTAGGTGTCCCTTTCAGCTAGGGATGAGGTTTTTAGATGGTGGAGTTTGTTCCACAACATGTGATAGTTTTGATTTCCCAAAAAGCGCTTCCCCAATCTGCCGGCGAAGTAGCGACTGCGTTTTTTGATCAGGTGCCAGGGCTCTGCGCGTAAGATTGTTTCAAACTCCGGCAACAAGACGTTTTGTGTGATGACCCAGCGCGGCACCAAGATCAGGTTTGGCGCGTGTCGCAAGCGCCGGGAACGCACGCCGGGCGTCGAGGTGTAGATTTCATGATACCCGCAATCGCCGGCATATTGCAGCGTGCCGTTGTCGTATCTGCCGCCGGGCAATGACATCGCCGTAACGGCCTGCCCGATGATATCCGATAGAATTTTCTGCGGCGTTAAGATTTCGGTTTGCTGTTGCAACGGCGTCAAGTTCTGCAAGAAAATATGTGAATGCGAATGGCTGCCGATGCGAATGCCGGCTTGCGCCAGCGTGCGAATCTCGGCCGCTTGCAGCATGCCGCGCTGCCCGACGGTGGAGGTTGTCACGAAACAGGTTGCAGGAATGCGATGTTTCTGCAATGTTTCAACCCACGGCAGCACGCTGTGATAACCATCGTCGAACGTCACGTGAACCGGCGCTTTATGCTTTTCGATCAAGCCGAGATGCGTTTGGAAATCCTCGGCAGCGACATCATATGCGGGTTGCCATTCACGAAAAACGATATTTTGCCGGCCGGACGCTATATTATGATACATCAAAACGATGCTGGTTACGGACATCGAATTGCTCTTTTGCAAAACTTAATCGTGCGAGTCCGGCTTGACCCGGACAAATGTTAAATTTTTGCAGCGTATGTGTCGGCAATTGCAACAGTTCCTGCACATTTTTGCGCATATGCCGTCAAATAAAGCGTGGTGATGCGTTGAATCATCTGCTGTTCGCTAAAATTTTCCAGCACGAATTTCTCTCCGGCTTGCGCGCGCGTGCAAGCCGCCTCACGATCATTCAGCGTTTCCAGTAATGCGGTGGCGAGAGCATGCGTGTCGTTTGCAGGCACCAGCACGCCATAGCGATCATCCGCGATGATTTCCGGATTGCCGCCGACGCGCGTGGCGACCACCGGCACCTTTGCTGCCATCGCCTCTAAAATTGCCATGGAAATACCCTCAGTTTGCGAGGGCAGGCAGAAGACGGTCATGAAACTGAGCAACTCATAGATCTCTTGGCGGTGGCCTGCAAAGATAACATGCCCGGCGAGGCCATTTGCCTGCGCGAGCTGCTTTAAGTGCGAGGTTTCCGGCCCCTCGCCAACGAGCAGCAAACCTGCTTGCGGATAATGCTCGAGTATCTTCGGCATTGCTTCGAGCAAGAGCGGATAGTTTTTGCGAACTTCTTGCCGCCCGATGGAGCCGATGAGCGGGGAGAAGCGAGATAGATCGAGCTCACGCTGCAAGGCTTTTCGCGTTGCTTCATTCACGCTGACGGGCAAGCGCAGGCCGTTGTGAATGGTGATGATTTTGTCTGCTGGCAAACCGCCCATTTCAATTAAACCGCGGCGTAATTGTTCTGAAACAGATATGATCCGCGTCGTTTTGCGCGCGAGCTGTTGCTCGATGCGCTGCCGCGTCTGATCCGCGATCGTGAAAGTCGAATGTTCGTGCGTGATCAACACTGGCACTTGCGCGAGTATGCCTGCGAGCCGGCCCCACAAATTCGCCGTAAACACGTGCGTGTGCAGGATATCGATTTGTTGCGCGCGCAGAAGTTTTTGCAAACGCCATAACAACCCGACATCGACGCCGGGCCTTTTGTGCAATGTGATCAAGCGCATGCCGCGTTCTTCTAGCTCGGCGGCCATGCGGCCTTTTTTTGCCAGGCAGCAAACCATCGTGTGAAAGAACTGTGCCGGCAATCCCACAACGAGATTGATTAGAACCCGCTCAGCGCCGCCGTTTTCAAGGTCTTCGATGACATGCATAACCTTGAGCGGAGTTTTGGGCGCAGGCACGGAAGATGGTGTTGCCGTTGAATCTGCCATCGTGCTTGCTTGAGCTATGCTGCAATAAATTTTTAGATATTTCTACTGCGGTTGATGCACGCCCGGCGTCAAAAGTTTTTCTGTAAATAAATCGATCACTTGTTTCGTCGTTCGCGTGTCGTCAAAAAGCTGTTGCGCGCGTTGCTGGCCGGCCAGCGCCAATTGCCGGCGCAACTCGGGATTGTCATGCAAGTGCATGAGTGCAGCCGCGGCCGCATTGGGATCGTCGGCCTCCACGAGCAGGCCGGTGCGTTCAGGCTCGATCAATTCACGAATTGCATTCAAGGGCGTGGCGATCACCGCGACTTGGCTGGCCAGGGCCTCGATATAAACGTTGGGAATACCCCAATGCAGATATGGGCGCGGCAACAGGATAAAGGCATCGGCCCAGCGCCGCAACGGGCGAAGCTGTTCATGCGGCAGATAACCGAGCAGGAACACGTGTTTTTGCAGGCGGCGTTCGCGAATGAGATTTTGCAGCCGTTTTTTTTCCGGGCCTTCGCCGACAATTTTACATTGAAACGCCAGGCCCTTCTCCTGCAACACGGCGCATGCTTCGATCAACGTATCAAAGCCCTTGGTACGGTAGAACGTGCCGATCGATAGAATGCGAAAGACCCCGTTGGGCGCTTCTTTTAGCCGGGCATCCTGCTGCAATGCCGTGAGATGATGCCCGTGATAAATGAGTTTAATGTCTTCGCTTTTTGCCGGCGCCAACCGGGAAAGATGAACCCGGTTGTAAGCCGTGCAGGTCATCACAAAATCGCAAGCCTTCAGCTTGCGTACGAGCATGGTATCGTCTTCATAAATATCATGCGCATGCGCTGAAAAACTGTAACGCAGGCCGGTCAAGCGATGAATGATCCATGCCATGGTGCCGGGAAACGTTGCCCAAAACGCATGCACCAATGTGATCTCGCGGCATTGCATGCGATGCGCATAACACACCGCTTGCGGAAAGAGAATGAGATTTTTCAGCAACGTTTTTGGCCGATGCCGGCCCTCCCAGCATATTTGCAGCAAGGTTCTGAAATAGCGCCGGGCGTGGCGCTTGGCAAAGTGGCATTGCGCCCGCCAAATTTCCCGCGAGAAAAAAAAAGGCCGGTGGAACAAGCGAGGCAATAACGCTTCCGCCTGCGGCTGAATGATTTTATCGCGCGACTTTTTAATCGAATAAATATCGAAGGCAAAGCCTGCTTGCGCGAGCGCGGACATTTCGCGCAAAATGAAGGTTTCGTCAACGCAGGGAAATTGCGACAGAATGAAGGCAATGGCAGCGCTGCCATTGCGGCTTTGTTCTGCAAAAATTGTGGCCGAGGATTCTTTCATCTGCGTCGCAACAATCCGAGTTGTTTGCGCAAGAAAATATCAACGTTTTCTCGAAAGACTCTGTCGATGATAAAAACGATGATGAAGTATACCAGCGCGCCCAGAATGACTTCGAGGATAAGGTCGAGCCACGGGTGGGCGAGATGTGTTGTTTTAATTGCCAGGAACATCAGGCCGCCGGCAAACAAGTATTTCATGAGCGCCGCCCAGGGAATCTGCAATCCAATAAATCGGCGCGTGTAAATCGTGACAATGACGGCCATGAGCAAATAACTGAATGCTTTTGCAATCGTCGCCCCCATGATTTCCAGGCGCGGAATCAGCAGCCAATTGGCGGTAACATTGACGATCATGGTTAAGGTCAGAATGCCGACCAGCCGCCTGGTCTTTTTTTGAATGTAGTGGCTGGCGGCCAAAATCGGCAGTGCGCCGTTTATCATCAGGCCGGCGATCGTCCAGGGAATGATGGCGCTGCCGGCAACGAACTTTTCGGAAGCGATGATGCGAATAAAGTTTTCGCCGACCGCCGCGCAGCCGAAGATCAAGGGTACCGCGAACAAGCCGTAGGTCCGCAACGCACTCTGCAAAAATTTGCGCGTTTCCTCCGGTCCTTTCTTCGCCCAGATTTGCATGTAAACCGGCATGACGGCTGTCGCAAAGGGCAGAACGACGATATCTTTGAGATAATCGGCGAGATTGTAAGAGGCGCTGTACAGGCCCACGGCGGTGGCGTCGAGAAAAAAATGAATCAGGTAGCGATCCAAGTATGTCAACAGCATGGAGACGAATTCAAAGCCGATGAGCGGAAAGCCATACACCAAAGCTTGTCGAAAAACCGTGCCGGAAAAATCACCAAGATGCAGCGGATTTTTTCGCGCGCGCCAGCCCAACAGGGTGAACACGGCCAAACTCATGCCCAGCAATTGTGCGCCATAAAAGCCGGTCAGCGTGCGCGATACAAAGAACAGGATGACCAGAATGGACGCGAGCGTGACGTATTTTGCGACAACACGATAGCTGTTGAAAAAAATCGTTTGCTGTTCCGCGCGCAAAAAGGCGAGCAACAAGCTTTCACTGGCGCGCAAAAAGATCAAGCCGCTGCTGAGCAGCAGCAAGCCCGGAACAATGCTCTCGCCGAACCAGAATTCAGAAAAACTCGTGGTGGCGATGATCCACACCAGCGTAAACATGAGCGCCAGGGCCATGCCGCCGAGCAGTAGAGTCGAAATGAATACCGGCAGGCCTTGCGGGTGCTTGTTCTCGGCATATTCGTCATAATAGCGCACGACGCTATTCTGCAAGCCGCTTTTCGCGCAAGCGACCAACACCAATAGGGCGTTTGAAATCAGGTTCATGATCCCATACTCGTGCACGGCAAAGATGCGCGTCGTGATGGGAAATGAAACCAGGGTGGAAAGTAGAATCAGAATTTCGCCAATCGAATAATGCGTCGAGTGGCGTAGAAATCGTCCTAACGAAGCTGTCATGAAATCGAATCAAGTCCTTGCACGCAGAAGATCGTCGTAAAGTCGTGTGTGGTTTCTGGTCATGATTGCGACGCTGAAATTTTCTTGAACATGGCGCTGCGCCGCGGTTCCCATTTCTCGCCGTAACCCGGGCGAGCGGAGAAGCGTGAGCAGCGCTTGTGCAATTGCGCCGGCATCTTGCGGCGGCACGAGCAGACCGGTGACCCCATCTATAATCTGTTCCGGGCTGCCCCCCACGCGTGTTGCAATGACGGGTTTGCCCGCGGCCATCGCCTCTAAAATTGCATTGGAAAAACCTTCCGAAAGGGAAGGCGAAACCACGACATCAAGCGCGTGCAACATTTCGGGAATATCGTTGCGCGAATTCATAAACCTCACGCGCCCGGCCGCGCCGCCAGCCGCAGCTAAGCGTTGCAGCGTCTTCATCAAATCGTGATCACCGGCAAATCCACAGATGAGCAGACAAGCTTGTGGAACGTGCGGCGCGATGCGATTGAACGCTTCCAGGAGGTATTGATGGCCCTTGGCGACGCGAATGTTGGCGATCACACCGATTGCCAGGGCATTGGGAGGTAGACCAAGCTCTTGCCGCTTGGCAAGGCCGCGGTTCGCTGTTTCAATCTTTTTGAGATCGATGCCGTTGTACAGCAATCTGATGGTTTCTGCCGGCGCGTTGGAACGTTGCGCCAGCGCTTCCCGCACGGCAAGGGAATTGGCGGTTACGCTGGTCGCAAGATGGCGGTCCGTCCAGAAATTCATGCGCGTGATCCATTTGCCGTCGAAACCGCCGAGATCGCGATGGCTCGATACGATAACCGGCACGCGCGCGAGTGTTCCCAACACCGCACCCAGCACATTGCCCGTCGTTAGGAACGCATGCACAATTTCAGGTGCAAGGCGGCGAAGAGAACGGTATAATTTCCACGCCGCCGGCAAGGCGTTTACGCGAACCCAATTTGCCTGTTCAAGGCATTCCATCTGGATGTTTGACTGCTCCAAGCGCTCACGTATGGCAGCTTCGATTTGCGATAGCGCAATCAAATAAGGCCGGAAGCGGGCGCGATCGAGATGCAGCGCAAGCTCGACGATTTGCAGCGGCGTGCCGCCATAAGCGAGCTTGTCAGTCAAATAAACAACAGTAACCGGGGCGCGCATTAGTTCTTACCATGGAGCAGCAGCGGGGCAGGCTTGAGCTGATAATTCGCAGCAGCGGCCGTGGTGAGTTTGAGTGTTTGGACTTGCTGCAGGCGGGCAACGCGCCGCCGCCGCAGGTAGATGTAGGCGTAGGTTAACGCTACGATCACCCAATACAATCCCACCAACTCTTCACGCACGAAGCGTGAACCAAAGAAGTTGACCACGAGAATTCCGAGCAAACTAGCCATACCGCCCAACATCCAGCCGCGCATGAAGCGATCGGCCGTGGTGCGATAGACATGTTGCATCGCCCAAAATGGAATGAACAAAAGCGACAAGAAACTGAGCAGGCCGGGCAAGCCCATTTCAGCAGCTACGCGCAGAAACATGTTGTGCGCATCCATGTTGCGCTCGATATTGGCATACTTCGGAATGGCCATGCTGAACGTATTGTAACCGATGCCTCCAAACGGGTGATTTTCGATGATGCGCACCGCGCCGCGCCAGATGCGCCAGCGCAACGCCGAACTGGTTTCCAGATTGCGCTCGGGTTCGTAAGGCGCCGGCACGCGTCCGCCGACGGATTCGTTGGCGGTTATGATTTGTGTGCTGGCCATGCGTTCGCGCACGGCGCCCGGCGTCCAAAATTGATAGAAGATCGCGGCAAGCACCAGGCCGGGGATCATCCACCGAAAACGGACCAATGCCATGAACATCAAAACGATCATCATGCCCAGATAGGCGCCGCGCGAAAGCAGCAGCAGCAAGCAGATCATTGCGAGCGCAAAAATGCCCAGCAATGGAATCCGGCGATGCAGGCGTGTTTCAAGCAGGCCGATACTGAGAGTCAGAATCGGATAGTATACAAAGAATGCCGCCAGATCATT
>QEVD01000251.1 GCA_003576975.1 Candidatus Zhuqueibacterota bacterium
ATGCCGTTTTATTTTTTAATGGGAAATGTCGCTGCGGTTTTTGGCTTCGTGCGGTTCATTTTGAAAAAGCAGTCGATTTTGTGGAAACGGGTATAACAACATATGAGCTAAAGCTTTGGGCTTCACCCCCGAATTACGAGGCTGTAATACTAGCGTCATTTTGATCCATCATTAATCCAACCTGTTTGCCATATCCCTTCTACCCTTCCGTTCGAAGTCACTGTTTTGAATATGCGCCACGTCGTTTACAACGCCCCAAAAATGCTTTAACGCGTGGGCATCGTTTTTGCTTGGTAAAATAAACCACGACGAAATGCCGATTTAGAATCAAATCGTTAACATTTCGTACGGCATTAAACGAGAAAGCCTGGCCGCGTTGCATTGCCAGGCTTCTTCACAAGTTTAAAGAACAAATCACTATCGACATTTCTTCATCAGGACGTTTGTTTCAGGATTGGATCAAAACATGTTGAACATCGGAGGCCGTCATTTTTACGGGCCTTATTCTTTCGACGAATGGGCGCCGCCCGCGGAAGGCGGCATTTATGCCATTTTAACCGGCACCGGTTTGATGCTGAACAGCGAAGAGTTGCTGTATTTGGGCATTTCACGCAATTTTGCCGATGGCCGCATCGGGCGATTTCACTACGCCTACCGTTCGTGGCTTGCGAATTCGGAGCCGCGGGGCAATTTGTACATCGCCATTTATCCCATGCCCTATGCCAGTGAATTGCAGCTCGCGCTCGAAGAAGAAAAGCTTGTTAAGCTGATCAATCCGCTGTGCAATCAGCTTCATTCTCCCGTGATGCGAAGCTTGTTTCGCTGACATTCCGCAATGCGGATCTACACGGCAACGCGCGGGCGAGCCACACACAATCTGCAGACGAGATCATCACAAGCCTTGAGGGACAAATCATGCTGTGGAAGAGCAGAAAGTTTTTTTGCGACGCAGAACGAGGAGGTTCGGTTTTGCGATCGCCTCTGTTCGCTGCCTTGCTGACGTTATTTTTTCTTGGGGATTTATGTGCCGGCACGCAAGAAGTCAAGCCCGGCGAAAGTATCAACGCCAAGCTTAGTACATTGCAGCCGGGCGATACGCTGTTGGTGCGCAGCGGAACATATGCAGAGGCGATATCTCTGCCGCGAAGCGGCGCAGCCGGCAAGCCTATTGTCCTGCAAGCTTATCCCGGCGAGAAACCGGTTATCGCGGTGACCGGCACCATGTTGAATGCCGATCAGGATTATTGGGTGATTCGCGGCTTGATTTTCGATCATCAAGGCGGCGCTTCAGACGCGGTCAAAATCAGGGGGCGATTCATAACCTTGAGCCATTGTGAGTTGCGCAACGGCAAACGCGACGGCATCGACGGCGCCAGCAGCAGCAGCGACATCACCATTGAAAATTGTACCATTTATGATTTTGTCTGGCAAGCAGGCAACGATGCACACGGCATTGTCATTAACGCCGGCGCGGCTCGCTGGAAAATCATCAACAACACCATCTACAATTGCGGCGGCGATGCCATCCAACTCTACGCCAGCGATAAAACCGAGATTGCAAATTATTCCAAAGATATTACCATCTCCGGCAATATTCTTTATACCACGCTGGGCGCCGATAGCGAAAACGCGCTGGACTTCAAAGGGGTTGACGGCTGCCTGGTTGACAGCAACGAGATGTACGGTTTCGAAAACAAAGCCTGGGTCACGCAAAAGGGTTGCCGCAACATTACCGGCTCGAACAATTTCATCCATGACAGCCAGCGCGGCATTGAGTTTCGCGGCGAAGGCGGCAAATTGCAAATGAACATCCGCCTGGTGCGTAATGTGATTTATAACATCCGGCAATACTATGCCGTCAAGTTTGATGACGTCGCGAATGTCGAAATTCTGCACAACACCCTGGCGAACATCACGGCAAAATCATTCCGCATCGAAGGCGAAGGCCTCCGCGGCGGCGTCATACGCAACAATCTCATTTATAACAGCGGCAGCGTTGCCATCTCCGGGCCGTTCAACTGCCAGGTTGATCACAACGGCTGGTTCAATGCCAAGGCCAAAGCCATGCAGGGCGAGGGCGATCTTACCGGCAGCGATCCTTTCTTCAAAAATGCCGTACAGGCCAACTTCGAGCTACAAGCAAACAGCCCGGCGCGCGATGCGGGCGTCAACCTCGGCCAGCCATTCGTGGGGAATAATCCGGATCTCGGCGCATTCGAATTCGGCGTGGCCGCCTCGGCGGGGCAATCCGGCGATGTCACCATCGCCTTCGGCCCGCCGTCGAATTTCGCCCTGCACCAAAATTTCCCGAATCCCTTCTCGCCCAACGATTCTCGACAAAGCACGTCAGGCGGATCACAACTCGTGTTCGACATGGGTGAAGCGGGGCGGGTGAATCTCAGCATTTATAATTTATCCGGCCAGAAAGTGAAAACGTTGAAAGATGCGCTTGCGCCTGCCGGACGCCACACCCTGACCTGGGATGGTCGCGATCAAGCCGGCGCGCTGGTTGCGGCAGGCACATATCTCTGCCGCATGACAGTGCGTAATCGCGATGCGCTTGTTTGGACAGAGGCCAAACGCATGACGGTTATACGCTGAGAGGAAACACATCGAGTTTCATGCTGCACGCTGTCGAGCAAATGCCCGCACACTTTCCTGAAGCCAAAATTTTTAGCAAATGAAAACTCATCTCCTGGCAGCATTTTTATTTGGAACAAGCACGGTGGTTGTGCCGCTTTTCCATGAATTAGACAGCCCGCCGGAAGGTAACGGCACCATCGACTCCATAGCAATTTGGGTTGCTCCCAATCCCGCCGAAAGCGTGTTGTTTACCACCGACAAAAGCGATCACACCATTCTCATGCACAATCCCAACACCAAAGAATTCATTAGACGCTTGGGAAGCGGCGGCGCGGGTGCAGGACAACTCGGCTATCCGAACGGGGTGGCGGTGGGTTATGGCGTTTCGCTCAACGGCGCGCGCATCGATGTCTTATTCATCGTCGAGCGCGACAATCATCGCGTTTCAATATTCTCGTTGCCGGAGCAAAAATTTTTGGGACACTTCGGCGCCGAAGATTTAACCGAGCCTTACGGCGTTGCGTTGCATTGGCAGGGCGATCAGTTGCAAGCCTGGATTACCGAAACCGACTCCTCGCCGGATCAGGTGTATGTTTATGACATTCTCCCGCAAGGTGAAAGTCTGGTGGGCAAGCGCGCCTTCTTTTTTGATGTTGCCGGAGGGCTGGAATCAATCGCGATTGACCCGGTTAATAACCGCGTTCTGCTTTGCGATGAAAGCGCCGCCCGCAATGTGATGGTTTATGATCTGGCCGGCAACTTCGTGCAACGCTTTGGCGAGGGCTTGTTCACGATCGATCCAGAGGGCATCGCACTCTATGACCTGGGCAACGGCGCAGGCTACCTCATCATCACCGATCAAAATGCCAGCCCAACTGAATTTGAAGTGTTTGACCGCAAAACGCTGCAATGGTTGGGCAATTTTACCGGAGAAACCCGCGGAACAGACGGTGTCGCGTTAACTCAGGCAGCGCTGCCAAGCCTCCCGCACGGCTCGTTCTATGCGGTACACTCGGACAAAACTGTGCATGTTTACGATTGGGCTGCAATCGCCGGCGTCATGAATTTGTCAACAGCAATCAAATCGCCGCGCACTGCTGTTGCCGAACGCAAAGCGGCAAATCCATTGCAATTCAACCTCCTGACAAACCATCCGAATCCTTTCAATCCCTCCACCACCATTTCATACCGTGTCGATCATTACGCTCCGGTTCATCTGGATCTCTATGACTCGCTGGGCAAGCAAATTGCGCGTTTGGTGAGCAAGGTGCAGCCCGCGGGAGAATACCAAGTCCGTTGGGATGGCCGTACACACAGCGGTGAAGCGGCTGCCTCCGGCGTCTATTTTGCGCGTCTCACCGTCGGGAATGCAGTTTATACGCACACGTTGCTGCTGCAAAAATAGTTGCGTCCCGGCATAAAACCTGCCGTTGCGCTTGGCGTAGAAATTTCTATATTGATCGCCGGCATACCATTGCTGACGTTTCACGTAATTTTGTT
The DNA here is from genome assembly GCA_003576975.1 of Candidatus Zhuqueibacterota bacterium. GTDB lineage: Bacteria > Zhuqueibacterota > Zhuqueibacteria > Zhuqueibacterales > Zhuqueibacteraceae > Coneutiohabitans. The sequence goes on from QEVD01000251.1 coordinate 4,084, forward strand.
CGGCCGGACAACGATCGCAACGCTTGATGAACACCTCTTTTGCACGCCCCGCCATTTTAGCCGGTATATTTTGCCTCAGTTTATTTTCCTCCCGCGCTTTCGCACAAACGGCTTTCATCAAACTCCAGTGGACGCCGAATCGCGAAGCGGATCTGTGTTGCTATATCATCTGCCGCGATACCAGCCCCGGCACTCTGCAAGCCCATGATTGGGTTTCAAAATCTGATTCGACCTATGAAGACGATCAGGTTAGCTACGGCCAAACGTATTACTATAAACTGATGGCGGTTGATGATGCCGGCAACTACAGCGCGCCCTCCGGCGAAGTTATGGCGGTTGCTCATCGCCTAAAAGTTGAGAACTTCACCCTCGGCATGAATTATCCCAACCCGTTTCAGTTTTCAACAGCGATCACTTATTATCTGCCGCGGGAGAGCCGGGTTTCGCTGCGCATCTTCAATCAACTCGGGCAAACGGTCAAAATTTTGGTGGAGGAAACCCAGAGCCGCGGCCACCACAAAATTTATTGGGATGGCCGGGATGATTTTGGGAATAAAGTCGTAGCCGGAATCTATTATTATCAAATGATCGCAGAAGGGTTTCAGAAAACGGGGAAGTCTTTGCTGTGGAGGTGAACAATGTGTCCCGGTTTCTGCGACATTTTATGTTTGAATAATCATTTCTTCCTCATTTGAAAAGAATCGCGCTTTAATTTTATTTGAACCTCCGCTGTTATTCTCTTCTTCCTCATCTCACTCTTGCTTGGATTTGCGGAGGGCAGCAATTCCGGCAGCCGCCCGGGCGCTGCGGTAATTTTTTGATAGTTGAACAGTTTCTCCGGATGTTCGTTCATCTATTTGGCAAGAGGCTAAACATGACGCCGATTAAACTCGAGGATATCGTCGTTGCCAAGTACCCGCATGTTCTCCAGAGCTACCCCCCATTGCTGATCGCCTCAATCATCAAGCTTGCCGAAAAAATCCTGCGCCTGGACGAAATCAATCGCTTCTTTCTTAGACACCGGGAAGTCTACGACCTTGACCTGATCGATGAAATTTTCGAGGATCTCGATTTTTCCTATTTTATCTCGAACAAGGATCGGCAAAAAATTCCGGCGGAAGGCCGGTGCATTTGCATTGCAAACCATCCGCTCGGCGGACTGGACGGCCTGGCCATCGTGAAAGCCATCAGTGAAATCCGCAGCGATGTCAAAATCATTGCCAATGATGTGTTAATGTCGCTCGAAAATCTTTCCAGACTTTTTTTGCCCTATGATCTGGAAAGCCACAAGCCCCAGAAAAAGAATCTGGCACAGATGGCGCAGGCGCTGCAAGATGAAATGGCGGTCGTTATTTTTCCGTCGCCAGCCGTATCGCGCCTGCACTGGGAAGGCATTCGCGATGGCGCATGGCAAGCAGGCGCAATTTATTTCGCGCGAAAATGTGAGGCCCCAATTTTGCCTATCTTTGTAAAAGGGCGAAATTCCGTGCTTTTTTATGTCATTTCGCTGCTGCATGAAAAATTATCGACCCTCTTTTTGGCTCGTGAAACACTGAACAAAAAAGGCAAAACCATCACTTTGAAAATCGGCGACCCGATCCCGGCCAAATCTTTCAGCGCGAATGTCATAAAACCGAAAACCGGTATCCGTCTCTTGAAGAAGCATGTTTATGCCCTCGGTCAAAACAAAAAAGGCATTTTTCGCACAGAAAAAACCATAGCTCACCCCGTCAATCGAAAAACTTTAAAATCGGAACTGGCCGACGCAAAGCTGCTGGGCGCCACCACCGACGGCAAACAAATTCTACTCGCACGCTCTGCCCAAGCGCCGGCAGTGATGCGAGAAATCGCGCGTTTGCGCGAGCTGACCTTTCGCAAAGTCGGAGAAGGCACCGGGCGCAAACTGGACAACGATGAATTCGATCAACATTACCAGCATCTCGTGTTGTGGGACGAGGCGGATTTGGAGATCGTGGGCGCCTATCGCTTGGGCCTGGGCGCGGATATTTTGGCGCAGCGCGGCCCGGCGGGCTTTTACACCGCCACGTTGTTTGATTACTCCGAAAGATTGCTGCCCATGTTGCACAACGCGATCGAATTGGGGCGCAGCTTTGTGCAGCAACGTTACTGGAAAAGCAACGCGCTGGACTATCTCTGGCAGGGCATCGGCGCATTTCTGCAGCACCATCCCAACCTCCAATTTTTGTTCGGCCCGGTGAGCATCAGCAATGCGTATTCAGATGATGCCAAAAACATGTTGGTTTATTTTTATCGCAAATGGTTTGGCGATCAAGGCGGCCTGGCGAAAGCCAAAAATCCTTTTGTTTTGCCGATGAGAGCAGAAAACGATTTGCGCAATCGCTTTGCCAGCAGGCACTATGCCGAGGATTTGAAAATGCTGAAAGAGAGCCTGCGCTACTATGGTTTCACCGTGCCCATTCTTTACAAACAATACTCCGAGCTTTGTGAGGCGGGCGGCGTGAGGTTTTTGGATTTCGGCGTGGACCCGGATTTTGCCAATTGCGTCGACGGCTTGATTCTCGTGCAAATCGCGTTGCTCAAACCGGCCAAGAAAGCGAGGTATTTGCGCGACAATCGTGTAATGGAAGATTCAGAACAGGCGAAAACTTGGAACGCCAAGACTGGCTGAATCTTGCCGGCACCCATCGTTGAAATTTTCACGGTTTGATTACGATCAAATCAAAGAATCAGGAGGGCCTCGGAAAATACCAAAGTGAGGACAATCAAGATAGGAAACAAAAATGGAGGGTGATTCTCAGTCGGCATGAATTGGGGTGAAACCCGCAGTGCCTTTTTTTTCGTCCGGCGTATGGTTTGCAAACGGCGGGGCAAGATCGAGCGCTTCATAAATCAATTGGCGCAAATAGCGAATCTCAAATGGCTTTTCTAGATAGAACGAAGCGCCGCGCAGTTCCAGCTCCTTGCGCAAATCATTGCTGCCGGCTGCAGTCATGATAATAACTTTGGCGCCGGGATGATCGCGCCGGATATCCGAGAGCAACTCCAAACCGTTGCGGCCTGGCATGCGAATATCCGAAACCACCACGTCAACACGCCGCTGCGCCAAAACCGTAAGCGCCGCATTGCCGTCCCCCACGCAAATCACCTCAAGCTGCTGATCGTTTTTTGCCAGCGTTTTGGAGATGCTCCAGGTCAGATCATCTTCATCATCCACGATGAGGATGCATTTGTTGATGGTATGATCATTCATGGTGAAGCGAAAGCCTTCCGGCGAAGACTTAGCGTTTCGTTGTGTGTGTTCGTAGTTACTGGCAGCGAGATACATAACGGAGGTGATCGTTAGTCTATGGATACCCGTTTCGCCAATTCATTCATCAGGATTAGAAAATTATGGCAGATAAACTTGGCGCAAAAATCAATAGCAAACGAAATGCCACTACCAATGCAACCGGTAT
>QEVD01000775.1 GCA_003576975.1 Candidatus Zhuqueibacterota bacterium
CCGCATGACGAGCTTGCGGTGGCGCAAGCCTCCGGAAACTTATATCGCAACTTCCAGGGTTATTCCACTCACGCGAATTGCGATTTGTATGCTTTCGGCATCACCGGCATCAGCATGGTCGGCGATGTGTATGCGCAAAACGTCAAGGAATTGGGGCATTACTACAAACGCATGTCGGAAGGCCGTCTGGCAACGGCGCGCGGCTGCCGCTTGTCGTGGGATGATCAACTGCGCCGCCACGTGATCACCCGGTTGATGTGCGACATGCGCCTCGATCGGCGCTCCGTCGTGAGTGATTTCGGCATTGATTTCGACGCCTACTTCATGCCCGCTTTGGAAAGCTTGCGCGAGCTTGAAGACGACGGTTTACTGGAGATGAACGATGAGCAAATCATCGTCACGCCCATGGGGCGATTGTTGATTCGCAACATCGCCATGACATTCGATTCTTATCTGACCCAAAAGCAAAACCGCGCGCTGTTTTCACGCACGGTGTGATGGTAATTTGATCAAATCAAATGGCAGAAAGATGAAGGGCAGAAAAATATTTATTCGGCTTGCATTTTCCTGACATACATTTTCCTGTCATTAGCTTTTACCTTTACGATTATGCTCGAAGAATATGCTCGAAGAAAAAACCACTGACGCCCTCATCATCGGCGCGGGCATTTCCGGGTCCGTCACCGTGCTGGAAACAACGCGCCAAGCCGGCGGCGTCATGCAGACCGAGCAGCATGATGGGTATCTTTGTGAAACCGGTCCCAACAGTCTGCTCGAAACCTCCCCGCGCATTGCAGAGCTGATCGCGTTGGCCGGTTTGCAGGATGAAATGATCGCCGCCGGTCCGCAAGCCAAACGGCGGTACATCGTCAAAAACGCGCGCCTGCAAGCGTTGCCCATGAGTCCGTTGGCGTTTTTGCGCACCCCGCTGTTTAGTCCTGCCGCCAAGTTGCGGTTGATGCGCGAGCCGTTTATCGCACCTTTGCCGGCGGCAGAAGATGAATCCATCGCTTCATTCGTGCGCCGTCGTTTGGGCAACGAGTTTCTCGATTATGCCATCGATCCGTTCGTGGCCGGCGTTTATGCCGGCGATCCGGATAACCTGAGCGTCGCCTGCGCTTTTCCCAAACTCAAGGCTTTGGAGGCCAACTACGGCAGCTTGATTCGCGGCGCTATTCGCGGGCGCAAAGAGCGCGCGCAACGCGAAGATAAGGCCAAAGACCGGGCCCGCATGCTTTCGTTCCGCCGCGGTTTGGGACAACTCAACACCGCACTGGCGCAGAAGCTGGGCCGGAACATCCTCTATGAAATTTCAAATCTTCAAATCGCACGCGATCCCATTGAGGCAAATTGGCAAGTGAGTTTCCGGCAGCGGGGTGAGAGTTATTCTCTCGCAGTGCAACATCTCGTGCTGACAATTCCAACGAATCGTCTATTAGAGATCTTCTCTGGAGAATTGGCCGAGGCATGCCGCCCGTTGCAGCAGATTCCCTATGCTCCGGTCGTTGTACTGACCACGGGCTTCAAGCAGGAAGATGTTCAACACCCGCTCGATGGTTTTGGCTTTCTCGCTCCCAAAAAGGAAAAGCGCCAGATTTTGGGCACGCTGTGGAATTCCTCCGGCCGGGCGTGTGTTGCTCACCACGTTCATCGGCGGGGCGCGCCAGCCGCATCTCGCGGATTTGAATGATGAAAAACTCATCGAGCTGACGCTTCAAGAGTTGCGCGAACTTATCGGCGCACACGACCGGCCGGAGTTCATGCACGTGCGCCGCTATGCGCGCGCCATTCCGCAGTATGCGCTGGGCCATCAGCGCTACCAGCAGATTATCAATCGGTTAGAGAGAGACTTCCCGGGATTGCATTTTGCGGCCAATTATCGCGATGGAGTTTCAGTCAGCGATTGCATTGTGAGGGCGCACCGCACGGCCGGGGAGATTGCGCAGGCGCACGCACATCTGAAGAAGCATGAGGCGTTGGCATTCGCGTGAATGTCCCGGCGAACGACAAGCGAATAGGTTGGCAAAGAAGCAGTAACGGAATTCTAACGGCTTTTCGTCCACTGAAAAGAAATCCCACTAAAAAGCCTTTGCTTTTTCTTCTGTGAGAGTTCTAATTTTGTGGGCGAGGCTTTTAAAGTTTCTTGAAAAGTTTTATTCCAAACGCCGGAATCAACTTGTTTGAAAACGGGTATAAGCAATAATCCATTCAAAACAGCCCGGGAGAAATAAAATTGCACACTCCGCTTATTCGTCCGCGGCGCTTGCGCCGGACGCCGGCCATTCGCAGCATGGTGCGGGAAACCA
>QEVD01000252.1 GCA_003576975.1 Candidatus Zhuqueibacterota bacterium
CGCGCCAAATCGGTGGACAAATCCGCAGGCTCCACCTCGGGTTTGCGCGAATCGCCGCGGTAGCTTTCCTTGCGTGCGCCCACGAACTCGAGTTGTTGCCCCTGCCAGCGCAACATTGCGGTGCCGAATTTTTGGAAGACCGTAGGCTTGGCGACGCGCAGATGCCGCGCCAGCGCGGTGGCGAACTGAATGCCGTCGCCAACCACGACAAAATCAATTTCCTGCCCGCCCTTCTCGTTTTCCAGGCGGCGCAGCAAATAATCACGCACAAATCCGCCCACGACATAAACTTCCTGATCGTGCTGATTGGCGAAATCGCCGATGGTTTTTAGAAGGGGGAATTCTTGCAAAAGGGTTATCATGAAATCAAGGACTTGGTATTCAGAAAATTCCGAAGCCGGACAAGCCGGAACTAAAATGCTTACTGTAAGCGGATTTCTTGGTAAGCGAATAAAGCAAGAGCTGTATCCGCTTACAGAAAAGTCTTTGCTTTTAAAACTCCGAATTCACGCTTAATGGATTAAACCGATTTGCAGACAAGCTGCAAATCAAAGCTTCTGCGCAGCAGCAAATAATTGTTCGGCGAAACTCGGTATCTCCGGTGACCATCGGCGATAGAGTTTTTCCACCGAAATGCGTCGAAGTCATTGAGCATCGCCGAAAAAACTTTGGCAGGATGATTTATCGGCAGAATTTGTTCTGTCACAAACTTTCGGAATTTTATTCTAACTTTGAGCGCCTTATGGCCTACCCCGATTTTCAGACAAGCTGAAAATCGAAGCTCTTCGAGCAGGTTTGAAAACTTCGCCCACAGAAGTGGAACTGCCACAGAAAGGAAAAAGCCTTTTCAGTGGGATTTCAGTGGGCGAAACACGTTCAGAATTTTATTCTAACTTTAAAAAGCTAATCATCTAAGGAACTTTGGCAGTCATATGCTAATCCCGACTTGCTCGGCCACGGCCTGGCCGTGGCATCTGCTGTGGTCAAGCCACAGCCAAGCCGTGGCTGAACACCATCGTTCGGACCAGACGCCATCCCTCACGTTCAAGCAGCTTTATGACTTCCCGAACTTTCATTGCAATCCACCAGCCCCATTTGTCAATTACAACATTTTCATCCAGCCAAAACGATTTCAATGTATGCGCATGTTATTGCCCGGTTTTTCCTCCAAAACAGCCGCGATCTCGACAAAATCTTCGAACCGATGATGCGTAATTTGTTCTTTCTGCAGCCAGTCCGCCAGCTCGCCTTTGGCAAAAATCAAATTCGCTTCCCGCGCGCCGCAACGGTCGGAAAAGCCGTCGCCAATACAGGCGATCGGGAGGCGCGAAACGCAAATGATTGCTGTAAACCGGCAATGTGAGACCGTGACGCGCGAGAATGCGTTGAATGTAATAATCCCAGCCGTCGCTGAGCACGATCAACGGCCAAGCGCGACTGCTACACAATGCCGCAAACTCGACAAAACCGTTGCTCAACATTTGACGATCACAAAAGGCCTCGAGTTGGAATTGCGTTACACGGATCGTGGCGCTTTCGCGCTCGATACATTGCCAGGAACTGATTTCATCGCGCTTCCACGCGGCAACAGCCTCAGCACAGGACGCTGCATCGCCGAATGTCCGCGCCAGAAGATTGCCAACATCGTTTTGTACAATGGTACCGTCAAAATCCGAGAAGATGATCATGCAAAAAAGATAGGCAAAAATGCCTCGGAAGGCAAGCTGCAAAATGGCGGGGCGTCAATGCTTGCAACAGATCAACCACGGCTTCGCGGAAGTTCAGCCACGACTGAGCCGTGGCTTGCCAATGTCCGACGTTCAAATCCATCACATATCCTGCGCAAGCAAGGGGGAACTTCTCAGAACCTCTCACCGATCATTGCGCAGTCGCACGGCCGCCGCCGCCGTTTTTGCCGGCAGTTTCAATACACTTTCGCCGCCAGTCATCTGAACAATGTTGCTTCCCAAAATATCCTGCCAGCTTCCTCTCGGCAAACGCAGCGCGTGTTCCCGCTCATCCAAATTAAAATATGCCAGCACCGTGTCATTCGACGCGTGCCGCGCAAAACCGAAAAGACGGCGCGCATCGTCCGCCAGCAGCGGCGCAAAGGTGCCGAGACGCAATGCCGGGTGATTCTGTCTCAGACGCATCAGCCGGCGATAATGCTGGTGCAGATCGTGATCGAATGCCACCGCACCGGGCTTATCGTTGCGGCCGATGCCTTCGTAGGTTTCAGTTTCATATTCGAATTCGGGCCAGATCATGGGTTTGCGGCAATCGGGATCATCGCCGCCCCACATGCCTGCTTCATCACCATAAAAAATCATGGGCGCACCGGGAAACGCCGCTTGAAACGTGATGATCATCTTTTGCGTTTTCACGTCAGCGGCCGAGGGCTTGGCGGGATCATAGGCCGGATTGTAGCGCGGCGAGCGCTTTTGATCATAATCCAAATCCGGGTTGCGAATCATGCTGGTGAGACGATCGGTGTCGTGCGTGTTCACAAGATTCATCAAGCCGAAATTCACGCTTTCGGGATAAATCTTCAGCAAGCGCAGCAATTCTGCTTGAAACTCTCCGGGCAAAAGCGTGGCGCGTTTTTGGTTGATGAAGAATTTCATCGTCGCATACGCAAACGGATAGTTCATAATCGAGTTGAACATTTCATTGCTGATCCATTCCGGCGCTTCACTCCAAATCTCGGCGGACAGATAAACTTCGGGGTTAAGGCGGCGGGCATACGCACACCATTCCCGCCAAAATTTCGGCGACACGTCTTTGGTGGCATCGAGTCGCCAGCCGTCAACACCGTCTTCGGGATTGCCGTCGCCGTTGGGATCCATCCAGCGTTTGGTGATCGCCCAAGCATATGCTTTGGGCCCGGCAGGCAAACCGTTCTCATCTTCGCGAAATTCGGGCAAGGTCCACACATTCCACCAGCCCTGATACTTCATCTCGTTTACAGGCGTAGCCGGATCATCCCATTGCTTGATATCAAACCAATCGGCATAACGCGATTTCTGTTGCTGCGCGAGTACGTCTTGGAAAGCCCAAAATTCGCGGCCGACGTGATTGAAGGCGCCGTCAATCACCACGCGCATGCCGCGCGCATGCGCAGCTTTGATCAACTTGAGAAACACGCTGTCGGCGCTCGACCACGCCCATGCCGTGGTATCTTTTTTCTCCTTGTGCATCAGCTCAAGATCAGCATCGCGGTTGCCGCCGAAATCCGCCTCGATGTGATGCCAGGTGCTGGCATCGTATTTATGGCTCGAAGGCGATTCGAATATCGGCGTGAAATAAAGCGCGGTGACGCCCAGATCCGCGAGATAGTCGAGTTTATCGATCACACCGAGAAGATCGCCGCCGTACATACGATTGAAGACATTCTCGGCGTAGAAATCGTTGCTGTGTTTGCGTTCCCACGGTTGCAGTTTGTACCAATTCGACGTCCACGGCGAAAGCTGCCATTCTTCAGCGTCGTTGTGGCCGAGCGCGCGCGAGGCGATGGGGTCATTATGTGTATCACCGTTGCGAAAGCGCTCGGGATAAATTTGATACCACACCGCGCCTTTCGACCACTCGGGCAAATGGACTTGCGCTTGCGCGGTGCCTTTCGGATTCGGCTGGCAAACCAGAAGCGAAAAAATGTGCACGGAAAGAAACTGTTTAATTCTTCTTGAGATCATATGGCTTTCACTTTTATTGCATCACAGTGCCAATGCGCGACCATCGGATGGCATTGTTAATCCTATCCCATGAAAAATAAATCAACCGCACAAAGCCCCAATAGCGGCTGTCAGAAGAATTATCGCGATTATCGCCCAAGACAAAGTATTGGCCATCGGGAACAATCACCGGGCCGTAGTCTTGGTCATTCAGGTTGTGTTCCGCGTAATGTCGTATGCGATAGGGGCTGCTCTCCGGCCATCTCGCTTCACTTTCCACCACCTCACGACCCTCCTCCGCATCGAATTCTCTCTTCAGAGGCTGAAGCGACTCCTTCTGGCCATTCACCCAGACCTCACCAGCACGAATCGTAATGGTATCACCAGGAAGTCCGATACATCTCTTATGGTATGCCAGTTGTTCGTCGCGAGGATACCTAAAGATGATAATGTCTCCTCGCTGCGGTGTCTTACTTTTGGCCCATTGTTTATCGACTATCATGTAATCGCCGACGAGTAAAGTAGGCTTGCTCGCGCCTGTGGGAATACGAAATGCCTGCACAAAGTCGCGTCGCAAGAATCCGCCGGGCAAGCTTGCAAGAAAATAGCCGAACACCAAAGCAGCGGCGATCCAAAGTGCCTCGCCGGAACGGGGCTGGGCAACTCTGACAACGTAGGTCTTGCTGGCAACGTCATGAAGCGCCTGTTTTTTTCGATTGATCAAAATCCAGAAATGGCCCAATCCCAGCGTAAAAAAATCAACACTCGTGCGCGCAAAGCTCCGCCCGACTGGAATAGGTGTAAACGAAGCATCAACCACCATCAATCTGAAAAACATCTTACCGGGAGTTTGCTTGCCCTTTGCGTTCAACCAGCCGAAATAAGCAATGGTGATCGCCATGGAAATCGGCACAATTCCAACAAAGAAGAATTTCAAATATGCGGCGGTGGAAAGCACTGGATGAAACGCATGCAAAACAGCAACGCCGCAAATGCCGGATAGAAATGACAATAGGATGGCATCAATACAGTTGCTGCCGAGGCGCACCCAAAAGCCGGCAAATGATTTTGATGATTCAGACATGGTACTCCGATTCGGTTGGTCCCTACCAAAAGGAAGAATCACCCCCAGCGCAGACCACGTACAATGTCCTAAAACAATCTCACACAATGTGGCAAAGCTACAAAATCATCTTTGTGCAGACTTTGCGACATGGCCCCCGTGGGGGGATTGCTATCCAATAATCAAAAACTACGGCAATGCTTCTTTCTCGCTTGCCAGACCCACTTGCATCAACATAAAGGCATAATCCAGCGCAATCTCACGCAGGCGATCGTAACGTCCCGAAGCGCCGCCGTGGCCGGCGCCCATATTGATCACGAACGCCAATGAATTTTTGTCGGTTTTCAAGCTGCGCATTTTCGCGACATATTTTGCCGGCTCCCAGTACATGACTTGACTGTCGTTGAACGAAGTTTTCACCAGCATCGCTGGATAACTCTTTTTGGCTAGATTCGTGTAGGGGCAATATTGCTTGATGTACTCATACTCCTCTTTCTTTTTGGGATTGCCCCATTCTTCAAATTCGCCGACAGTCAGCGGCAGCGATTCATCGAGCATGGTGTTGATGACATCGACAAACGGCACATGCGAGACCACGGCTTTGAAAAGATCAGGCCGCAAATTCGTCACCGCGCCCATCAGCAAACCGCCGGCACTGCCGCCTTCGATGATCAAACGATCTTTGGAGGTATACTTTTCCGCGATTAAATATTCCGCACAGGCAATGAAATCCGTGAACGTGTTCATCTTGTTCAGCATGCGGCCTTGATCGTGCCAGGCCTTGCCCATCTCGCCGCCGCCGCGAATATGCGCGAGGGCCACGGCAAAGCCGCGATCCAACAAGCTCAAACGATTCGAGCTGAAGCTCACCGGAAGCGCAAAACCGTAAGAACCGTAACCATTGAGCAGCACCGGACTGCGGCCGTCCTTCTGAAGGCTTTTCTTATAAACAATGGAAATCGGTATGCGCGCGCCGTCTTTGGCCGTGGCATAAAGCCGCTCGGAAGCATACTGATTTTTGTCATAGCCGCCCAATACTTCCGTTTCTTTCAACAGCGTGCTCTGGCGCGCCGTGACATCATAATCGAATACCGAGCTGGGCGTGAGCAGGGATTGATAACTGTAACGCAGGAGATTCGTGTCCCATTCACGGTTCGTCGACGGAAACACGCTGTAGGCCGGCTCCGGAAAGGCGAGATAATGGCTCTCACCGCTTTTCAGATCCGTGAGAGGCGTAAAAGTTGGCGAAGCAATCAATGCCTTCCAACATCGTTTCGGGCCGGTGCGGGATGATTTCCTTCCAATTCTTTTCATCCGGATCATGCACCGGTGCAGTCACCAGGCGGAAGTTGCGGCCCGTGTCGTTTACGCGAATATAAAAAAACTCGTTGTGATGATCGACTTCGAATTCACGATCCTGCTGGCGCGGCAGCAGGATTTGCCATTCACTTGCAGGCGCGTCGGCGGAAATGAAACGCGCTTCCGTGGTCGTCAAGCTGCCGGAATAAAGAATCAAATATTTTCCGCTGCGCGTGCGGCGACCGAATAAATTGAAGCGCTCGTCTTTTTCTTCATATAACAAATCATATTGCTCCGAGCCGAGAACATGGCGATACAGCCGGTAGGGCCGCTTGGCGGCATCTTTGGTGACATAAAACAATGTTTTGTTATCCGCCGCCCAAAATACCGAGCCAACATCTTTGGCATGATCGGGCAACAGCTCGCCGGTCGCGAGATTTTTGATTTGCAAATTGTAAATGCGAAAGCCGGTGGAATCGGTTGAAAACGCCAGCAAATTGCCGTCATCACTCACCGCATAAGCGCCGAGTCCCATGAAACTTTTGCCAATCGCAAGCTGGTTGAGATCGAGCGTGATTTCTTCGGGCGCGTCGAGCGTGCCTTTCTTGCGGCAGTAGATCGAATACTGTTTGCCCTGCTCGGTGCGCGAGTAATAAAAGTAATCGCCCTGGCGATAAGGCACGGAAAGATCGGTTTCCTTGATGCGGCCGAGCATTTCCTGATAAAGCTTCTCCTGCAGACCTTTGGTGGGAGCAAGCAGTTGTTCAGCATAGGCGTTTTCCGCGTTGAGATACTTTTTCACTTCGGGATTGGTTTTCTCGCGCAGCCAAAAATAATCATCAACGCGCAGGTCGCCGTGAATCGTATCGCTTTTCGGCCTTTTTCCCGCAACCGGCGGGGCAAGCTGGGCCAACGCGAAATTTGTCGTGAGGAAAAACAACATAGACAGCGCCATTAGGTTGAATTTTAGAAACGTTCGGGTTGTTCGATTCGAGTCCATGATCCACCTCCTCATTGAAAAATTAATACTTGAGCTAACCTTCAGGTCTTATAAAAACGTCCGGTTGCAATGCAAGTCGAGCATTGTCAGACCGCATCAAGGCAAGGTCACAGCCTCAAGAAGTTTCAATCCGTGTTGAAAAGCAAGCATTTTTTGCCCGGCAATAAAAAAGGCGATCCCGTCCGAAAGGAACCGCCTTGGCGTTGAAATGCTATCAAGCCATGCCCGTGTTGCATATGTATGAGGCACGAGAAAATGAAGTCCGGCTCCAGCGCTTAACCCGGCTGATGGATAAGTTATCGGGCATACCGAACGGCTGATCAGATACGACTTCCGCTTATATTCTTGGCTTGCCCCCAGTAAAAGACACGCCAATGACGTAATTGCGCGGCAGTCCGGGCTCCAAAAAGATTGGCACACCGTTCACCATATCTGGATTGACGAATGCGGAGGCCGCATATTTTTTGTCATTCAAATTATTGACGCCGAAAAAGGCATGCACGCCCATCTCCTCCGTGAGTTGCAACGGCTGGCGCAATCCCAACGTGAGATTAATGATATTGTACGACGGCACGTTGATGCGATTGGCATCATCGACAAAATATTCGCCAATGCCTTGCAGATTGATTTCGGCATACAGACTCGCCAGTTTGGGCGGTTCGAAACGGAGGGCGAGATTGTAGAAAACTTCCGGCATGCCCGCAACCTTGTTGTTTTTGTAGTCGGCAAATTTTCCGGCGCTGCCGTAGTGCACCGAATCAACTTTGTACTCAATATATTTGCTGCTGGCATACGAAAACGCCGCTTGCAGGGCAACGCCGAAAGCGAATTCCGTTTTGGCGCCGGCTTCCACGCCGTTACGCCGCGTTTGCCCGGCAGTAAAATAAAATCTGCCACCGCGATACGGAATGATATCGTTCTTGATATTAATGCGATACGCGGCCACCTCATACGACAGCGAACGCAGCACTGCCGCGCCGGCAGGGACGATGACTTGTTTGGCGCCGATTTCCAGCGTGGACGATTGGATGGGATCGAGCAGAGGATTGATCGCATATACTTTATCCTGTCCAAAAGTCGAGGCGGGATCGGTTTCATTGCCGGCCGGCACTTCGATGCCGCCGCCCACATTCGCATAAAAACTATGCGCCGGCGAGGGGCGATAGTTGAGGCCAAATTTCGGCGTCCAGCGCGCAAACGATTTTTCGGAATTAAGCGCGGTGTTGATGAAATCTTGCGTGTGATACCTCACGTCGCTGTAGCGTGTGCCTAGCAGTAAACTCACACGTTTGCCGAAGCTCAACTCCTCCTGCACAAACACGCCGAAGGTATTTGCGCCTTCTCGTTTGTTTTGTTGCAACACCTCGCCGCGTTCGTTGGTGGACGAAAGGTTATAAAACAAAATCGCGCCATCTTGATAAGCTTCATCCACACCGAATTGAAGCGTGCTCTGCACCGCGGCAGAAAGGTTTTGGTGAAAACGATATGCCATGTTGCCGCCGACGTGGTAGCGGTTGAAATCACGGAACGTGCCGCGCTCGGAACGCTGCAAATATTTTGGCTCGACAAAAGCCAGGGCAGAAAAGCCATGCGTGTCATTGAGATCGTGATTCAAGGCCGCCGAGATGCGCCCCAAGTGATTGTACCGGCGTTCACTGCGCTGCAGGTATGTGGCATTTGCCTGCTGCGGCTCGGTCTCAAACTGCGCTTGCGACAACGGCCCGGGAATAAGGAATTTGTTTTTTGCGCCGACGAGATACACGCCGAATTTCGTGTGTTCGCCGGGATGGGACAACAAGCTGATATTCATCAGCATCCGCTCGCTTGCCGAGTTTTGCCGCCAGCCGTCAAACGAGGTATTACTCAACGCCAGCGCCAGTCTCGCCTCGCCTAACCTCACACCGGTTTGCAACGTATATTTCTGCAAGCCGAAGCTGCCGCTCAACACCTGCGGCGAAACAAAAGCCGCCTCGAACGTGGGCGCAGAAATAATATTGATCACGCCGCCCGAGGCATTGCCCCAAACTGCCGAGGCATTCGAACGAATCACTTCAATGCGTTGCGCCAGGCTTAAATCAATCAAGTCAAACGCCGTTCTGCCATCCGGTTCGGTTTGCGGCGAACCGTCGAGCAAAATGCGAATACCGCGAGAGGTGCCGGCGTTGGAACGATCGCCGGCGCCGCGCGCGCCAAAGCCGCGAATGGTGATGCGAACATCCTGATTGCCGGCGCGCGATTGCGTCAGCACACCGGGAACGAATTTCAGCGCCTCTTCCAAACCATAGCCGCGCGTGTTTTGCAGCCGCTCCGGGCCGAGCACGCTGATGGCAAGCGGAACATTAATCGCCTGCTCCGGATAGCGGAGGGCGGTGACGGTAACTTGCTCGAATTCGTAAACCGTGCTGTCGGCCGCATTCGTGTCAGTCTGCTCGCTTTGCGCCGCAAGTGTGACGGCCGCGCCGCTGACAATCGCGAGCACAAAATTTTTCCAACCACGTTTGGCGATACACATCGTGTTATCTCCTCGCTTAAAGTTCATACGACCGCATAAAAATCATGAGGGCTCACGCACAGGCAGCGCAGGCCAATAATGTAATGCCAATAACCGCGCAAAGGCGGGTCATGGCAAACCATGTACGGCAAAAAATTTTTACGGGATCTTATGCTTCAGGCGGGGGGGTGGGCGGAGAGGTAATCCAGTTTTTTAATTCGAAACAATCATTGCTCAATGCCATTTCTGCGATAGCCTCGCGGCAAGCCAGCTCATCTCCGGGGCTAAAGAAAAGCAGGCCACATATATTCAAAAGCCTTTCAAGACGTTGCTGCTGTTCCGGATTTTGGTTCATGCCGCGTTTGACCAATTCCTCGAGATGGGCAAACAGTTGCGTTTCCTTTTCATCAGCAAGACAGTAATACCAGGTTGTGTCGCCATGACTTTCCTGGCGAACGATGTCATACATCTTGCCATCATATCGGAATTCGTGTTCGTCAACGCGCTGAAACGCAGGGTCGGGCTTCTCCTCACAAATTTTGAACAGAACTAGCTCCGCCTGCGGCACGCCGGCTTTTATTTGTTGCTTGATTTCCCGGCGAACGCCATGCTTTTGGATTTCAAAGACAACAATATAGCCTGCTGCCTGCAACAGCATGAAAAATAAAAGCGCAATGGCCACGAGGTTCCGCATAGCAGGCAATTATAAGAAAACCTCCCACGTACGTCCACCAAATTCCAGCCAAGAGGTCGGTAAAGCACATGTCAAGATACAGCCGGACTCCCGTCATCATCCCTGCTGTGAGCAGGGGGATTTACGAAAGTCCGGCTGCCAGCCAACTCTTAACCTGTAAACCGTAAGACGCAACTTCAGCGATTACGTTTTATGCCTTACGTTTTACCTCTCACTTCACAAACGTCATTTTGCGCGTCTGCGTAAACGCCACGTCGCCGTTCGCGCCGTGGACGATCTACTGCTCCGGACGCATCACGGCCATCCCAAACGACTTCATGGCGACCGATGCCAAAACTGCCGTTAACCAGCTCTCTCACCATTTGACCGGAGAGTGAATACAGCTTCACCGTCACAGTGCCCGCATCCGGCAAGGCAAAACGAATCGCGGTTTCGGGATTGAACGGATTCGGGTAATTCTGCGCCAATTCATAACTGGCCACCGGCGCATTTTCATCATCCACTTCATAAACCTCGCCCGGCGTTTTCGGCAGGTTACCCGGCCCCGGCATCGCGCCGCGCAACTGGCTGTTCTTCACCAGCGTGACGACGGCGCTAGGCGCGTTAAAATTGCCCAGGAAATAGGCTTCTCTGCCGATACTCACCGCCGTGCTTTGCCGCGTGTTAATGGTCACGAGCTTGCTGTCAGACTCGCCGTTGGGCAGCAAGCGAATCTCGCCTTCTTTGCCGAGCTGGAAATTGCTCACGACGTTGATCGTCACCGGATTGCCGCCGGTAATCGTGATCTCGATCACGGCGTTGGAGCTTGAGGCGCGCAGCTCTTTCATGAAATACTCGCCACTGGAAAGCTTGAGCTTGCCGCCGCTGCTCACGGTGACAATGCCGTACGAACCCGGTGCCAGCGTGAGCGAGCTGCCGCTCGGCACGGTTTTGTTCGAGCCAGTAGCGCTGTAGCTCAAGCTCGGCAATGGTTCGTTCGCCACCGGCCCAATCGTCTTCGTGCCGTTGATCTTGCCGGAATTGCTGATACTCGGCGCTTTCACATTGCCGTTGATGGTGTTGTCTTTGTTAATGGTGATCTTGCTCACGGCCGTGAGGTTGGAATTGTACGTGCTGGGATCGCCTTTCGACGCCGTCAGCGTGCCGTTGGAATGCATGTCACCGGCAGGCGTGTGTTGCTTTGTCCGCGCCAGTGTGATTTTGTTTCCGAGGAACACAAACGGTTTCACTTGCACCACGGTCACATTCACATCCACTTGATCCGTGGCCATGAGGCCAAACCCGTCCGAAACCGTGAGCGTGTAAGTGGTGCTGGTGATCGGCGAGGCGAGAGGATTCGCCGCGTTCGGATCACTCAAGCCCGTGGTGGGAGACCACTCATAAGTCAAAGGCGGGATGCCGCCAATCGCGGAGGGACTGCCGCCAATCGTGGCAGAGCCGCCAACGATGATCGTGCGATCCGGACCGGCATCAGCCGTCAAAGCATTGGGGTTGTTGACCGTGACGCTCTTGAACGCATAGACGACGTCGTTGGTCACGCCGTCGGTCACGTACACTTCAACCAGCATGTCGCCCGAAGGTTGGCCGGCCTCGACATCAACGGAAGGCTGGTCGTTATCGCCGACGACCGTACCATTCGTCACTATCCACATATAACTCGGATTGCTCGCATCGGTCGAAACGGTATAAGTGTGCGTGGAACCCGGATTCACCGGATCATCGCCGCTGACGCTTGCCGAGGACAAGGCATTAACCGTAACCGTCACGTTGTCCGTTGCCATCGTATTCATGCGGTCTTTCGCTGTAAAGCGCAAAACGTAAGCACCAATTGCGGCCGGCTTGAAAATCGGATCCTTCGCCGACACATTGCTGAATTGCTCGCTGCCCATGTTCGGCCCGGATTGGACCGCCCAAGCATAGGTGTATCCGCCGTTGCCGCCGCTGGCGAAACCGTTGAGCTTGGTCGCGCCGCCGCTATGCGGATGATCATTGCCGGCATTGGCGATGAGCATAGCCATCGTGCCACAAGTTGTCCCGCTCTGCACGCCGCCCGGCGCTGCCCAGTTGGAAGTCGTGCCGGTCAGCGCGAAATTGTTCAGCGTGCCGTTATTGTCGCCGCCGGCAGCATCGATCAGCGTGGTCTCACCGGCGTTGCTGGCACCGGCCAAACCCTGATTGAATTTGTAGTAGGCGACGAGGCCCGCTTCCGTGCCGGTGAGTTCGCAACTCATCTTTCCCGAAATATCTGCCGCGCTGCGTGCGACGTTCCAGATGCGAACTTCGTCAATCTTTCCGTTGAAAGTTTCGGTGTAAGTCGTTGAAAAGGAATCAGACTTCTTACTGCCGATACTCACCGGTTCAGTCGTCGATATCAAAGAGGCGAGGGGCGTGGTGCTTCCAGCCAATGCGCCGTTTTTGTACAATTGCATGAGATTTTGTGACACATCGAAAACCGCCGCCAAGTGTACCCAACCTTCCGCAACTGTAATTTCCGGTATCGAAATGATGGCTAAATTTGTGGAACCGTCAAAAACATAAAAGCGGGTACTACCGGATAAAACATCGAGAGCGTACTGTTCGCCGGCAGATCCAAAACCTTTTGCCACGACAGTGCCTGAGACGCCTGAAATCGTAAGACCGTCCATTTTTACCCAAGCTTCAATAGTAAACTTTAAGCCAGAGTCAAAATTGAGCGCCGAAACATTCGGCACGAGAACCACGTCATTTGTCCCATCAAACGCCAGGGCCGCGCCCGGCGGAGGCACCAAATCCGTTTGCCACAGCCCGCGGCCAAAGGTGGCAGCGCGCAGCTTGCCGCTGTTCGCATGAACTTCAAGCTCCTTAATTGGAACATTGGGCAGGCCGGTTTGATACAGTTGCCAATCCGACAGCGTATTGTCGCGATAATACACGCCAATATCGGCGCCGGCATAGAGCGCATCCGTGCCGCCGTTATTGTGATACACGATGGTGTTAAACGGCAGGTTCGGCAGCGTGCCGGAATAATTCGACCAAGTCGTGCCGCCATTGGTGGAGGCAAAAACCTTATTGCCGCTAAGATAGCCGGACAGCGTAATCCAGATTTTTTGGGGATCGTTGCTGGCCACGGCAATTTGCTGATAGGCTGCGGTTGGCAGCCCGGCAGTAATGTCGGTCCAGTTGGCGCCGCCGTCGCTGCTGCGATAGACGTTGGCGGTTTTGGAGACGTAAATATAATTCGCATTCGAGGGCGCCACTCGCAAATCGACGATCGTGGCGGTGTTCGCAAAACTGGAAAGCTTGGTCCAAGCATTCGTGCCAACCCCGCTCGTAGTAGTCTTCCAAACGTTGACGTAACCGGCGTACAAGGTGGTATTGGTGACTGGATCCATCACATACGGCGTCACCCACGCGCCGGCCTCATTGATATTGTTCTTAATGGAAGACCAACTCACGCCGGCGTTGCTCGATCTGGACAAACTGCCGCCTTGCGTGGACATGTAAACGATGTTGGAGTTGGTCGGATCAACGATGCATTCGGCGCCATCGCCGCTTCTCAAGCTCTCCCAAATGCCCGAACCGCTGTAACGGGTGATGGTGTTGTCTTGCGCGCCGCCATAAACCAGATTAGCGCTGCCGGCGTAACTGCCGATGCGATAATACTGCGTGGTGACCAATCCGGCGCTCAGGTCCGTGAAAGTGTTGGCGCCATCGGTAGATTTATAGAATCCGCCATCGGTGCCGGTATAGAGAGTTGAGCCATTGAACGCGAAGACTTGAATGTCGGCATGAACATAAGCCGCAGGGTTGGTGGAATAGATCCAATGCGTCTTGTTGGTCCAGTTCACGCCGCCGTTGGTTGATTTCCAGATGTTGATGCCGCCGGTGTAAATCTCGTCGGCATTGGTCGGCGAAACCGCAAGAATAATGTTAGTCCAGCCCTGGCCGGCAGTGGCATCGGAACCGTCGGTTAGATAACCCAGAACATTCGGGGTCGTAGATTGCGTGGTGAAAGAAGTGCCGCTGTCAGTCGAGCGATAAAATCCCTTAAAACTGTTATCGGTCGATTTGCTGGCGAGCAAATAAACATAATTTGCATTGGCCGGCGTAACCCCGATCTCAATTCTCGTGGTTCCGGTCGGCACGCCGGTCGTAATCTGGGTCCAGTTATCGCCGGTATCGGTTGATTTGTAGAATTCTGTGGCGGTCGACGCATAGACGGTCGTCGGATCGCCCGGTTTGAATTCTATGTCCTTAATGTTTTTGACAAAACCACCCACGGTCAACTTTTGCGACCAAGTCGCGCCGGCATTCGTGGTTTTAAAAACGCTGTTGGTGGAGGCGGCCATCAGAATACTGGAATTGGTCGGATGCATGAGCAGCTTGGTGATCGTGCGGCTCTGCGTCACTTGCCAGTTGAGCCCGGTGGTGTTCCAAGTCGCGCCGCCGTCGGTTGATTTCAGCACGCCGACGCTTTTGGTGTGGACCGACTTGGCGTCCCCGGTGGCAATATACATAGTATTCGGATTGGAGGGGTCGATCACAATACTCGACACCCCAAGCACCGTGAGATTGTCGGTGTTGGTGCTCCAGGTCGTGCCGCCATTGGTGGTCTTCCACAACCCACCGGCCGGCGTGCCGACAAAGATGGTGTTGGCATCGGTCGGATGAAAGGCAATCGCTATAATTCGGCCGAGACCAGGGGCCACGCTGTTTGAAGTGAGCACCCACGAGGTTGGGCCCAGGGAAGTCCAATTAGCTGCCGGTATGGCCGTGGCCACCGAAGCGGGGGTGGCGGCGCCTTTCATGAGCGCGCCGTGCTGCTGCAAATATTCTTGAAAAGCCCGAGCTTCTTGATCCGGCGCGGGAAAATTGCCGCTCGGATAGACGCGCGGCTCCATTTCATATTCCCAGCGCTTGAAGCTCGTATAGCCTGGCACTTTGCCCTCATCTTCAAATGCTTCTCTATCGCCATCTTTTTGCACCGCCTGCTTTTGCAGCGCCTGCGCCTCGGCTTTTTCAAAGCTGCGCTGAATGTCATAGAAATTCGCGCCTTCTTCCCGCAGCTTGCGCCACTCTTGCGCCGAACCGGTTCCCAACATTGCAACCAGCCACGCCACGAGGGCGACGGCGGTCACACGATTACGTACTGCTCTTCTCATACAGCCTCCTGAATGAATGTTGTGACGAATACATCAGTGAATGGTGAAATTGTTAACCGGCTAAATGGTTGAAAGCGGTTAACCCTGAAACCATCTAGTCAGAGAGCAATTTATCGTTAGGTGTTCAACACAGCCGTGCTTGGAGAGAGGGAGTCAGCCATGACAAAGGAGGTTTGTCTAAACTTACTCCATCCTAGTACCGCATCGCGCGCGGCGTGAATATCAATTAGGTTGCACGCTGAAAAAATTTTAACACTCGGGGCGAAGTCCGACTTGCGCTTCGCGATTTTTCAAATTTAGAGAATCTCGTTGCGCAAGTCGGACTTCACAACCTCTTCACGGCCGTTTCCGAAATTGCGTGGGCGTCATGCCAAAATCTTCATGGAAACACTGGGCAAAATACGCCGTGCTGCGAAAACCAACCCGATAAGCCACTTCGGTGACGGCGAGATCAGTCTGCTTGAGCAACGCCTGCGCCCGGCGCAAGCGCGCCGCACGAAGCAACGCGCTCGCCGAGGGTTGCTGCAACGCTCGCAGCTTGCGGTGGAGTTGCGAACGGCTGATCCCGACCTCGCGGCTCAATTCCACCACCTTAAAGCGCTCGTCGCCGAGACGCGTTTCGATCACCGCCAGAATTTTTTTGAGAAAGGTTTGCTCGGGCATTGGCAGAACTTCATGGTCGGATCTCAGCCTTTGCTTTGAGAGGATATAAAACACTCTGGCTCAACTCGTTCTTTTCACCCAAAACTTGTATCGCGCCCAGCAAGGCCTTGAAACGGTCGGTACTAACGTGCGCGGCCATTTTTTCCTGGGATTCCCAAATTTGCACGCAGCAATAGGCATTTTCGTCATCAATGCGTTGGTAAACGGCGCGCTCCAGGCAGCCCAATTCCGGCGGTACGGCCAGGATGAGCGACTGCATCGCCTGCAAAAACTCCGTTCGCTTCTGCGGTTTGATTAAAACAGTTAATTTGAGGATGGTCATGGCTGGTGCGTGCTCAAATGGTTATAACAAGACACGCCGAAGTAGCCAAACCTTATGCCGCGTTAAGCGGTATGGTGGGTGAGGCAGATAAGATATTGTTTATTAGGCAGGAGAGACTAACTGCGGTACTAAGAAAAGAAAGATCAATGCCACGCAAACCCGCGACATATCACGGAAGCCGCGAAATATCGTGGGCAAAAAGTCAAAGTTATTATTTACACGCCATAATGGTTTTGAGACTCACACCCGGCGAATGCCGAGCTTGTTCATGCGGCTGCGCAGGGTGCTGGGATTGAGGCCCAACCTCGCCGCCGTGCCTTCCACCCCTTCGACTTTCCACTGCGTTGCTTCCAGAGTTTTCAAAATGTGTTCACGCTCGACCTCTTCGAGCGTTTTGGCACCGGCGTTTTTTGCACCGGACGGCATCGGCAACTCGATCCGTAATGTGGCGTCAGTCGCCGTAACCACGGCGCGTTCGATGACGTTTTGCAGCTCTCGAACATTGCCGGGCCATTCATACTGCAACAAGGCTTGCATGGTTTTCTGCGGAACGGTGTCGAGAGCTTTTCCCAGTTTTTTGTTGAACCTTTGCACGAACGCCTGCACGAACAGGGGAATGTCTTGCCGGCGCTCCCGCAGCGCGGGCACGGTGATGGGATAAACGTTCAAGCGGTAAAAAAGATCTTTGCGAAACCGGCCCAAGCGGATTTCTTCGTCCAAATCGCGATTGGTCGCGGCGATGACGCGCGTTTTGACTTTGAGAGTTTTGGGATTGCCCAGACGCTCGAACTCGCCGTCTTGCAGCACGCGCAACAGCTTGGGTTGCAATTCCAGCGGCAGCTCGCCGATTTCATCCAAAAAAATCGTCGCGCCCTCTGCCAGCTCGAAGCGGCCGATCTGCTTTTCCACCGCGCCGGTGAAGGCGCCCTTCTCGTGACCGAACAATTCGCTTTCGATCAAATGCGAGGGCAGCGCCGCGCAATTCACTTTCACCAACGGGCGCTCGCGATACGGACTGAGACTGTGAATGGCGCGCGCAAACAATTCCTTGCCAACACCGGTCTCCCCGAGCAGCAGCACGGTGGTGTCGCCGGACGCGACTTGCTCGACTTTGTGGAGTACGTACTTCAGCGCTTCGCTCTCGCCGATAATCTCTTCATAGTTGTGCTCCAGCTTGATTTCTTCTTTAAGATAGATGTTTTCGGCTTGCAGTTGTTCCTGCAACTGCGCGATTTCCGTGAACGCTTGCTGCAACGAGGCTTCGGACTGTTTGCGCGCGGCAATTTCTTTTTCCAATGCCTTGTTTCGTGCCTGCATATCCGCTATTCGGAGTCGATGCGCAGCGAGGGCGAGAACAATGAGTGTGACCGCGCTCAAAATCCGAAACCACCAGGTTTGCCACCACGGCGGGGTGATGGTTATTTTAAATGACGCGCCTGCTTCATTCCAAACGCCGTCGTTGTTTGAGCCTTTCACGCGCAAGACATATTCGCCGGGGTCGAGGTTGGTAAACGTGGCCTCGCGATGCGCGCCCAGTTGAATCCATTGCTCGCGATAGCCTTCCAGTTTATAAGCGTATTGATTCTTTTCCGGATTCCGGAAATTCAAGGCGGCAAATTCAAAGGAAATGATGTTGTCTTTGTAAGAGAGATTGATCTCCCGCCGGGCGAAAATGCCTTTTTCGACAATCGCCACGCCCTCGGCGTCATCGGTATTATAGCGCTTAAAAGCCCGCGACTTTTAAACCAGGCCCCGCGATTGAATTCCTGGTGCGATAAACCATCCTCGACCGTATAGTTTTTAAACGCGGAAGCTGTCGCCGTGAAACAAGCGATGCCGTTATTGGTGCTCAACCACAAACGGCCGTGATCATCCTCCAAAATGCCCCATATCGCACTGTTGGGCAGGCCGTCTTTCTCGGTATAATGCTGGAACTGTTCCGTGTGCCGGTCGAACAAGTCCAGCCCGCCGTCCGTTCCGATCCAAAGCCTGCCGGCGCGATCTTCATGGAGGGAGCGAATGACATTGTTGATCAAGCTGTAAGGATTCTTCTGGTCGTGAGCAAAGCGTTTGAAGCGGCCCGAGGCTGCATCAAACTGCTGAAGTCCGTCGTGCCAGGTCCCAACCCACAGTACGCCGGAATGATCAACAAAAAGCGGGCGGAGGCTGTTGCTGTCAAGTCCGTTAGGATCATTCGGATCCTGTTTGTACGCAGTGCGATGATATTGGCCGTCGTCGTTCCGTCGCAGCCGCACGAGTCCGCCGCTCGTTCCAACCCAAAGAGTGTTAGCGTCCGTGGAATCTTCGCAGATGGAAAAGATTTGCATTCGGCTCAGCACGCTGGGATTTTGCGGATCATCTTCCCAGCGGATCACCCCAAAGCGCCCGTTGCTTGTTCTTATCAGTTCGTCGGGGTCGAATTGTTTCAGCACGTAATCCGTTCCGACCCAAAGCATGCCGCGGCGGTCTTCGTAAATCACATTGACCTTGTTCTCATAATGCTCCTTCGAGTAGTTGCTGAAATAAACCGCCTGCTCTTGCCCGCGTTCGTCCCGTGTTCTGCGGAAGAAGCCGTTCTCCGTTCCAATCCAAAGGGCCCCGCCGCGGCGATCTTTGCAAATGGCCCAAATAATATTGTGAGAAGAATTTTGAGAATTCTCAAGCTCGTTGACTAACGCCGTAAACGGCGCTCGATCGGGATCCAATTTATTCAATCCATTGTCCGTGCCAATCCACAGGGCGCCCGCACGGTCGCTACGCACGGAAAAAACGCGGTTATTGCTCAGGCTGTGTTTTGCGCTGCCTTCTGTACGAGACGCAGGATTGGGATTTTCGACATAATACGTGAATCGCCCGGTGGCGGGATCAAACCGATTCAGCCCGCCGCCCAGCGTGCCCAGCCAGAAAGTTCCAAAGCGATCTTCACAAATAGATCGCACTTCGGGATGACTTAGTTCATATCCCGACTGCCCTTGAAAAAATGAAGAAAGATCGGGATTCGGATCAAAAGCATAGCGTGTGAATTTTTGCGTGCTGCGATCAAATTGATTGAGTCCCCCCCGGCCCGTGCCAATCCACAACCTGCCGGCGCGATCTTCGTAAATGGCGCGCACGATATTGTCGCTCAAACTGTGAGCATCATTGGGGTCGTGGACAAAGCGGGTAAATTGTTTCGTGGCAGGATCAAGGCGATGCAATCCTCCGCCTTCCGTGCCAATCCAGATTGTACGCGAGCGATCTTCATAGAGGGCGCAGACCGTGGGATGGCCCAGGCTGTGGGGAGTTTGTGGGTCCGGCAGGAAACGAGTAAACGTGTTCGTGACGTGATCAAGCTGATTAAGCCCATGCTCGGTGCCTATCCACAAGGCGCCGGTGTGATCTTCGTGGATGGTGTTAACTTTGTTTTCGCTTAAACTGTGAGGATTTCCGGGGTCGTGAACAAAGCGGGTGAATTGTTCGGTTGCGGGATCAAACCGATTGAGGCCGCCGCTGAAGGTTCCAACCCAGAGTGTGCCCGCGCGATCTTCATAAATCGACAAAATCCAATCTGACGAAATTGAGGTGGAATCCGCGGCTTGATTTTTATATGCCACAAAGTTGTAGCCATCGAATCTATTCAAGCCGTCGCCGGTGCCAAACCACATAAAGCCCCGGCGGTCTTGTAGCATGCAATGCACCGAGCTTTGCGAAAGCCCGTGCGCCACGGTGAGATGCTCGAATTTGAGCGGGCGCTCGCTAAAAGTCTGCGCGAGTAAAGTTGGCGTCAGCAACATCCGGGCGATAATTGCCGGAAATAAAAACCGAATAAAAAAACCAAGCCGTTTCGTTCGCATGACGACGCATCCATGATAGAACGGGAAAATGCAGTACGACTAAAAAATCAAGCCATCAAAATGTTTAGGGAGAAATAGAGATGAGGCAAAATTAAGGCAATGCAACGCTGCCAATGCTTGCGCTGCTAATTCAATCATCTGCGTTCAACAACATTCATTAAAAACCGCGCAGAGCAATCGTCATCGCGGAGTAGCTCAAGTCTTTATCATTTGATCGACTCTGCCGCGGGATACGTTTCCAAAATTCCTTTCTCTGCCATGATTTTTTCAATGCGCGCACGATCGCGCGGCACAAAATCCGAGAGAATATCCGCGCCGGTAGCGGTGATCACGATGACATCTTCCAGACGAATGTAAATTTTTTCCTCGGGCACGCGCAGCGCAGGTTCGATGGTAAAAACCATGCCGGGCTTGAGCGGGCCGGTGTACGTTCCAACATCGTGCGTGGCCATGCCCACCCAATGGCCGAGATAGGTATCGGGATTGTTTGCGCCGCTGCGATAAGATTCCACAAAATTGCGCGCCGCCGTTTGATGATGCGGTTTGGAAAATTTCGCTTTCGCCAGCAAATCATCCATGATTTTTACCGCTTCCTGCTTGATCGCGGCCGCACTTACGCCCACGCGAATGGTTTTGAGAATCGCCTCGTAGCAGCCGAGATAAAAATCATACAGCTCGCGCTGCCAGGCGTTGAATTTGCCATTCACCGGCCACATGCGTGTGACGTCGCTCATGTAATATCCGAAATCCGGCGCAAAATCCATCAACAAAAAATCGCCGTCTTTCATTTGGCGCTTGCCGGCATTGTAATGCGGATACCACGCATTCGAGGCGCTGGCGATGAGCGAATAATACGCCTC
>QEVD01000253.1 GCA_003576975.1 Candidatus Zhuqueibacterota bacterium
CGAGGCGGGATGCGTTTCCGGGCCGCGCGAGAACGATCCGGGAATCACGAAGCCGTTGAGCTCCGGCGGCGGCCATGTCACCATATAACCGCACAAACCAACACGCCAGCCGGATTGCGAAGCCATGTCCCACACGCGTTTGCAGCGCACGCTCTTCGATGACACTACGAAATCCCACACGCCGTGTTTATCCGGCGTTTTGCCGGAAGCGATGCTCGTCCAGATCGCCGGAGATACCATCGGCTCGATCGACTGCAAAATGCCGGAGGCGCCGGAGTCGCATAACCGCTGCAAATTCGGCAGGCGGCCTTGCGCCATCATCGGCTTTAGAATGCGCCAGGTAGCGCCGTCCATTCCGAAAAAAAGAAGCTTAGAGCTGCGTGACGTTTTATTCATTGTGACATTGACAATTGAACATGAACTGTCAGACATTAAAATTAATAATTAGCAATTCGCCATTGACAATGACTAATGGCTACCCCGATTTGCAGACAAGCTGCAAATCAAAACTTCTGCGAAGCAGCAAATAACTGTTCGGCGAAACTCGGGGTCTTCGGTGACCATCGGCGATAGAGTTTTTCCACCGAAATGCGTCGAAGTCATTGAGCATCGCCACAAAAACTTTGGCAGGATGATTTATCGGCAGAATTATTTTGAATCATTCTGTCGATAAATAATTCTGCCATAATTTTCAGAATTTTATTCAAACTTTGAGCGCCTCATGGCTTAATGATCAATGGTTAATGACTGGTGGTTATTGGCTAATAAATTACAAATACCCCAAACTCTTCAGCCGCGCTTCCACTTCGGCGCGATCTTCCTCGCTGTAAACCATCTGCTCGTCATTCTTGTTGTGTTCGAATTCCATGCGGTTGGGAATGGGGTGGCCCATGAGGTAAAGCGCAGTGGGCGCGATATCGATGATGCGCGCATTTTTCAGATGCTGGCCTTTCTTCACGGCCGCGCCATGCATCAGAAAAATTCCGTCCATGCGGTGCTGGCCGGTGATGTAATGTCCCGGATCGCGAATCACGCGATGCGACGAAAACGAGAAACTGCTGAAGACGATGTAACGCGGATCCTTCGGGAAATAGACAAGATCGGGCGCGCGCTCGAAAAACGGGCCGTCAAACAACTCTTCGCGTTTGTAAATTTCGCCGATCAGCGCTTCGCCGGTTTTGGGATCGCGGAATTGGCGCAAACGCTGCGTGATTTCATCGCGCGTGGCTTCGTAGTCAGCGCCGGGCTTGACCACGCCCTCCGGCTCGCGCCCCTGGAGATTCACAAAAATCAAACCCGCAATGCCGCCGCCAATGGAATACGCGCGCGAACGCCGCCAATCGATATCCGGGAACGAGAAGAAAACTTTCTCCGCCAGGCTGTAGCCGGCTTGCGTGCCTTTGACTTTGCGCTTGACCTTGCTCAGCCCGATCATGTTGATCATGGAAAAAATATTGCTCGGGCTGACGCCGGCCTGAAAAGCGCGATATTTGAGCTGCGCCGCCAGACTGCGTTTGGGCGTGAGAAAGCCTTCGCGCAGCAACCAGGTGTTGCTGTAGATGTAGTACTCCAACGGCCCGAAGCCGTGATCGGAAACCAGCAGCAACGGCACCTCAGGATAATTCTGCCGCACCTCGCCGATGAAATCATCGATCACACGGTAGACTTTGAAAATCGCGTCGCCATAGCGCTGATGATCTTCCGGGCGATACTTCGAGTGCGTGTTGTCCGCGTAGCGCCAGAACGAGTGCATGGAAAAATCGGTTTCGCTGAACACCTGCACGAACAGATGCCAGGCCTTGTTTTTCAGGCAATGGCGCGCAATTGTGATTTTGTTTTGCAGCGTGCCGAGCAAATCCTCGAGATATTCCTTTTCATTCTTGCCGGAGAAGCTCACACTCGGCAGCGGTTTGTAACCCGGCACAATTTTCTCGAATTCCTCGATTAAATTTTCGGGATAACACCGATTCGGGCCGGAAGCCGGCACCGGCAAGCCGGCAACCATGTGGCCATTAAGGGGCCGCACCGGATAGGTGATCGGCAGATTGAGAATGATCGATTGCTTGCCATGAAAAGCCATGATATCCCACAAGCGCGCGCTCTCCACTTCGTCGGAGTTCACCGGCTCGATGCGATAGGAATTCGGGCGGCGGCGCATGAACTCAAACAAACCATGGCGCCCCGGCCCTTTGCCGGAGGCGAAGGAATTCCACGCAACGGCCGTGCTCGGCGGGATCACGGTGCGCAACGGGCCCCAGCAGCCTTCTTGCATCAACGCCGCCAGTTGCGGCAATTTTCCTTGCTCGACCCAGGGCGTAATCAAATCAAAGGTCGCGCCGTCCAGACCTAGAATAATAAGACGGGAATGATGTGATGGTAAGCTCATGATCGCAGGTTCATCCTAAATGTTCTTTCAAGATCCAAAACATGATGCCGGCTTGTCCGCAGGCGAGTTCGCATATTAGTTCCGTTAAAGTGAAATTGTCGCCATAAAAGCAAAAAAATTTTCCACCGGATAGAAACAACCCAACTGTTAAAAAGCTTTTCCATCCGCCGGGTTGATTCTATCCGTTGGCAATTTCCTTTGAGTTGCGGTTTATCCGCCTTGCAGCCATTAAATCGAGCTGGCTTCCATTTTTTCGTTGACCGAAACGGCTTCGCGCCTTCCCGGGAGGGGCGCGTCAACAGAATTTTCCCGGCGCGCGCCAGGCGCAATCTTCAGCGTTTGATACAGCTCTGCAAATTCGCGCACAAATTTGTCGAAATTGAATTTGCGGTCGAGGTTCCTTGCCGCAGCATGCGCCAACTCTTCTTTGAATGCTGGATTCGAAAGCACGCGAATGACCTGGCGCGCGAGATCGTGGGCATCGCCCATGATGAAGAGCAGCCCGTCCTCGCCGTCGGTAATTTGCTCGGGAATGCCGCCGGCGTTGCACGCAACCACGACGCGCCCGGTCGCCATGCCTTCGAGCACGACGCCCGGAAACGCATCCTGGCAAAGCGAAGATTGCACGATGACATCGCTTGCCGCCATGATTTGAGGCACATCGTTGCGCTCGCCGGCAAAGAGCAGAATGCCCTCGCGCACGAACGGCTCGGCTTGCGCACGCAATGCGCGCGCATAATCTTCATGGCCTTCCAATTCGCCGCCGACAATGAGAAAACGCGCCGCCGGAATTTGCGCGCGGATGAGGGGCAGCGCTTGCACAAAAACCATGTGGCCCTTGCGCCGTGAAAGCTTGGCGATCATCGTGATCACCGGGGCTTCCGGCGGGAAACCGAATGCCCGCCGCAACGGCGCGCCGTCAATGCGCGAATGAAATTTCTCGCGATACGGCCCGGGATTATAAATCACCGCAACTTTGTTTTGCACGAAGCTGCGCTTGAGCACCATTTGCCGCGCCGTGCAATGCGAAACGGCGACGATCTTGGTGGCGAATAAATGGATCATCGTCGCCACCGGATACCGCGTGAACGGATTCGGCCGGCTTGCGCGCAAATGCCAAACCACCGGAACGCCGCAGCTCCACGCGGCAAGCGGGGCGTGAAAGTCACGCAAATCATTGGAATGCACCACTTCGATGCGCAGTTGGCGCAGCATGCGGCGCAACACTAAAACGCCGGTAATGGCGCGGCCAATGAACCGCAGCAAACGCACGGGATGCAACAACTGGCGCGAAATGCGATCGATGCGGAGATAATGCAAGCGGCTGGTCAATTCCGCAGAAAGCTGTTGTTGCGCGATTTGCGCACGCGCCTCCTCCGGCACAACGGCAAAGGCTTCGAAGTTGCCGCGATTGAACGCTTCGAACAATTTCAAAAAACTCAGGCTGGCGCCGCCTTGCGACACAAAAAATGAGGTGAAATACAAGATGCGCCTGCGTGGCGAGGGCATGGGGGTTTTCACCGAAATCAATTTTTGCTCACCTCCAAAACTGGAAACGACCTCAATGCGTGCGCCGGCAGCGCAGCCATATGCCCATTGCCGTTGGTGTGAAATTTATTTTCCTGCGGCGCGTCCTCAATCCTGCCGTTGGCCGCCGGTTTGATGATGGGATCCGGACGCAGCGCTTTCGCCAGGTGGATAAAGGTCATGATCAAGGGCAACTCGGCCTGATCCAACATGCCGGTGTACCACAACATGGCAAAGAGAATGGCGCTGTAGCCGCCCACCATGCCGGCGGCGGCCACACGGTTTTCTTCGCCGCTCGTTTCACGCTTAACCCGGGCAATGCGATAAATGTGTTTGAACGGTCGCCAGAGCACGAGGAAAAACAACAAGCAGCCGATAATGCCGCCTTCCGTGGCGATGATCAGGAAAATGTTATGTACGGTCGAGCTGAAACGATCGCGGATTTCATACTCCGTGTAGTGCAACAACTCGTTTGATTTTCCCAGGCCGACGCCGAACCACGGATTCTCGGCAATCAATTCTGCGGAACCCAGAATCAAATTATAGCGCGTCGATTCGCTGCGGCTGCCGGGCAACATCTGCACACGTTCTGCCAGCGCTTTGGAAAAAAGCGAGAGTTCGTCGAAGTAGGTGAAGACCAGGGAGGCGAGATAGACGCCCGCGATCAATCCCAGCAGCAGAAAGCGCGGCCAGTTGATGCGCTTGAGCGTCAACGCGCCGGTGGCATAGAACATTACTGTGAGGCCGAAAACAGCCGCACCCCAATTGCCGCGCGACAGCGTGAGCACCAGGGTCACGGCGGAAACGATGCTGCACACCCAATAGAGCAGGCGCGCGCGGCCGGTGCTCATCAACGCTTTGGCCACCACCAGCGGCAACAACAAGACAATCCAATTGCCGAGAATATTGCTGTGCTTAAACGTGCCCTGCACACGCACCAGGCTCATCACACCGGCTTTGTAAATGGAAATGTGTTCCATTTCCTGGCCAAAATACTGCTGCACGGCGCCAATGCTGGTTTGCGTGATGCCTTGTACCAGTCCCAGGCTGGCTTCGCAAAAGAGCGCTACCATCAAAAAAATCATGATCGAGCGCAGGGAATAGTAACGATACAAATTATGGCGCAAGTAGAAACCAACGAGATAACATTTAACCCAGAACCAGCCGGTGTTCGCGCCGAGTTCCCAGGTCTCGTTGAGGGCAACGGAAACGCCGAGCCAGGCCATGAACAAAAAAAAGTACAAGTCGATGCGCTGCATTTGCAGGCGCTGGTTTTTCAAACCAAAACGAAAGGCCCACAAGAAATACACGCACCATAGCGGTATCTCAAACAAATAAAGCCTGTAGCCGTTGCCCAGGCGCGTGGCCAGGGGAAAAGCGAACGTTGTTAGCGTGAGCCAAAACGCGATTTTTTCAAGTTTGATCATGCTTGACTATTACTCATCGGCGATCAAGACACCCGGCGCCAGGGTTTTTCAGCGAATAATCCCTGCCAGCTTCTCGGCAGATTGGCTGTGGCCCATGCCAGGCCGCGCTTGAGCGTCGGCTTTGTTTGAAAACTCCGCGCGAAATAGCGGCGCGCATTATAGGTGTCGCCCTGCCGTTGAAAGCGCCGGCCGACTTGAAAATCCAGTTTTGCTTCAAAAGCGGAAGCGTGCTTGCGCAAATAGGGAAAGCGTTGCAGCGAGAGACTCAGAAAACGCCGGTAGTTCGATTCGATATGGTGCGGTGTGCCGGTTTGCGAGGCGCTGCGCGGCGTCACACAGCGGTAGACCAGCAATTCATTGAGACAAGCCACCTCATGCGCCGCGGCAATGCGCATGAACAAATCGTGATCCTCGCAGGTGCGCAAACTTTCGTCCAATCCGCCCACCTCTTCATAAACCTTGCGGGGCATGAACATGGTCGGCGTGATGAGTTTGATCTGAAACAGAAACGAAGCCGCCACACGCGCTTCCCGCTGCGCCGGCAACCGGAAACGAACATCGCGGATTTTGCTGCCATCCGGGCGAACTTCGCGCAAGGCGGAGATCACCAAACCGAGCGCCGGTTGCGCTGCAATGGTTTGATATTGGCGCTGCAGCTTCTCCGCATGCCAGTAATCATCGGCATCCAAAAACGCGAGAAAGACGCCGCGACTGTTGCGCGCGCCGAGATTGCGCGCCGCCGCCGGGCCGCGATTGTGCTCGTGTTTGAAGGCGCGTACCTGAGCATGCTTGCCGGCAAGCTGTTGCGCCACGTTGAACGTCGCGTCGCGCGAGGCATCATCAACAATGATGATTTCAGCCGGTGGCAACGTTTGGGCCAGACAACTTTCGACAGCCCGTGACAGCCATTTCTCCGCCTGATACGCCGGAATGATGACACTGATATCGGACGTCATCGCATCAAAACCATTTTCTTCGTGCGCACGAATTCATTCGCCGTAAACTTGAGCAGGTAGACGCCGCTCGCGGCCTCTTCTTGCGGCGTCCAGTTGATCGCATATGCGCCTGCGTTCATGCGTCCATCTTGTAAAGTTGCCACCAGCCGCCCGGCAAGATCATAAACCTGGACGCGCACTTCCGCCGTTTGCAATAACGCGAAAGAAATCGTCGTCGCCGGATTGAAGGGATTCGGATAATTTTGATAAAGCTGAAACGAGGCCGGTTGATAATACCGGGCGCCGGCAACCTCCACGGACGTCGGCGTTGGCGTGTCAACGGTGCTCCAGTCCAGCGCGTCGAATGCGACTCCGGCTTCCGCCGGTTCCGAGTTGGGGGTGTAATTCTCATTCATGACGCCGAGCGTGACGACGATTCTTTGCAGTTCCAGCGTCTCCCATTTTTTATCGGGAAAGTAGCGCTCATAATCCGCTCTGGGATAGAGTAGCAATTCATTCCAATCGTCGAAACTTGGCGGTATCTCCAAAGAAACGTATGCGCCTCGCATTCCCGCGAAACTGAAGGCAGAACCCAGGCTGTAGCTGATCGCAAATTGTGGAACTCTCGTCTGATTTTTATGACCGGAAATCATGACATATGGCCGGCACACCTCCGGATGCAAGTATTCCGTCGACTTAATTCTGTAGCTCAATTTCAAGACCGGCCACCGCTCAGGCGCCGGCGGGGTGAGGGCTTGCCGCACCTCGGAGGTCAAATAACTATTTGTGCTGACCTGCCGGTCTTTCGCCTTGGTGTAAAGATAAAGGTTTTGCCGGCTGGCGCCTCTTGGTTGAATTAGCCGTTTTTGGATGGGCGGGGTGTCATAACCCAGCAAATGATTGACGAACCAGCCGCTGTTTAGCGGTTCCTCGAAACTGGCATTGAGCAACCTCGCGCCGGCAGGCCAGGTCCATTCGGGCTGCAGATAACCATAAACGGCATCATCGTATTCCGCGAATGCATTCGGGTCGATCGTGATGATTTCGTCGGCAAGCGTGTGGAATGTGATGGCTTCGCAAACCGTGCCGTTGAGTTTCACCATCCCAACGCCCCACGATGAGTTCGCGGTTTCGAGGTAATCCGCGGCACGGATAAAATTGGCGGTATTCGGCATCAGAATAAAAGCCGTGCCTTTATAGCGCCAGGAGATTTCCGGAATCGAGGCCACCGTGTTGTGCACGTGGCCGAAGAAGGCGAATTTCACATTGCCATAGCGCGTGAGGATGTTCATCAACGCCGCGCGATTTGCCGCGCCGGGTCCGTAGGTATCGAATTGCGCGCGCCCGACCGGCAGCAACGGGTGATGCGTGAAGAACATGGTTGGACGATCACGATTCGCCTGCAAATCGGCGTCGAGCCAGGCGAGGAACTCCGGATGCTTTGCCATAAAATCATCCACGCCGTAGCCGTTGCCGCCGGCTTGCGAGAACAGCACGAAGTGCCAATCGCCGGCGTCAAAGGAATACACCACCAGCTCCAGGCCGTTGATTTGTTGCTGCGCCCAAATGAAGTTGGCAAACTCACGATTTTTGATGGGATTGGTGGCAAACGTGTCGGCTTCCGGCACGTGATCGTGGTTGCCCATCAGCAAATACAGCGGCATTTGCAGCGGCTTTACCGTTTGCACAAACAGATTGAAATTTTCCCATTCCCCGGTGTTGTGGATGTTGTCGCCGAGCGTGACGACAAACTCCGGCTTAAGCTGATTCGTGAGCGCGACGGCTTGCTGCAAGCGCGGCACTACGGTTTCATAATTCCGCTTGCTATCGGGATTATCGAACTTGGTGCCGGGCGCGTAAAACGCCACTTGCGGATCGCCCCAGATGCCGAATGAAAAAGTTGCGCCGCAACATATCCAACACCGAACAGCACGAATACAGTGATCCCCGCAAACAGCCGTTGGCCGTGTTGACGATTATTCCATGTCATTTAAATGTACCCCAAGGTGTGCAACCGGCGTTCGATTTCACGCTGCTCTTCATCGGAGAGCATAACTTCGCTGTTCATCTCGACCGTGCTCGGCGCAAAAATCACTTCATGGCCGTTGCGCTGTTTATCGAACCACTCACGGCGTACGACGCCATCGCAATCATCAGGAACCGGCAAACCGAGCCAGTGCAACAATGTCGGCATCATGTCTTGCAGATTTACCTGGTGTTCCTGCCAGGTTTCGCCGCGCGCGATCTCCGGGCCGGCAAGCACGAAAATACCTTCGCTGGCATGTGTGCCAACATGAAAGTCATCGGGAGCGACCGCATCGAGCTGGCGCGCATCACTAAAATAGGTTTTCGAAGAAAACGTATAACCCGGCATCGGCTCAACAATTAAATCCGGCATGCGATCCAATGCCGCGCCGTGAAAGATTTCATCGCGGCGAAAAACATTTTTGACAACCGGCTGTTGTGTTTGCGGGTCACGCCACGCGCCGAGCTTGTTCTTCAAATTGGAGATATCGGAGTCGGCGGCAGCGGGTCCGAGATAAACATATCCCCAAAACGCGCTCACGGCATAGGCCAGCGAGCGGCCATGATCGATGCTCTGCATGCGCAGCGCGCCGCCCAGCTCCCGGCGCTTGGATTTCGGCAGCAGGCGTTTGCGCAACTGCAAAACATCGAGCTTGCGAATGAGGCCGGCATGGCGCATCCAGGATTTTTTCATGCCGTTCCGCCGGGATTGCGGCGTGAGAAAACCATTGGCAAACAGCCAATGATTCAACTCCGCGCGCGTGTTGTGCCGCTGAAAGCCGTGATCCGAGAGTACCACGATCAGCGTGTCTTCGCCCATCGTTTTCTTTGCCAGAGAGAATAACTCTCCCAGCGCATGATCGAGCGGTTTAAAAAAATGGTGAATGACTTGCTGATGCCGCTTTTCGTGGTAGGCGGGATGCGAATCGTCAAGATATTTCCACAAAGCGTGCTGCAAGAAGTCCACGGCTTGCAATTGCAAAAACGAAAAATCCCAAATCTCACGCTGCAACAAATAAAGCATGGCCTCGACGCGGCTGGTCAAGAAGAGCTGCATCTTGCGCAAGAATCCGTCGAAATCCGCCTGTATGCGGCCGTGCTCATCTTCTTCTTTCAGCAACGGCCATTCGTAGCCGAGATGCGTTTCAAGCTCGTGGAGCAGCGCTGCGGGATGGGTGAAGGTCGAGGCGCGGCTCGGCGTCATCAAACCGCTGATGATCACACCGTTGATTTGCGGCGGCGGATAGGTGACTGGCAAATCCACCACCGCCACGCGCTTGTTGTGGCGGCTCAGAAGCTGCCACAGCGTAGGCATCCGCAGCGAGGTGGCGTTCACGAAAAAAGTACGGTGCTGCTCGCGATCATATCCTTGAAAATCAAAAATGCCGTGTTTGCCGGGATTACAGCCCGTCATAAACGTGCTCCACGCCGCCGGGGTGATCGGTGGAATGGTCGATTGCAGCACCCCTCTGACGCCAGCTTGCGCGAGCCGGCTCAACTGCGGCATGTGCCCGGCTTGCATGAGCGGCTGCAGGATCGTCCAGGTGCCGCCATCCAAGCCCACGCAAAAAACGCGGCGGTTTTGATTGGGATTCGTCATGGCTTCAAAATTCGAGCTTGCAATTTTGGAATAGGATGATAACTTTTCGATGCAATAATAATCCGTTCTTTCATCCTGCAGATAGACAACAAAAGACTTGAGTGTTCCTATGAACTCCAACTATGTTGAAAAACGCGATGACGGCTATTGGGTTGCGCAAACACGGGTATCGCTTGATTCCATTGTCTATGCCTTCCTAAGCGGGCAATCTGCCGAAAGCATTGCTCAAGCTTTTCCAGTCCTCACCTTAGAGCAAGTTTATGGCGCGATCACTTTTTATCTGGCTTACCGGGCTGAGATTGACGCTTATCTTGTTGCTCAACGTGAAGATTATGCCGTCAAGCGCCAAGCGGCTCGAGATACAGACCCGATGTTCTACAAAAAGATCTCCGCCGCTAAGGAACACCTAAAACTGGCTGGATCATGAAAATCAAGTTTCAGGCTGACGCTGATTTTAACCAGACGATTCTCAATGCTATCGTCCGCAGCGAGCCTCTGATTGAGTTCCAAACTGCTGATGCAGCCGGCCTGCGTGGCATGCAAGACGAAGATGTGCTAGAACGCGCCGCGAAAAATGAACGACTCTTAGTAACACACGATCACCGCACAATGCCGGCAAATTTTGCAGAATTTATTTCAACGCAAGAAAGTCCAGGCATTTTGATCGTCCCGCAGCATCTTGAACTCACGACGGTTGTTGATGACATCATTCTCATCTGGATGGTATCAGATGCAGAGGACTGGATCAATCGTATTGCTTATCTGCCGCTTTAGCCCTTTTGGGCGTTCACACAAAAGCTCTAACGCCGAACGTTTAATCTCGCACGAAACCGCTGCAACATCGCGCGATCATCTTTCTCCAAACAAAACAGCGCGGCACCGGCGCTGTACACTCCCGCTAAAATTGCAGCCTGCCACCAGATTCCCCACGGCGTTGCCAATCTCACCACGGCATATGCCAGCACGCAAAGCGCCAGCAATCTTAGCGTCAACCGCGTGTAGGGAAACACGCCCAAAATTTTGCGCAATGCCAACAAGCGCGCCAGGTTCACGCCCACAATTGCCAGGCCGCTGCCTAGCGCAGCGCCCATGGCGCCGTACTTCGGAATGAGAATCGCATTGAGCGCGATTGCCGTCACAGCAGCGATGGCCAAAAAACGCATTTCCCATTTTTCGCGATTCATCATTTGCAAGAACTGCCCGGCGGGACCGACGCCCGCGTCCACCAAAGAGGCAAAGGCAATGATCAGCAGCACCGGCACTCCGGCGACGAATTCTTCGCCGAAGAGGCGCAAGATCGGCTCGGCAAATATCCAGCACGCCAGGCAAATCGGCAAAGTGACCAGCAATGACCAGCGCACAACCATGCGATAGTAATGAACAATGGCAGCTTGATCATCGCGGCCGTGCGCTTCGGCAATCACCGTGCTGAACATCGGCACGAACGAGCCCATGGCCAGCGTTTGAAAATCGGCGATGCGAAAGGCGGCGTGATAGATGCCCACCTGTGAAAGGCTCGACAGCGCGCCGATCATCAAGCGGTCGGCTTGATTCATAACCAGCCCGGAAAAGCGCGAGAACCACACACGCACCGTGAACTGCAACATCTCGCGCGTCGGCACGGCGGCGTGTTCTGCGGAAGCCTTGGGCACATGCGGCCGGAGCTTGATCAACCCAACAAAAGTGGAGATCACGGTGCTCGTCAACAAAGCGGCCATCGCCCAAGACACACTCAGCGAAGCAAACCAGGCAAGCGCGCCGACAATGAGCAGCAAGCCGATGGGCTGCAGCATGCGCCGAATCAGCGCTTCGGTCGCGACTTCGCGAAAGGCGCGCAACGCAAAACCGAGCCACGAGAGCAACACCAGTACCGGCAAAATAACTGCAATCCAGGGCAGCACCGGCGCGAGATCCGGTTGCCCGATCACGCGCGCGGCTATTTCTTCACTGAAGAAAAAAAGCCCGGCGCTCACTATCAGCGTCAAGGCGCCCATCACCAGCAGAGCGACGCGGATCACCTTCCGGATGTCAGCAGGACGGTTTTGCGCACGCGCCACCGCGATGTAGCGCACCGTGGTTTGCGAAAAACCGCCGAGGCAGACGCCGTCCAGAAAGCTGAGCAGCGAACTGCCGTAGGTGAACATGCCAAATTCCCGCAGGCCGAGCAGTTTTGAAAGAACGATTTGAGCTATAAAATTGATGCCGCGCCCGACGAGCGTGCCGAGCAAAACGATGCCGCTGTGGCGCGCCATCGCTTCCGGCCGCACGCGTTTCAGCTTCCCATTGGGGGAACTCGCCGGCGTCACGGTGCGGCCCGCATCGACGGCTGCCGGTTCGCTGGCGGTGTTGGGGGAAATTTCGCCCGTCACGCTCACAATCGTTGATCTGCTTCCGTTTTGTTCGCCACGTACCACGCCACGGTTTTTGCCAGGCCCTCGCGCAGCGACGTCGGAGGCTGCCATTGCAGGGCCTTTTTCATCTTCGTCACCTCGAGGATTTTCTTGGCCTGGCCATCGGGTTTGGAGGTGTTCCATCGAATCGCGCCTTGAAAGCCTGAGACCTCCCGCATGGTTTCCGCCAATGCGCGAATCGAGGTGCCGACGCCGGTGCCGATATTCAGCGGCTCGACCTCGTTATAAACTTCCGTCGCTTTGAGGATGCCGGCCGCGCAATCATCGACATAAAGAAACTCCCGAATCGGCTTGCCTGTGCCCCACACCTCAACTTCCGGCGCACCGGCCTGTTTCGCCTCGACGAATTTCCGAATCAACGCGGCGGCCACATGCGAACGATCAGGATGAAACGTATCGCGCGGGCCGTAGAGATTCGTGAGAATCAAATGAATGCTGTTGAGACCGTATTGCTTATTGTATGCCAGGCCTTGAATCGCAAGAATCTTCTTCGTCATGCCGTAGTTGACCACGGTTTCGTGCGGCAGGCCGTTCCACAAATC
>QEVD01000254.1 GCA_003576975.1 Candidatus Zhuqueibacterota bacterium
GTTCTTTAGAATTGGGTGTTAGATTACCCAGGGTACCCAGAAACTGGGCGCCCTGGGCTGAGTTGTACAACGCCTTCGGCGTATGATTTATCACAGTATGTCATGGGCACGCAATTACCCACACTAATCATCACAGAACCCCAAAAAACGCCCCGCACACTTGTCCATTCTCTGGACCAAATTCCAAAATTTGCATCAGAAGACGAGGAGCGCGAATGGTGGGCGACGCACGACCTGGCCCCCGAATTGGGTGAAGACGTGACGGCGCAGGAGCATGCGTTGATTCAGCGCCTCAAAGCAAAATATAGATATGCGCCGCCGCGAGAGGGACAAGCAAAAACCGTGTAGCGAGTTATCTCAAATCTCAAAGTCGCGAATGATTTTGCCGCAAAAGAGTCATGCTGTCGCGACGAGCCGGTCCGAAACGGCAAGGCTGATATGATACCCCAGCCGCGACAAGAAATCTTCGCAATCTATGTATGTCAAACACTCATTTTGCCGCCATGGTCTCTCCCCACAGCCAATAAAAAAACCCTTGACTTCCGGCCCAATTGTCCTATTTTTCTCTCCAGTTCAGCCTCCTCGCTGACACCCAAAGCCTGCAATCCCTTTAAAAAATCAAATCAAAAAACTCTGAGCCTGTCAAAATTCGGGGCAATGATGGCATTTTGGCGCACGTGGCTTTTGCTATTGGCTTTCCTGGCCTGCGGTTGCTCGCAATCTTCCCTTCATTCACTTGATCCGGACAAATTGCCGTTCAGGCTCGAGAGCGTCGCGTCATACGATCCTTCCGTCGTTTTGGAAGATCTAGACAACGATGGACGCTACGAAATTTTGAAAACCCAAAACGACATCGATCCCGTTACCGGCGCCCGCTCGAGTTTCCTTCAAATCCGAACCCACGCGAATCTCGTCGTCGATCAAATCAACTTTCCCGCGCTTATCTGGGACGTCAGGCCCCTGGATTGGAATCATGACGGCAAGCAAGAACTGGCTGTTACGCTCATGCGCAACGACTCGCTGTTTCTGAGTTTTATCGACATCGAGGGCAACAAGCTTTTTTCCTTTTTTCTCAGCAATGGCCATCCCCGGCGTGAACCCGAGGGTGAACTGGAATGGGATCCTGCGATTGCGGATTTTCACCTAGTCGATGTCAATCGGGATGGCAGGAATGATCTCGTTACTGTCATTCGCACCGGTTTGGCTCGTGCGCCACGAGGCCTTTTGGTGCACTCGCTGCCGGACGGCCAATTGCTTGCCCAAAAATTTGTGGGCGCAATGATCCTGGACAGCCATTGCGATGATTTTGATGGCGACGGCATTGCCGAAATTTTGGTGCAAAGCTTTTCTCCCAACAATGGCGCACAGGCCGCGGGCTTTGATGATCGGCACTCCTACTTGATTGCTTTTAAACTTTCCCTTCCAATTGAAATCGTCTGGTCAAAAGAATACGGCGAGGCCTGGAGTTTGGCCAGCCTGAATTTCGTTGATTTTAACGGCGATGGCCGGCGTGATTTCATTGTGCGCAGCAGTACGCTTGCCGCCAAAAATCCCTTGACCTCCAGTTTTGAAATTATCGAGCCGGGAACCTGGCGCAGCCTAAAGCAAATCGAGTTCCCCAATCAGTTTCGCGGCCACTTCGTCATGGATATTGACCGTGATGGCAAGCTTGAGATTATCGCCCTTCGCCACCCTGACGAGATATGGGTGATGGATCGTGAGTTCAGAGTTATCAAACGCCGCAAACTTTCGGTCGGGGAATTTTTACTGGCGCCGCTGCGAGATTCCGATGGCGACGGGCTTAGTGAAATCGTCGCTCATAATGACAAGGCTTTTTATGTATTGGGTCCCGATCTTGAAATCCGGGCATTTATGAGTGACGCAAAATATTTGGGGGGAATCCCAAAAGAAGTCGGTGAGCCCTCCAGCATCCGTGTTGTCTCAAATGGCAAGACGTTGCTGCTGCGTATGGTGGATAACAAGTTTTATCTTTTTTTTCGCTACGGCAAACCCGCATTGATATTGGTTACGATCAGCATGGCTCTCTTTTTGATTGCTTCTGCCAGTCGCATGCGAGACCGTTCTCGGCTATCAGGCGCATTGCAGGATTTCGTCTTTATGGACGGTGCCCGCGGCTTGATGTTTCTCCAACCCGATGGCCGCATCTTGCGAAGTAATCATCGTCTCTTCTCCTGCTTGCAACAGATTGAGCCGAATCCCCTGAAAGATCGCCATTTCACGGAAGTTTTCGATCATGACGAATTGCTCGCCTTTTTGCAAGCCGCATTGCAACCGCCCTATCACCGCCGCGAGATCAACATAACTTGCGCCGCAGAACGAACAGAACGCCTGGTTCACGTTATCGCCGATCCCCTGACAATCAAAGGCCATTCCCGGCCGCATTGGCTGATACAATTTCTCGACAAAACCGTTGATCTGGAAATTCACCAGGCCAGAACCTGGGGCAAGATGGCGCAACGCATCGCGCATGACATTAAAAATCCGCTCACCAGCATTCTGCTCACCCAGCAGCGCCTGCAAATGGAATATCGCGAGCGCTCGCCGGAATCCGCCGCGGTTTATGACGGCTATACCGCCAAAATCGCCGATCGCATCGAAGCGCTGCGGCTGATGACGCGCAATTTCATGAAACTGATCAATCTCGAAAAGCTGCATCTGACGGAAATCGAGCTGCATCCATTTTTGCGCGATGCCGTGCAGCATCTTTCCAAAAACCTCC
The DNA here is from genome assembly GCA_003576975.1 of Candidatus Zhuqueibacterota bacterium. Lineage (GTDB taxonomy): Bacteria > Zhuqueibacterota > Zhuqueibacteria > Zhuqueibacterales > Zhuqueibacteraceae > Coneutiohabitans. The sequence goes on from QEVD01000254.1 coordinate 2,741, forward strand.
CGCCCGACGTTGAACTCGAGGTCAAGCTCAACGGCCACAACGAGACAGCTGGCTTGGATCAAGATCAAATCAAAGTTCTGCTGGAAAATCTCTTCTCGAACGCCGTCAATGCCATGCCCAGCGGCGGCAAAATCACCCTTACGGCAAATCTCGCCAAAGGCTTGCATCTTGCCGCAACCGAGTCTGAGCCGCACGATTATGCCGTCATCGAGATCAGCGATACCGGCCAGGGTATGCCCCGTGACATGCTCGACAAAATCTTCGACCCGGATTTCACCGCCACGGAAAACGGCACCGGCCTGGGTTTGGCCATCGTCAAAAAAATCGTCGAAGGCCATAACGGGCACATCGAAGTCGAAAGTGATCCCGGGACGGGGACGGTGTTTAGCGTGTATTTGCCGGTGAGATGAAATACCACGAGATACCAGTATGAATTGTTCGCCATAAACATGTTCTCCCTCCACGTCCGAACTCTTTACAATGTATCATATTCTCCCACCGGTGTTTCCTTTCCTCAACGTTGGCGTTTGGAAAAACCAACACTCCTGATTCTCTCTGCTTTTCCGGCTCTCCGTATCGGTAGCACTAAATTCATGAATATCAGATTGCTAGAGTTTGTTGAGTAAACGTCAACCGCCTGGCATGTGGTTTGACTTGCCGCTGAACACGGGCCCCAGAATCAAATTGCGTTTAATAAAACTGCATCGCTTTCAAATTGCGGAGAATCTCATGAAACGTCACGCATTTATTCTGGCTTTGATCAGCGGAATGATGGCCAGTTTCACTAACTCTTCATTCGCCTGGGATGGGCAGCGCAAGGGCTTTATTATCGGCATTGGCGCCGGCAGCGGGTTGGCAACCTACAAGCCCTATACCACATTTTCCGATTTCGGCTCGAACCCGGATTCAGAAATGAACCGCGAAAACAAATTTGCGCTCATGACGGATTTCAAAATCGGCTATGCGCCGAGCAACCAGGTGGCGCTATTTTGGATGAGCAAAGTGGCCTGGTTCGGCCACACCTATGATTACGCCGACGGAACCAGCCAAAGCTACACGTTTGCCAGCGGCGTTGGCGGCTTGGGCGTGGCTTACTATTTCCAGCCGCAAGGCCCGTCGCCCTATCTCACCGCAGGTCTGGGATTTTCCACTTTCAGTGCGCCTTTCGAAAGGGATTTCGACGGGCTTTTCGGCTCCGGCCTGGCGCTTGGCGCGGGCTACGAATTCTCCAAGCATTGGAGCGTGGAAGGCAATTTCACCTGGGGAAGCCCGAATGAGGAATATTTCGACGGCGAGGCGGGCTTCAAAACCTGGACGGCAAGAGTGACGATCAATGTGTTCGGGTATTAGTTCAGGAAACGAGGCACCCAAAATAAAACTAACCCATTCACCTTTTCCAGCAAGGGAGTAAAACATGACACATGTTTCTTTTAAAAACGCCTGCGCAGTTTTTGTGGCGCTCGCTTTCATCTTGACTGTCGCCAGCTCGGAAGCGAATGCACAGTCGCAATCCAGCTTAGAAAAAACTAATACAATCAGCAATGTGCTTCTCGTCAGCGCTCTTGTCCTCGCAACGGTCGCCGTCATTGTCACGGTTACAAAAGGCGATAAAAAAGACGCCGGCAAAGAAGGCGAACAACAAAACCATCCAGAGAAGAAAAAGGAAGAGCAAAAACCCGAGGGCCAGGCGTGGGTTGAGCCATCGGTGTTGAGCGATCAGGCGGTTGCTTTGGAAACATATGAAACTGGGCAGGTGAACTCGATGCCTGACAATGTTCCGTTATCACTTGTTGAAAATCAGCAGAATATTGGCTGTTGGAGACTTGCGTATGAGGCGGAGTAAAAACTCCTTTCAGTGAAATGAAGCACAATGATGATGTTATCGATGCAAAAAGACGAAGCTCTTATACGCCAAGCGATGCTCTGTGCGATCGCGGTGGGTTTTCCAACTTTACTATAAAAGAGCTTCTAACAAACTTCGCTAAGTTTTTAATCAAAGGAGGTACACAATGAAGTACTTTGCGTACAGTCTTGTCGCCATTTCGCTGCTTAATTTGGTGGAACTTCCGGCTCAAACGACGGTATCCGGGCCTATTTCCGGAACTTGGGACACAAGTGGAAGTCCTTACTTTGTAATAGACAACTGCGTTGTGCCCACCAATCAAAGCTTGGTAATTAAGCCGGGTGTGAAAGTGGTCATCGGACAGAATCTCAGAATCACGGTAAATGGTTGGATGGAAGCCATCGGAACATCAGACAGTTGCATACAATTTACGGCGCCTAACGATACTGTGTACTGGGACAAAATCCTGGTTAACTATTCCTTGGGCGGTGTGACCAAGTTTCGTTACTGTAATTTCAACAACGCCGATACGGCTTTGCATCTCTTAAACGCTGCTCACACAAATGAAGCAATGAGAAACGAAATACAATTCTGTACGTTCGAAAACTGCGCCAAACTTGGCATTCAAGTAGAGGCAATTGGCACGTTTAGGTCTAATGGCATGTCTGCGCCCACAGCATTTCGGCCCCATGCTAGCCCGATAATTAGCAACAATGTTTTCGATGCTACAACTGATGGTATCACGTTGTTTGTACAAGGAAGCCGATGGCAGCACACCATGGGCTATTGGTATACATATGGTAATGCTTCACCAATTATTGCCGGAAACGTGTTCAAGAACCTGAGCGGTTCTGCACTTGAGATGACAAAAGGCAATATTACGGAAAATGCATCTTTTCCAGTTTTTGTGAACAACACTCTGTGGGAGGTGAGCAGTGGGGTATTTGCGCAAGAGCCTTACGACGCAATCGTGAAAAACAACATCTTTGCAAATACCGAGATCGGTGTCAAAAGAGAAGGGGTGCTGACTTCGTCGGTAACTCATAATTGCTTTTATGAGAAAAACTCCAACAACTTCGTGGGATTCCCATTATCCTATGGCGCGATCGTTATGAACAATGATAATGACACGCCATGCGATATCGGTTTCAATATCTTTTTAGACCCACAATTTGTAAGCGGGCAGACGTATGATTATCGTTTGCAATCCATTTCTCCGTGCATCGATGCCGGCGACCCGGCTTCGCCACCGGATCCCGACGACACGCGCGCAGATATGGGCGCATTCTATTTTGATCAGACCACGGTCGGCGTGCACGATGACACCGTGCGTATCGGTGAAGCCTTTTCCTCGCAAGGCGGCAAAGTGAGCGTGCCGATCCTGCTTGATTCACAGGGTGACGAGAACGCGCTTGGATTTAGTTTGCAATTTGACACGGCTGTCATCAGCTTCTCTGAAGTGGCAAAAGGCAGGGATGCCAGTAATGCCACCTTGAATCCGAATGAAGGCGAGGTCGATTCGGGCCGATTAGGGATTGCGCTGGCATTGCCGGCTGGCCAGGTATTTCCGGCCGGAGTTCGCGAGATCGTTGTTCTAACCTTTGATCTCGCAATGAACACAACAGCCGATTCGACAAAGATTATGTTTATCGACCAACCTATTGTGCGTGAAGTCGTCGATATTAATGCGCATACATTGCCAGCGATATGGATATCAGGCAATATCATATTAAAAAGTTGCGGTGTAGAAGGTGATGTCACACCTTCTCTGGGCGGCGACGGTGTTGTGTCGATAACTGATTGGGTCAAGGTGGGAATATTTGCTGCCGGTCTCGATCAACCGGTCGCAGGATGTGAATTTCAAAAAGCTGATTGTTCGCCCACACCTTGCGGCGACGGGCGCATTGGAATTGCTGATTGGGTGCAAACCGGGCTTTATGCCGCAGGACTTGATCCAGCGACTCCGGCGTGTGGCCCGCTTGAACCAACTTTGCTGGCGGCGTCTGTGCAGCAAACCGGTGGAATAAAATTGACTAAAGGTGCATCCACGAGAACAGTTCGCATCATCAATCCCAACTTCCAGCCTGGTCAGATGCATAAGGTTACAGTCGAGTTGGAAGCGCAAGGCGATGAAAATGCCCTGGGATTCAGCCTGAATTTTGATCCTACTATCGTGACTTATGAAAGTGCAAGTGTCGGCCAGGACGCTGCGAACGCTGTACTCAATATAAATTCGAACAAGAAAGACAATGGACGAGTTGGGTTCGCATTAGCGCTTCAAACAAATCAGGCTTTTGCTTCTGGCAGCGCAGAAGTGATCGTTGTGACTTTTTCTGTGAAGTCCGAAGTATCCGCAGTTTCAACTCCGATCGAGTTCATTGACGATCCCATTGTCAAGGAGATCGTCGATGTGACCGCAAATGTTTTGACGGCGCAATGGACCCCCATGACTGCAGTTACTGAAACTCTTAAAAAAACTCCGATGACTTTTGGGTTAAGTCAAAACTACCCCAACCCCTTCAACCCTGAAACCGTCATTCTCTACGAATTGCCGCAAACGAGCCAGGTCGAAGTTGCCATCTTCAATCTGCTTGGGGAGAGGATTCGCACGCTCGTCAATCAGCGGCAAATGGCGGGGCAGCATCGCCTGCACTGGGATGGCCGCAATGAGTTTGGCATGCCCGTGCCTTCGGGCGTTTATCTCTACCGTTTGCGCGCCGGAGAATTCGTGCAAACTCGCAAGATGATTTTGATGCAATAAGGACAACTGTCCGGTCACTACTGTGATAGCTCTTTCGATAAACAACAGATATTGACCGGTCGCTCAGATCGTTTGTTCACCGCAAATCGGTGGAATTATAGCGACCGGTCAATG
>QEVD01000255.1 GCA_003576975.1 Candidatus Zhuqueibacterota bacterium
GCCGGCTTCATTCCACACGCCGTCGTAGTTCGTGCCTTTGGCGCGAAACACGTACTCGCCGGGATCGAGGTTGGTGTAAACCGCGGTGCGCTCCTGGCTCGGGGCGCGCCAGTCCTCGTCATAATTCCCCAATTTGAACGAATAAAGATTGCGTTCCGGCATGCTGAAATCCAGCGCGGCAAACGTGATCGCAATATCGTTTTGATCGTACGCCAGGGTGATTTCTTCGGCCACGGCAATATCTTTTTGCAAGGGCGAGTCCTTGCCGATGGCAACGGGTTGGTTATTGATCCGCAAATCCGTGAACACAATCGGCGGCGCGTAATCACTGTCTTTGATGCTGTCCGGGTAAAACGCGTTGAAGCCGTACTGTCCGCCGAAAAACAGCTCCCCGCTGCGGCTTTTGTGGTGCGCGAAAAAACGAAATTCATTATCCTGCAGGCCGTCTTCCTTAAAATAATGGTGAAACGTCCCACGATCGGGATTGTACTTGCTCAATCCCCGCGCTGAGCTGATCCAGAGATTGCCGTGGTTGTCTTCCTCAATCCCATATGCGGTATTTTGCAGCAAGCCGTCGGCCTCCGTAATAATTTTGGTCACGCTTTCGCTTTTCCGGTCAAACAGCACCAATCCCCTAATGCCAAGCCCACTATACCACAGCCGGCCCGCGCGGTCAATGCGGAGCCGGCCCACACCAGAGGCGTCGAATGAATTTTCTTTGAAACCTTTCAGCTTGCCAATAGCAGGGTCGAATTTCACCAAGCCGTTTTCGCCTTTCCCCAGCCAGAGCACGCCCAGATCATCTTCCACAATATCAAGTAGTGGGCCGCCGGAATACCAGTCGCTATTCTCTTCAAATTCACGATAAGGAGTGAAGGTCTCTTTCGCCGGATCAAAGCGATGCAACACGCCATTCCAATTGCCCACCCACAAGACACCGGAGCGATCTTCAAAAATGCTGGCGACACCATTCGAGGTGAGGCTTTGGGGATTCCGTGGATCATGTTGATAGCGCTTGAAGATCTTCTTGCGATGATCAAACTTGTGCAGTCCTTCATTAGAGCCTATCCAAATCGCGCCGTTACGGTCTTCAATAATATCCCAAGTCGCCGTGGCGTTCAGGCTGTCACGGTGCGCCGGATCGTTTTTAAAATAAGTGTATGTCCCGCTTTGCCGGTTGAGCCGGTATAGCCCCTCCATATCGCCGCCCAGCCAGATATTGCCGGCGCGATCCTCACAAATGGCCCGAATATATTTTCCGTAAAAACTGTTGGGTTCATTGGGTTGCATGGTGTAATGCGGAAACTTCAACGCCCTGGGATTCAACTTGAACAAGCCATCGTTCCAACTGCCGGCCCAGAGAAGACCGGAACGATCAACCAGCACGACCCCTAAACGATTGCTCAACTCTATTGGGTGCCGGGTAACCTGGGAGGTTTGGGGATTGAGGCGATTAAGCTGGTTAGAAGAAGAGCTGACGTCGCCGGCCACAATCCAAAGCTCCCCGTTGGCATCTTCATCGATGCAATTTATTTCGTTGCTGCTGAGACTGTGCGGATCATTGGGATCGTGCTGATAGCGCGTAAACGTTAGCGCGGTTCGGTCAAACCCTCCGGCCGGGTTCTCGGAAGAACCCGCGACCGGTTGTACAAGTTTATTCAACCCGCCACCATCAGTGCCGATCCATAAGGTACCACGGCGATCTTGAAACATCGTCCAAATGGAATTGCTGCTGATGCTATGAGGATCATGGGTGGGGATGAAATGATGGGTGACACGCTCCGCTTCGAAATTGAATCGTAACAAACCATTTCCATTGGTGCCCACCCAAAAGATGCTATCGTTTTCACAAAAAATACTGTTAAACTCAGGCAGAACCTGCCAATTCAACGGTGGGAGATTTCCCAGAAGCCACAAGGAATCGCCGGGCGCTAGGGGTGGCGTTAGACGACGCTTGGTGTTGACTTGAAATCGGATGGTGGTTGATCGTGCAGCGTTACCGGTAGCGTGAGTAAGATCGCCCGTTTCGAAATCGTTCGGAGCGCCAAAGTCAACCGGAGAGAGATCGATATCTCCGCCGCGCAAAATGATCGTGCGGTTTCCGTGAGGCGGATTGGCGGGATTGGGCCCCTCTTCCCAAATCATGGAACCATTGGGGTGGCGCACCGCAAATTTATATTCCAGCGTGTAGCCATATTCAGAGGCGGGAAAAGTGACGCGGGTTTCATAGATGCCGTCATTGTCGGCATCGTTTAATCTCATGTTATCGGCTGCCCTGTTGAAAAAGTTACTAATGCTCTCAACCGGAACCAGCGTTTCTCGCGCCGGGTCAAATTGGTACAGCCCGCGAGCCTCAACGCTCACCCAGAGTCTGCCCTGCCTCGCGGGATCTCCGGTAATATGGACCACTTTGTAGTGCTCGAGGTTTTCTGCTCCAACTTGCAGGGGATAGTGCAGAAAGCGGTCGGAATCCCGCAGGTAGCGGTGCAGCCCGCCGTCGCCGCCGATCCAGAGATTCCTGTCGGCATCTTCATACAACATCCCCTGCGAACCATAGCGCACCCCCTGCGAAATATTGAGGAAATTTCTGCTTCGAATACTTCCGGGGTCATCGGGGTTTGGCAGGTAGACTTTGAAGGCGTAGCCGTCATATTTGTGCAGGCCGTACTGGGTGCCCAGCCAGAGAAAGCCCAGGTGATCCTGCAGCATGCATAGGACGCTGTTTTCCGCCAGCCCGTCCGAAGCATTCAGCCGCTGGATCGCCATCTCGTTGCGCTGGGCGTAGCTGTTGTTGATGCCGCCCCACGGCAAAGCCAGCGCGAGCAGGAGAATTTTGGGAAATGGTTTCATGAGAACCTCGGTTGTTTGCAAAGGCAAAAGGCATTCATCCCGCACGGGCGGGACAGAGCCGCAAAGATACCGCAAAGTTTTTCTTTTGCCTTTCTTTGCGTATTCTCTGCGCCTTTGACTTCGGCGAGCTCAGTCGAGCCGCGGCTTTGCGGGCGCTTTTGATTTTTCTTTTTTTTATACGGTTGACTATGAACATATCACGCCTCCGGCGTTGGCGGATGCGTTATCCATTCTTCGGCAACCGCACCACAAACTCCGTGAATTTGCCTTCCTCGGTTTCCACTTTAATCTCCCCGCGATGCTCCTGCACAATAATATCGTGACTGATCGATAACCCTAAGCCCGTGCCCTGTCCCGCCGGCTTCGTCGTGAAAAACGGATTGAAAATTTTCTCGCGAATGTCTGGTGGGATGCCGTTGCCGTTGTCACGGATGCGGATTTCCACGTGATCACCGAGCAATCGCGTCTGTAAAGAGATGGTGGGAGAAAAATTGCCCGCGCCCGTCAGTTTTTTTTGATGCACGGCATAACAGCCGTTGTTGATGAGGTTCAGAAAAACGCGCTGCAAATCCTGCGGCACCACTTCGATTTTGCCGATGGCGTCATCGTATTGTTTTTCGATGCGAATATTGAAGGAAGTATCGCGCGCGCGCAGGCCGTGGTAGGTGAGATTAAGGGCTTCGTCCAGCAAGGCATTGATATCGGCCGGCTCGCGTTCGCCGGCCTTGCCGCGGGAGAGCTGCAACATGCTGCGCACGATGCTGTCGGCACGCTTTCCGTGTTCCACGATCTTCTGAGAGTTTTGCTGCACGCTGGTGAGAATTTCGTCGAGCGCCGCGCGTTTTTCTGCGCTCAACGCATGTTGTTCCGGGGCAAGTTCGTCACGCAGTTCTTCTGCCAATTCCACCAACAACGAAGCAAAGTTATTCACAAAGTTCAGCGGATTCTTAATTTCATGCGCAATGCCGGCGGTCAAGGCGCCGAGTGAGGCCAGTTTCTCCTGCGTGACCAGTTGCTGTTGTGTGGCTTTGAGATGCTGCAACGTGGCATCGAGGCGGCGGTAGGCATCGGCGTTGTCGAGCGCGATGCTGGTGTAAGCCGCCAGGTTTTGCATCAGGTTGAGATGAAAGGGGGTATAGGCATTCTTCTGAAAACTCTGAATGGTGATGATGCCCAAGACTCTTTCCTGCGAGATGAGCGGCAGGTAGATCAACGATTGTGGCGTTTCCGGCCGGCTGCCGTCTTCCAAGACACGCTGGGGATCTTTGAATTCCGCGATATAGCGCTGGTATTCCTGCTGAACGTCATTGATAAACACCGGCTGACGATGCTCGATGCACCAGACCGGAAACTGGTTTTTGTTGCGCGTATCGCGCGTGTAGGGGGCATAACGCTTCCCCTTGGCCAGAGCGAGACGGTATTCGATTTGCCGTTGTTCCGGATGATAGATGCCGACGCCGAAGATGGTGGCATCGGCCAATTGATTGACATGTTCATATAATTTGTGAAAGATAATGTCGCTATCCAGCGAGGCGGTAATTTGCTTGCCCATCTCGCTCAGCAGCTCGATGTTTTTTTTGCGTTCGCTTTCAGCTTTTGCCAAAGCCTCGGCGGATTCTGCGCGCAGTTCCACTTCGCGCAGATGGGCGCGCGCCCGCTCTTTGCGCAGCAAACGCCGGCGCTGCAGGCGGTCAGCGGCAAAAATCAGCATACCGAGTAACAAGGCGTAACCGGCATAGGCCCACCAGGTGCGATACCACGGCGGCAGAACGGCAAAGGCAAATTCTGCCGCAGCGCTTTCGTGGCCATGGCTGTTTTTCGCTTTGACGCGAAAACGATATTCTCCCGGCGGCAGGTTGGTGTATTCTTTGACATGCTCCGCGCTCCACGGCGCCCAGGCCTGTTCGAAATTTTCCAGAATCGTTTGGTACTGATTCCGTTCTTCTTGTGCGAATGTGGGTGCGGCAAATTCGAAGCGCACGGCATTGTCATTATATGTTATGCTCGCCGCGAGCGGCTGCCGGTTTTGGGTTTCATGTCCGCCAACATAAACCACAGAATCTCTTCCTACGATCACCCGCCGGATGAGCGTGGTATAATTCTCGGCATAATCCGGCGGTTGCCTGGAATCATAGCGAATGGCGCCATAAGCGCTGCCGAACCACACCACACCGTCATTTTCCGGATAAATCGTTTGAATCACCTCGTCGGCGAAACGCACAAAAGGCGCTTGCAACCATTGGTAGGAGCCGTCAGGCCGGGGCGTTCCCATGGCCGGCTCCCGTCCAAAGCACACCCAAACCCGGTCACGGTTATCTTGCCGCAACGTGAACGCATCGACGGAACCCAACGAGCTTACGATTTGAAACGTTGAATCCGCGATGAAACGATTGTTCTGCGCGTCAAAGCGAAAGACGCCGTTGGGCGAAACAAAATAAGGCGTGCCGGCAACCTCCCAAACCGCGGCGCCGCCTTCCGGCAAGCCGTGCGCTGTGCCGAAACGCTGCACCCGCGCGCTGTGTACAAAGAGTTGTTCGCTGGCATTGTAATCGAATGTCACACGTAAAACGCCTTGCGCCGAAGTGCCCAGCCACAATCCGCCATTTTCCAGTGAGACGATCGTACGAACTTCTTCTTGAAGGTTGGGCAGCTTGCCTTCCTCCAGCCAGTGGCCTTGTGAAAATCGCAGCGACGCCAGGCCGTTGAACAGTCCGACGAAGACGCGGGTACTATCGATTCGCGAGCGGCACAGAACGTTTGACTCAAAATCTTTTTGAGCGGAGAGCCTCACCGGGAAGGCGCGCTCTTGCTGAATGCGATAAACGCCGTCAACCGTTGCCGCCAGCAATTGTTCACCCGCGGAAAGAAATCCCAAACTCAGGTTGGCGATGCCGGACACGGGTTTGAATGCGGAGGTGGGCGCATCCAAATAAAACACGCCAACATTGCCGGCGGCATACAAAATTCCTTGATGGCGATGTATGCGATAGACGTTGCCGGACAGGCCTCGCCGCGCGTCATAAAGCGTCAGCGTTGCGCCGGTCTCCACGCGCGCGATGCCATTGCCCAGCCCCAGCCACAAGGCGCCGGCGCGATCGGGATAGACGCATAAAACCGAATTGTCCAGCAAGCCCGCAGTCATATCGATTTTTTGCAACAAGCGCCCCTCTTTATCGAGAATAACCGCGCCGCCGAGAAGCGTTCCCAAAACCATGCCGCCGTTTTGCAGCAAAGCGCCGGGCTGATAAAGCAGATTGGCTTTTACGAACTCATCGGCCGCGGTTTTAAACGGCCGAAACGAGACGCCATCGAATATGAACATGCCCTGTGTGCGCGTGCCCACCAGAATTTTTTGATCATCTCCCGGGAACGGCAGCATGACATAAACCCGTTCGTCGGCAAATTGCGCACCGCCAGGCATCTGGACGAGTGAATCCGCCTCCAGCTTGAGCAATCCGATTTCCCATTGGCGCAAATACAGCGTTTCATTGACTTCGAACGAGCCGTGAAAGGAGGTGGCCGCTTTCCAAAATTTTATTTGACGGGAATCTTCGGACCAGCGGAACAGATGGCTCGCGGTTCTGAAATACACACCGGAAGCCGTGGCATAAATACCCCAGACATCGGCGAAGCCGCGCTCGGCTGCGGGCACATGCGGGAGCAGCGAAACGAATGCGCTGCCGTGAATCGAATTCGAAGCCAGATAACCGAAATCGCCCACACCGCCGACATAAACCCGGCCGTTGGCATCTTTCGCCAGCGAGCGCACATAACTTTTGTTGGGCAGGCGCAGCAGCCGCCAGGCGACGCCGTCATATTCCAGCACGCCGAGATTGTTGCCGAAATACATCACGCCGCGATCGTCTTGCACGATGGCCCAATTCTGAATGTCGGCGCGATATTCCTTGGGGCTGTAATTGCGGATGAAGGGCAATCCCAGCTCGCTGTTTTGCGCCTGCGCGTCCGGAGGAAACCGGCCGGCAAGCAGGAGGAGGAGAATGAGCTTTCGCATAAGAGTTGTTCAAGGAAAGGATGACGATAATTTTTTGGATTGCGGGTTGTGCTGCGAAACCTGCCTTGCGTTTTGAAGCATGCTTTTTTATATTGCCAAAACAAAATGCTGCCTTTCATTGCCGGCATCATTTTTATGGGAAATATCAATCTCCACGCTTAAAACCTCGGGGAGGCTGCTTTGGAATTCGCCGTTTTCTTGACAAAAGCCCGTGAAAATCAAGAAGCCGCGCAGTTGTGCCGCAGTCACGGTTTGTACAACGCCTGCGCCGCACGCGCTTACTATGCGATGTTCCAAGCCGCTGTGGCGATTCTCCTGGCGCAAGGTTTCATTTTTGAACATCGAAAACACCTCGATCATGCGCAGATACAGGCGCTGTTTGCAAATGAATTGATCAATCGCCGGAAGATTTTCCAAAGTAAATTCAGATCATATTTATACGATGCCAGTTTTCTGCGTGCGATTGCAGACTACAAAGCAATTTCAATTAGCCAGGCGCAAGCGAATCGGCAGATGCAAAAATTGCAGGAGTTCATTGCTGCAATCCAACAGGAGATACCATCATGATCAACCTCAAACAAAAAGAATTAATT
>QEVD01000256.1 GCA_003576975.1 Candidatus Zhuqueibacterota bacterium
CGTCAACACCAACCTCATATTGTCCGGAATTACTTTCTTGAAAAGAACGTTCAGTATGCGGCAATTAAAAATTAATGTATTTAGTGCTCCGAGTAGTAACGAAAAATTCGGCATGTTGAAAGGACTGGCCCCAAGGGGTTTTCGGCCACACCCCTAGCGCTGGCAGACGCTCACACTGTAGGTTTACCTGGATCATTGAAAAATAGTTTGCAAGAATTGCGTCGGTATTGTACGTTGTTTTCGATATGGACACGCTCCTTTTGAATTGCGCCGGCTTCGATTGGGACGATGGGAATACCGATAAAAATTGGGTTCAGCATCGCGTCTCAAATAGCGAATGCGAAGAAGTGTTTTTCAACCGGCCGCTTATCGTAGGAGATGACAAAAGGCATTCGGCATCCGAAAAACGATACTACACACTGGGCCGCACGGACGCCGGCAGATGTTTGTTTGTTGTTTTCACCGCCTGAGTCAATCGGATTCGCATCATTTCAGCGCGTGACATGAACAACAAGGAATTGAGAAAGTATCATGAAAAAATCAAAAGAAATCCCTCGCTTTAAAAGCGAGGCAGAGGAACGCAAATTTTGGAGAACACAGGATTCCACCGATTTTGTCGATTGGGGCCAGGCAGAAATTCTTGCCTTTCCCAATTTAAGACCGACAATGAAAACCATCTCATTGCGGCTTCCGGAGTTTGTACTTGATGAATTGCGCGCTATGGCGCAAAAAAGAGATGTCTCTTATCAGTCTTTGATCAAGATTTTCATCAAGGATCGCATAGACCAGGAGCGTAAACAAAGCGCCCTGCGTTAATGTCACCGGTATTCCTGTTGTTTCATTAAATATCTCCCGGCTATCTTTCAAGTTTTTTTTCGCGGCGGATCAAAGAATGGCGTTTTGACGATCATTGCTGCGGCTTTCTCGCGGCTGAATTCCACCGTAATCTCCATTTCGACTTTAGTGCCGAGGCCGGCGAATTGACTCTCTACTGTGCCGATTGCAATAAATTTCTTGAGAATCGGTGAAAACGTGCTGCTCGTCACTTGTCCGATTTGGCGATTGTTTTTGTAAACCGGCACCGCCACGCGCGAAGCGCGGCCGGCCACTTGCGGAGGCAAGTCCGCGGCCGCATAGAGACTTTCCAACTCATCCCAATCCACCTCAAGCCCGACGAACTGCCATTTCGGGCCGCGCGCTTGTTCGGCGAGCAAGGCTTTGCGGCCAATGAAATCGCCTTTATCAAATTTCACCGCCCACGCCAGGCCCGCCTCCAGCGGCGAGGATTTGCGCGCCTCGGTGATGGCTTTGTGACTCGAAACGTAATCAACATCGCCCAACAACAACGCGGCTTCCACGCGCGCAATGTCCATGGCCACCATGCCCACCGGCATAATACCATAACCTTTACCCGCCTCCATCAATACCTCCCACAATTTCTCCGCATGTTCGGGCGCAGTCCACAACTCATAACCGAGATCGCCAGTGTAGCCCGTGCGCGTGATGGTCAGCGGAATCTCAGCAATCTTTGCCGAGGTGAGCCGGAAGTATTTCAGGCCCGCGATATCCGCGCCGGTCACGACCTGCTGCAAAATCTTACGCGAATTGGGGCCTTGCAGCGAAAGCGCCGCGAGCTCGGCAGAGACATCGGCAACCGTCGCGTTCATGCCGTACCCACAATCTTGAAACCAGCGCAGATTGGGATCTGCCGAAGTCAGGCGAAAATAATTGTCTGCCAAACGCGCGACGGTTCCGTCGTCGATCATTTGGCCGTGCTCGTCACACCAGGGGGTGTACATGATTGAGCCGATGTTGCATTTTTTCGCATCGCGCGTGATGATGCGATCGACCAGGCGTAAGGCCTCCGGGCCGCTGATTTCGTATTTGAACAACGGCGAGACATCAATCAATGCGGCCGCGTTGCGAATGGCGTAATACTCGCGTTCATGAGAGAATTCATAAACGCTGACCGATGCATAGCCGGCCCAATTGCGCCAATCAAGGCTTTCGCACAACGGCGCCATGCGGGAATAAAAGGGCGAAGGAATGGGCATGAAATCGTTCGCGGTTTACGAAGCCGTCATGAATTTAGCATCATATTTATCTTTGTTCCGGAGGGATGATACCTGACTATCATGACTTCACTGCGTCATGCGCGCGAAGGTGTCGCACTCATCGCAATCGCCAGTAGTCAAGCCGATGCGCAGCCATTGCGCGCGCTGTTCGGAACTGCCGTGCGTGAACGATTCCGGTTGCACCGCGCGGCCGGACATGCGCAACAGGCGATCGTCGCCGATTGAAGCCGCGGCGCGCAAGCCCTCCTCCACATCGCCCGGCTCCAAAACTTGACGCTGCTGGTTGGCGTGGTATGCCCAGACGCCGGCGTAGCAATCGGCCTGTAATTCTAACATGACGGACAAGGCATTGGCTTCGGCTTCGCCGACCTGGCTCTGCAAGCGCCGCACTTTGTCGGAAACGCCGAGTAGGTTTTGCACGTGATGGCCGACTTCATGCGCGATGACATAAGCTTGCGCGAAGTCGCCGGGCGCGCCCAGGCGGTGCAGCTCGTTGAAAAAGCTCAAATCGATGTAGATTTTTTGATCGGGCGGACAATAAAAAGGCCCTGAGGCGGCGGAGCCGTAACCGCACGCGGACTCCACCATGTCCGAGAACAAAACCAGTTTCGGCGGCACATAGGGCACACCCATTGGGCGCAACAACGACGGCCAGGTGTCTTCCATGTCGCCAAGTATGACGGAAACAAATTCCGCAGCCTGATTGTCCTCAGCCGTGGGTTGATAGTTTTGCGGCAGCGACATGCTCCCGCCGCCGTCGCTCAATATGCTGAGCAACTGCAGCGGATTTTGGCCGAACAGGAAGGATATGATGATAACCAATAGCACCGTTCCACAACCCATTTTCATTCCGCCGCGCATCCTGCCGCCGGCGCCTCGCAAATCTTCGACGTTTTCACTACGCCGGCCCATTTGCCAACGCATAGGTTACTCCTGAAATGAGATGATTTTTGAAGCGGCGAATGTCGCCAGGAATTCGAGGTAAAAACGGCGACCGGAAATGGGCGTCGCCGGGTTATGAACCAACTTAAAATCGAAAGCGTCCGGTTAAATTTGAATCACATCCTTTTCAATCTCATTTTTAAAACCGCGAATGCACGCGAATATTCGCTAATTTTAGATTTCGCGTTTATTGCCGTGTATTCGCGGTTTGTGAAAGGTAGATATTGAAACTCTCTGAGATAAATCACCTGCTGCGCGCAAGCGGCCACAGCGTGTTTCAACCCGCGTTTGCTTGTGCGGCTTTCTTCAGCTTGTCGTTGGCCATGATGGCGATTTCCACGCGGCGATTTTGCGCGCGCCCGATTTCCGACTCATTGTCGGCAATGGGTTGTGCTTCACCGTAACCCATGATGGTAAAACGTGTGGCGCTGACCTGCAGGGAAGCGAGAAAATTGGCAACGGCCTGTGACCGCGCCCGCGAAAGTTCGAGATTATGCTCGTCGGTGCCGGTGGCGTCGGTATGGCCTTCGAGCAGAATGTTAGTATCAGGATATTTTTGCAGAATTGCCGCCAGCTTGCTGATATTCTCTTTGCTGATCGGCTTGAGCTCGGCCTTGTTCACATCAAACAAAATGCCGGAATCAAAGGTGATGCGAATGCCCTCGCCCACCCGTTCGACTCGGGCGCCCGCGATGTCTTGCTTGATCTCCGCAGCCTGCTTGTCCATGTAATTGCCGATGTAAAGACCGGCCGCGCCGCCGATCGCCGCGCCCAAAATCGCGCCGAGCACGGTGTTGCCCGCCGCTTTACCAACAGCGCCGCCCACAACTGCGCCGCCGGCCGCGCCCGCGGTGCCATATTGCGCCTTCTTGCTCCAACCGCAGCCGAGTCCCATCGTCAACACAGCCGCGCTCAGTACGACAACCACTAGTTTTTTCATAGAGCACTCTCCTAAAAAAGAACATTGTAAATGGAAAAATACCTGTTCGGTAATATTGCTACTCATCACATCAGATTGTTCGGAACGTATCGCCGCACGCCGCAGCGCAAGCTATGCGCGTTTCTTTAGGCAATTAAAAGTGAAGTCTTTGCTGCGGGTTCTTTGCGCCTTCGCGTGAGGCTTTTCTTTTTGGTCCCGGCTTGTCCTGGGGTAGAATTGTGAAAACTAAATCGGTGTTGAGTTGAAAGATGGGAACAGTAGTTAAGGTAAGGAAGCAGAAAAGTAGAGGTGCATATCAACAGCTAGCGCAACATGTCGCGACATAAGCTCACCTTTGCTTTCCTGGTTATGGCATCTTTCACTCATCACAAGGTGCGCGCGGCTCCTCTTGCACTCCTCGGGCGGCAAAAAGTTAACAGATTTCAGGTGAATGTCAAGCGCTCTCTCTCGCGCAACTTCAGTCGCGATAGCGTTGCTTGATGCCGGGAATCAAATACGCGCTGAACGCGCGTTCTTCGTCATATTCCGGCGACCAATCCCAATCCCGCCGGGCGGCAGTATCGTCCACTTCTTCAGGCCAGGAATCGACGATGGCCTGGCGCTTGTCATCGGGAGAGAATTTGATTTCCGCCTGCGGAAATTCGCGCAACACCCGGCGGTGAATCTCGCCGGCGCTGGGGCTGAAGCTGCCGATGTTGTAAACCGTTTGTGAGAGTTTTTTGCGCGGCGCCGCTTCCAGCCGAAGCAGGGCATGAATCGCATCCGGCATGGCCATGAACGGAATGCGCACATCCGCGCGTACGAAACACGAGTAACTCTTATTTTGCGCAGCGGCGTGCAGCATTTCCGGCGCATAATCGCTGGTGCCGCCGCTCGGAACGGTGATGGCGCTGATCAATCCCGGAAAACGCAGCGCGCGAAAATCAATGCCGCCGGTCAGCGGGTCTGCGGCAAGCTGGCGGTAATGGCTGGAATAGTAGCGGCCGAGATGTTCGCAATAAAGTTTGTTGCAGCCGTACATCGTTGTCGGAAACGTCCAGTCGTTTTCCTTGACTTTGCCGGCCGCTTTTTTGGCGGCAAGGTTGGGCAGGCCGTAGCGAGTTTGAGCAAGTTGATGGTGCCTTCCACATTGACGCGATGCGCGGCTTCGGGCGTGAACTCGGCGCGCGTGGAAAGCAGGGCCGCGAGATGATAAACGCAATGAATCTCATACTCGCTTTGCATGCGCTCGAGCAAACGGTGCTCCAGAATGTCGCCGGCAATCGCCGCGCTGCACAGGCGCTGCAAGCTTTCATCGAGCGGTCGAACATCGAGCGCAATGATGTGATGCGAGCCGTTCTCGGCCAGGCGTGCAATCAGGCCGTGGCCCATCTCGCCGTTGGCGCCGGTCACTAAAACGCCGGGTTTGCGAATGTGTTTGGTCATGATGCCTCCCCTGGAGTTGGCAGAAATTCAAGCATACGTGAGGTTGATTGGATCGCAAAAAGTGAGCAGAGCAGCAGGCATTAACCTCGCGAGGTATCAGAAAAAAAACGGCGCAGTGTTTCCAGAAAAATGCGCGGCGGTTTCACCGGCTTGCCGGCAGCGTTGATGAACGCGTGCATGGTGTAGCCTTCGGCGATCAATTCTCCGGTTTCGTTGAAAACCTCATAATCAATGCGCAGGCTGGCGCGCGGAAACTCTTTCAGCCGGCTTATCACTCGAATGAGTTCGTCGTAACGCGCGGGCTTGCGATATTTGCAATGCGCTTCGGTGACGGGCAGCGCCACGCCTTCCTTTTCGATTTCGGCGTACGGCAGGCCGGTGTCGCGCAGCATCTCGGTGCGGCCGGCCTCAAACCATTTGAAATAATTGGCGTAATACGACACGCCCATTTTATCTGTGTCGGCGTAGCGCACACGGATCGGCAAGGTGTTTTGAATCATGAAGAGGCTTTCTTTGTTTCGCTCAGACAGGCCATCGAAGCTACGAAGCCGGCGCGGCATACGTTCGAGCCGATTCCGCGCCACGCGCCGGCGCATCAGTATAATCCAAAATCAGCGAAGAAGCAAGCGCCTGAACGAAAATTCAATCCGGCATGTTCCCGGCAGATTTGATCTTTGCTTTTTATCGCCTAATGCTTACATTGCCGCCGTTAAATTTCAGCGCAACTGTGACTGTCGAGGGCTATGAGCAAACAAATCGGCGTGATCGGAACATTTATTCGAGATACGATTATCACGCTCGACCGGCGTGAGGTGCACAGCATTGGCGGCCTTTATCATGTCTGCGCTTATCTCGCCAGCCTGGCCGAACCGGATTTTGTCATCAAACCGTTTTGCCATATCGGCGAGGATTTTCGCGCTGCCGTCGAGGCGGCGCTCGCGCGCTTCGGGCCGCAGGTGCAGTTCGATCTCATGCGGTCGATGCCCGAGCCGAACACGAAGGTCACGCTGATTTATCAAACCGCAGAAACGCGCGATGAGATTACCTCGCCGCCCATGCCGCCAATTCGGCCCGAGGAGATTGCAGCGGCTGACGGTCTCGATGCCGTGTTGGTGAATTTGATTTCCGGAGATGACATTGCATTACCGGCGCTGCAGCAGCTCAAAACCCGCTTACCTGAGTCGCTGGTCGCGCTCGACGTGCACTCGCTCGCGCTCGGCATCGATGCGAACGGCCGGCGTTATTATCGCCAGGTTCCCGACTGGCAGGCGTGGGTTAGCACTTGCGATATTTTGCAAGTGAATGAAAGAGAAGCGGCGACACTGAACGGGCATGAAGCGGGTGGTGCCAGCGACGCGGATTTGCTGGCGTTTGGCCGGAAGATTGCCGCGCAGGGGCCGCGTGTGTGTCACATCACCCTCGGCAGCCGGGGATCGCTGGTTTGTTATCGCCGCAGCGGCAACGTGTATCATGAGCATGTTGCGCCCATGCGCCATGTGCAGGCCGCAGACATTATCGGCTGCGGCGATGCCTTCGGCGCCGCGTTTTTGGTGCATTTTCTCCGGCACGAAGATGTGTCGGCGGCCACGCGCTTTGCCAATCGCGTTGCCGGTTTGAACACAACGTTTATGGGATCATTGACCCCGGAATTGTTTCACGCTCAGGTCAAGCCGTATTTAACGGATTAAGCGCCCGCTCCTTCTTGCGCACGGTGTGTGTCGTAGTTGCAAAAAGTGAGCAGGACGGCGCAACTAAAAATATTGAAGGATTGGTTTTCTATGAAATTGATGCGCAAGAAAGTGTTGATTGTGGGCGCCAACGGTTTACTCGGCCAGAATCTTTTACAGGCATTCGAGCACGATTATGATCGCGTGGCGAGCAACCGCAGCGACACATTTATTCTGGCACAGCCGGACATCAGTTACCGGCGTTGTGACATTACGAAACGAGCCGATGTCGTCAAACTCGTGAAAGATTTTGTGCCGAACTATATCATCAA
The DNA here is from genome assembly GCA_003576975.1 of Candidatus Zhuqueibacterota bacterium. Taxonomy (GTDB): domain Bacteria; phylum Zhuqueibacterota; class Zhuqueibacteria; order Zhuqueibacterales; family Zhuqueibacteraceae; genus Coneutiohabitans. The sequence goes on from QEVD01000256.1 coordinate 7,382, forward strand.
CGCCGCCGCTTTTACCAATGTTGACGGCAGCGAGGCGCAGCGCGAGGAATGCTGGCAGGTGAATGCCACGGCCGTCGGTTATCTCGCGGAAGCCGCCGCGCAAATCGGTGCGCGCTTGATTCACGTCAGCACCGATTATGTATTCGACGGCGCGAGCGGGCCGTATCGCGAAGACCAGCGCCCCAATCCGCTCGGGTTTTACGGCCGCGCCAAACTCGCGGGCGAGAACGCTGTGATCGGCAGCGGTGCAAATTATGCGATTGCGCGCACGATGGTGTTGTACGGCCACGGCGTCAATGTGCGGCCGAACTTTGTGACCTGGCTCATCAAACAACTGCAAACCGGCAATCCGGTGCGCATTGTGACGGATCAATTCGGCAATCCCACGCTCGCCAGCGAACTGGCGCGGGCGCTGCGCAAGCTGGCAGAATCAGGCCAAACCGGCATTTTTCATCTCAGCGGCGCGGAGATCATCGATCGCTATAACTTTGCGCTGCAGATCGCGGAGGTTTTTCATCTCAACAAAAAGCTGATCACGCCGATTCGCACTGCCGATCTCGAACAACAGGCGCTGCGCCCGACAAATTCGGGATTCGATATTGCAAAAGCCGTGAAAGAGCTGGGCATATCCATGTCAAACGTGGTGGAGGGATTGCAAAAATTCAAAACGGAGCTTGCCCAACACTCTTGAGGCAAGGGCGCAGCCTCGCACGAAATGCCCATCGCCCGTGACAGCCTCGTTGGAATTGCGCGTGGCAAGGAGTGAACTTGACATGCGATATAACCAAGTCTGGCAAACCAATGACGACACAACTGAGGAGGATTACCTGGTTGCCCTCGCCGAAAAACACGTTTTAGTCGTGGTTCCCACGTTCAACGAAGCCGGGAACATCAACATGCTTTTGGACCGCCTTTTTGGTTTGAATATTCCGACCTTGCACGTGTTGATCGTCGATGACAATTCGCCCGACGGCACCGCCGCCCTGGTTGCGCAGCGCAGCCTGCACGAGCCGCGCCTGCATCTCTTGCCGCGCGAGAAAAAAATGGGACTCGGCACGGCTTATGTCGCAGGCTTTAAGTTTGCCCTGCAAAACGGCTTTGATTTGATTTTTGAAATGGATGCCGATCTCTCGCACAATCCCGAAGATCTGCCGCGTTTTCTCAGCAAGAGCAAGGAATACGATCTCATCATCGGTTCACGCTATCTCACCGGCGTCAATGTCACGAACTGGCCGCTCTCACGCCTGTTGCTCAGCTTGTTTGCCAATTATTATACGCGCCTGATCACGCGCATGCCAATCCGCGATTGCACCAGCGGCTTCAAATGTTTTCATCGCCGCGTGCTCGAAGCCATCACGCTCGATCACATCGTCTCCAACGGCTATGCGTTTCAAATCGAGCTGCACTACAAAGCCTGGCGCAAAGGGTTTCGCATTTGTGAAATTCCGATCGTGTTCACCGAGCGGCTGGCGGGAAAATCGAAAATGTCACGCAAAATTCAATATGAGGCCGCGCGCATGGTTTGGCATCTCAAAATTCGAGATTGGCTGGGCCGGCTTGACGATTGAACGCATGCGCGCCGAGGCAAAGAAGCGAAGTTGGTTTTGCATGAAACGCGAGATGATCGTTGGGCTTGGTAAACACAACGTTTTGGCTGGCCGGCCTCGCGTCGTGGGCATCCGCATAGGCGAACCTGCCGCGTTTCTGAAGGCCCGATCAATTACCGTCAATTTTAACAGAAGTAATCATGCCTGATCCTCTTCCACTGATTAAGGATTCCGCCCGCCCGAGAGACAGTATTGTTGCAAGCGAGAATCCGCTTCCCGAAGTGGAGGAACTGCGCGAATTTTCCATTATTATTGTAAGCTATAACGTGCGCGAATTTTTACGGCAGGCGCTGCTCTCTTTGCGCAAAGCTTTAGCGGAGACTTCATCGGAAGTTTTTGTAGTCGATAACGCCTCTGACGACGGCTCGGCTGAAATGGTGCGCGCGCAGTTTCCCGAATGCGTGTTGATCGAGAACAGCACAAATCTCGGCTTTGCCGCGGCGAACAATCTGGCGCTCAAGCGTTGTCGCGGCCGATTGCTGGTGTTGCTCAATCCCGATACCGTTGTGCAGGAAGATACGTTCACCGCGATTCGTGGATTCATGCAAGCGCATCCGGGCACGGGCATGGTCGGCTGCAAAGTATTGAATCCCGACGGCACGCTGCAACTCGCCTGTCGCCGCAGCTTCCCGACGCCGTGGGTCGCATTCACCAAGCTCTCCGGATTGAGCGCGCTGTTCCCGCGCAGCCGGTGGTTTGGACGTTACAACCTGACCTATCTGCCCGAAGATCAAACCTGCGAAGTCGAGGCGATTTCCGGCTCGTTCATGGTGGCGCGCCGCGAGGCCGTGGCGCAAGTGGGTTTGCTCGACGAAGATTTTTTCATGTACGGCGAAGATCTCGATTGGTGTTTTCGTTTTCGCGCCGCCGGGTGGCGCATTCACTATTTTCCCGGCACACAGATCGTTCATTTCAAAGGCGAGAGTTCGAAGCGCAGCAGCATTGACAGCCTGCGCGTGTTTTATCAGGCGATGGGGCTGTTTGTGCGCAAGCATTTTCGCCGTCGCATGTTTGTGGTTTCGTATTGGCTGCTGCACGTCGCCATCTGGGTGCGCGCCACTGTTGCCTTCGCACAATCCGCCTTTGACAAGCTTTCCGTGCCGTTCATCGACTTGCTGTTGATGCAGATCAATCTCGGCGCCGCCATCTGGCTGCGATTCGAGCGCAGCGCAGTGCTGTCAAAGTATATCATCGTTGACGTCGTTTATTCGCTGGTTTGGTTGATTTGCCTGGCGCTATTCGGCTGTTTTCAGCGCAGCCGTTTTTCTTCGTATCAAGCATTCCTGGCGACCTCGACGGGCTTTCTCATCAACGCGAGCTTGACGTATTTTTTCAACCAATACGCGTTTTCACGCCAGGTCGTATTGATTGCCGGCGGCCTCAATCTTCTGTTGTTATCGGGCTGGCGTTTGCTGGTGAAAGTGTTGTATCATGTCGGCATCGGCACTTACACCGGCACACTCGGTCGCACGCTGCTAGGCGCGCGCACGATCATCGTCGGCGATTTCGTTTCCGATGGCCCGCTGGTCGAACGCCTCAAACTCAATATCGAAGGCAGCTATGAATTGATCGGCCTCGTCAGCCTCGCCCCGGAACAAATCGGCCAGAGTTATGCCGGTTTGCCGGTCATTGCTTCGCTCGACGAGTTGGAAGAACTGCTGCAATCGCCCTCCGCGCATCGCATTCAGCAAGTGATTTTTTCCACGCAGCGCGTGCCGTTTGATCGCATCATTCGCGTCATGTCGCGACCGCGCAAGCAACCGATCAGCTTCAAACTCGCGCCCAGCCATCTAGACGTGATCATCGGCAAATCCGGCATCGACGCCATTGCCGATGTGCCATTGGTTGAGATTGAAAACCGCTTGCTTGAGCCGCTGCCGCGTTTGAGCAAACGCATGTTCGACGTGATCTTGGCAGCAGTTTTGTTGATTCTCACCGCGCCGTTTTTCTTGTTGCGCTGGTTGTTTGTGCGAAAATTCGAGTCCCTATCCCTCCAGTTGCCGCAGCGTCCGCCGTTCAAATTGTGGCATTTGAAAGGCGGCGGCCGCCTCGATCGCTGGCCCTGGTTATGGGAAATTTTGCGCGGCCGTCTCACCTGGGTTGGCCGCGAAATTTTCGAAGAAGCGGGAGAATCCGGGCGTTCCAAAGAAATCGATTTACCACCCGGCCTTACCGGCTTGGCGCAAGTGCGCAAACGAAAAATCCCGCTTTCGCAAGAAGAAAAAGATAAGTATTATTTGTATTATGTCACCCATTACAGCCCGTTGCTCGATTTGGAAATTTTATTCCGGGCAGTGTTCCGCATTTGATTGCCCTCGTCCGCCGCGGCTTGGCCGCAGCCGGTTTTTCGCTTGATGTAAAAGCGCGGGTTTGGCGCTTGCCGCCTCACACACGCAAGATCAATCGTTGTTGCCACCTCTAACCAAGGAAAAGTCATGAGCGGTTTTATCCTCGAATTTGAACGCCCGATTGCAGAGCTTGAGAAACGCCTGCAGGAAATGCGTGAGTATGACGCGACCACCAATGCGGGATTAGGGGAGGAAATCCGCAAACTTGAAGAAAAAACCAAGCGTTTGCGCGAAGAAACCTACGCCAAGCTGACGCGCTGGCAGCGCGTGCAATTGGCGCGGCATCCGCAGCGGCCGTATACCCAAGATTATCTCGATCGCATGGTGGAGGATTTCGTCGAGTTGCACGGCGACCGCGCGTTCGGCGACGATCCTGCGATCATTGCCGGCCTGGGCAAACTCGGAACGCACAAAGTCTTCATCGTCGGCCAGCAAAAGGGTCGCGACACCAAGCAAAAACTCTATCGCAATTTCGGCATGCCGCATCCCGAAGGTTATCGCAAAGCGCTGCGCGTGATGAAACTCGCGGCAAAATTCAAACGCCCGATCATTTCGCTGGTGGATACGCCCGGCGCCTATCCCGGCATCGGCGCGGAAGAGCGCGGCCAGGCCGAGGCCATTGCGCGCAATTTGCTCGAAATGTCGCATCTTCCCGTACCCATCATCATCGTCATCATTGGCGAGGGCGCAAGCGGCGGCGCGTTGGGTATCGGCGTGGGCGACCGCGTGTGGATGATGGAAAACACCTGGTACTCGGTGATTTCGCCGGAAGGCTGCGCCGCCATTCTCTGGCATGACAGCACCAAGGCCGAGCAAGCCGCGGAAGCCATGAAAATCGGCGCGAGCGACTTGATCAAGCTCGGCGTCATCGACGCCATCATCGAAGAGCCGAAAGGCGGCGCGCATCACGATTATGATGAAGCAGCGCGCATTCTGAAAGACTGTTTGATTTTTGAATTGGACAAACTCATCAAAATTCCAGCGGAAGAATTGATCGATTGCACATGACGCCGTTGCGTACAAGAAACCTCCACAAGTGCAGGCCGCACAGACTTCGCGAATGCTTTCCTTGCGTGCGCTCTCGATTATCGAGCGTGTTTTCGGCAAGAGTTTAAGGTGAGTTTCATTTGACAAGTGTTGCAGAATAATTCCAAAATCCTTGCACCCGTTCGCCCCGGGAGGTGAAAAAGTGGTCATTCACATCACAAGTCCGATCGTCATTCAAGCTGCAGGTAACAAGCCCAAGCACATTGAAGAATTCATTGGGCGCGTCAATTCGCAGACCGAAAGCGTGAGCATCGCGCGCATGAAGAGTCCGGCCGGCTGGGTGGAGCCGGGGCAAACGCCCGAGTTTGATGAATACACCGTGGTGTTGTCCGGAAAGTTGCGTGTTACAACAAGAACCGATGTCATTGACGTGAAAGCCGGCGAAGCGATTATTGTGCCTCAAGGGGAATGGGTGCAATACAGCACGCCTGGGAAGGAGGGCGCCGAATACATTGCCGTG
>QEVD01000257.1 GCA_003576975.1 Candidatus Zhuqueibacterota bacterium
ATACGACCATTCCGTTTCATCAAAAAGTGATGGCCGATCCCGTGTTTCAATCCGGCCAGCTCGATGTCAAATTTGTGGAGCATTTTTTCAAGCGCACACCGATGAATTCGAACCCAGCCGCCGGCTAATGGCATTGCAGGCCGTAGCCGCGTATGAATCCCGATGCAACAGACGGATACTCCATAACGCAGCTTTCGCCTGGACCAAAAGGCAATGATTAGGCGGCAAAATCATTTCTTGATCATTCTGCCGAACCGTCATTTTGTCTTTTAAAAAATCTTCGTGGGTGTGATAGTTTTCCAGAGTAACTATAGAACCATGTCCGCAAAACCGGACGAGATGATGAGGAGGAACAATCATGAACATCCCGGCCAATCTCCTTTATACCAAAGAGCATGAATGGGTTAAGATTGAAGGCGAGGTCGCGACCATCGGCATTACCGATTATGCCCAGGGCCAATTGGGCGACATCGTCTTTGTTGAGCTGCCGGCGCTCGGCGCGGAAACCAAGCAGATGCAACCCTTCGGCACCATTGAGGCTGTCAAGGCGGTTTCTGACCTATTCGCTCCGCTGAGCGGCACAGTGGTGGAAGTCAATGCCGCGCTGGCCGATAAACCGGAGGCGATCAATCAAGACTGTTATGGCGCGGGCTGGTTGATCAAACTAAAAATCTCCAATGCCGGTGAAAAGCAGGCGTTGCTCTCGGCGGCGGACTATGAGAAGGTCGCCTCTTGAGGGTTGCTGGTTTCGACAGGCTTCGAGAAGCTCAGCCGATCGAGCTCAGGCGCCGCGATGCGCTGGCTGAGCTTGTCGAAGCCAGCTTGTCGAAGCCAGCTTGTCGACGGCGGGGTTGGTAATTTGATCACCCAAGAGGAGTTTCACGCGGCAGTAAATCTGCATTGGCGTGAAATGGCGGTATAATGGTTTGATCAAAAAGAAGATTGGCGCCAACTCTCCGGCTTGATACGCCTGGCGTCTGTTTACTGTCCGCCCGAAAATACCACCACCCGGGCGGTGTTCTAAAATCTGCCGGGCGAAAGCAAAAAACCGCTTGACTATCATTGCCCAAATATCTATTTTTGCGCCGTTCATAAATAAGACTTTGCAACATCAAAATTTTGGAGTAAGCCTATTTCGCATTCGCTACGGGATCAGTTGTCGACAAAATCAAATTTTTGTGGAAGATTTTTGTATCCCGACGTAGCGAGTGTTCGGTGATAGGTTGTCAGAACCGAAACGCAGGGTGAAGGACTCAAAGCCGCTTAAAATCTGCGGCAGAGCCCAGCGAAACACCCTGAAGGCTGCGTCAGCACGCCTAGCGTTTTCGGTTTTTTTGTTTATGGCGCAAGCATAATCGTTTCATCTTCATCTTAAGTTCAGGAGATTTCAACCATGAAAAAAATTCTGGCTCTTCTTAGTTTGTGCGCGCTGATGTTGCCGGCAACGGCCGCCCTGGCCCAAGGCCCGGGCAGCAGCGGCGTGTTGTTTCTGCTGATTGCGCCGGGTGCGCGCGCTGCGGGCATGGGCGAGTCTTTCGTCTCCATCGCCGACGACGCCACTGCAACTTACTGGAATCCGGCGGGCATGGCGTTTCAAGAAAAAACCCAGATCGCGCTCATGCACTCCAATTGGTTGCCGCAATTGGCCAGCGATTTGTATTATGACTATGCCACCATCGTGCGACCGATGGGCAATGTCGGCGCTGCAGGGTTGTCATTGACGTTCATCAATCTCGGCAATCAGATTATCACCGGTGAAACGGGGCCGGAGCCCCTGGGTGAGTTCAGCAGCTATGAGTTGGCGCTGGCCGGTTCGTATGCCGCCAAGCTTGGCGCGAACAATTCTGCCGGTGTGACGCTCAAATTCATTTACAGCAACCTGGCACCGCAGGGCGCGGGTGCTGAACAAGGCGACGGACGAGCTACTGCCTTTGCGGTGGATTTGGGTTATCTACACCGGAATCTCTTCTTCGACCGCTTCAACATGGGCGTGAACTTGACCAACATCGGCCCCAAGATCAGCTACATCGACGCGGCGCAAGCCGACCCACTGCCCACCAATCTGCGTCTGGGTTTCAGCTATCATCTGATCAAGCAGGAATTCAACAGCTTGACGATTGCCACCGAGTTCGATCGTTTGCTGGTCGCCCCCAATCCCGAAGGCGGCTCCGATCCGGTATTCAAAGCATTGGTGACCGCGTGGACGGATGAACCGCTTAAAGATGAGTTGAAGCATATTATCTACAACGTCGGCGCGGAATACTGGTACAACAACTTTGTCGCGTTGCGTACCGGCTATCATTACGACAAGGTCGGCCGCGTGAAATATATTTCGTTCGGCGCGGGCTTGAAGTATTCCAGCTTGGGCCTGGATTTCGGTTATATCTCCGCCGGTGAAGGCCATCCCCTGAGCGACACGATGCGTTTCTCTCTCGGTATCGGCCTGTAGGAATTTGGAGGCATGGATTATTGGATCGTTGGATTGTTGGAATTCATCAATCCAGCGATCCAATAATCCAGCGATATTTTTTTCTCTCTCCTGTGAACCTTGACCGCCCGTTCGATTCTTCTATGCCATATCGTCTATTGGGTCATTTTTTGTCGGTTTTGTTTCTGCTGCCCGGGTTGAGTTTTGCTGCCGCTGAACGCGCGGCGAAAACCACCGGCTGGCAATCCCAGCGTGACCGCTTGCGCCCGCATTATCGCGCCAGCCAGCCGAGTCAGCGCTTGTTGCGTTCTCCGCTTCTCGCAAAAACGCCGGCGTCCTCGGCGGCCGCCGCATTTCCGGATACGCTCAACATTCTCGCCTTGCGCGCCGAGTTTCAACCGGATTCTCTTGAAGAAACCACCGGCAATGGCCTATTCATGCTCGCAGCCAATCCTGAGATCACTATTGATCCGCCGCCGCACAATCGTGCCTATTTCGCAGCGCAACTGACGGCCCTGGCAAATTACTACAAAAGCGTTTCGAACGGTAAAGTCGTCCTGAACTTTCAAGTCTTACCGAATGATGAAAATGCCGCCTATCGCCTGCCGCAAGACATGCGATATTACGGCCCGGGCCGCGACAGCGCCGAGCGCGACAAACGCCTGGCCGAGCTGCTGCGTGATGCCATTAACGCTGCCGATGCTGCCGGAAGCGTGGATTTTTCGCAATTCGACAGCTTCATCATTTTTCATGCGGGTATCGGCGAAGACTTCGCTGAAGAAATCGACGAGACGCCCAACGACATTCCCAGCGCGTTTTTGAACCTGAATGATTTGCGCAAAGACTTGGGCAACAATGATCCGGGTTATCGCGGTATCGCGGTGCAAAACGGCGCGTTCTTCATCGAAGACGGCATCCTTCTGCCAGAAACCCAATCGCGCGAGATTGTGGGCAGCGGCTTGATTGAGTTCGGCTTGCTCGGCACCTCGACGTTGATGTTTGGCTATCAGCTCGGTTTGCCCAATTTATTCAATACCGAAACCGGCGCTTCCGGCATCGGGCAATTTGGTTTGATGGATCAAGGCTCGAACAACTATCAAGGTTTGATTCCGGCGCAACCCGAGGCCTGGTCCAAGGTTTTTCTCGGCTGGGAAGAGCCGATCGTCATCACCAGCGGCGAGAATTTTGAAATCGCGGCAGCGCTGGCCAACAATCCCAATAAGATTTACAAGATCCCGATCACCGACAGCGAATACTTTTTGTTGGAAAACCGCTCGCGCGACCTCAACGGCGACCGTATTGCCTCCGGCCGCGACGTCAACGGCGTGCGCATTCAATTTCGCGAGAATGATTTTGCTGCGGAGCAGGCCATCAGTGTGATCACGCAAGTCGATGAGTACGATTTCGGTTTGCCATACACCGTCGATCAAAACAACCGCGCGCTGCCCGGCCCCGGCATTTTGATTTGGCATATTGATGAAAACATCATTCGCGCCAATTACGCCAACAACCGCGTCAATGCCGATGCCGATCACCGCGGCGTTGATCTCGAAGAAGCGGATGGCGCGCAGGACATCGGCCGTTTTTATGGCTTTCTCGATCCCGGCTCCGGCAGCGAGCTGGGTTTGCCCGAAGACGCCTGGTGGTCGAAGAATCCGGTGATCACGGAATACCTGCGGCCCGATGAGCCGGTGAGTTTTGGACCGAAAACAATGCCGAGTACTGCTGCGAATAACGGATCGAATACCGGCATCGTGATCACAAATTTTTCCGATATTGCGCCGGTGATGACATTCTCCCTGCGCAATCAGTTTGCTGTGCCGAATTTTCCGCAATATGCCGGCGGCAGTGCTGCTGCGCTGCTTTCGCCCATGCTGGCGGATCTCACCGGCGATGACAAAGCAGACATTGTTGCCGCCACGATTTCCGGTGAAATATTCGCGTGGCAGGCGGACGGCAGCAAAGTCATCGCAAATGGTGACGTCGCGACTGTCACACAACCAAATGGCTTGACGGCGCAGATTCCGCGCGCAACATTTGCTGCGGGCGGGCCGTTGGCTTCCCCGCCTGCGTTTGCTGACGTGGTTGGCGATGGCCGCGCGGAAGTCATTGCCTTGTTGCAAGAAGGGAAACTCCAGGTTTGGCAGGCCAAGGATGACGATGGCAATGGCCGCGCTGATTTGGCCTGGCAGGTTGAGGTTGGTGCAACCCAGTCAAACGTGGTTGTGCGTGCGGAAACGAAAAATGTTTTTTGCGGCAATGAAGCCGGCACGGTTTTCTCATTTACCGGCGCCGGCGAATTGCGCTGGCAAACCGCGCTGCAGCGGCCGGTGCGGGGGCTTGCTCTGCTGGGAAATGGTTTGCTGGTGACTTTGGATAATGGTTCTGCAGTCTTGAGTGAAAACGACGGGGCGGTGATCCCAAGCAATTTGCCACTCTCTCGTGGCCCGGCACCCAACGGCGCTTTTGCGATTGCCGATATCGACAACGATGGCCAGATCGAAGGTTTGGTTGCCGAACAGAATGGCCGGCTGTTTTTTCCCAACCAACAAAACGCGGAACAGACGGTGCTTGATTTTGGTGCTGCGATTGGCGGGCTGGCGATCGGCGACATCAATCGCGACGGCCGCAAGGAAGTTGTGCTGGCTGCCGGTAATCAACTGTTCGCAGTGAACTACAACGGCGTGGTTACGGAGAATTTTCCCCGCAAAATTGGCGAACAACCGAGAACTGCTTTCGTCGCGCAGTATTTGATATCGCCCATCATCGCAGACGTTGACGGCGATGGCAGCCAGGACGTGCTTGTACCTGGTGCCGACGGCAATGTTTACGCCTATCGCGGCAATGGCTCTTTGGTTGAAGGATTTCCGCTGGCGCTGCCGGGGCCGGGTCGCGGCTCTCTTGCGGCCGGTGATCTCGACAATGACGGCAAACTCGAACTCGTCGGCGCTTCCGGCAGCGGCTTTGTGCATGTGTGGCGCTTGCCCGAAAGCAGTGGGCAAGCAGACTGGCCGATATATCATCACGATGCCGCGCAAACCAGCCTCAATCCGGCGCGCGAAACCCCGGTGATTACAGACGGCAAGCTGATGCCGGAGCAATCGGTTTACAATTACCCCAATCCGGCCCGTGAAGGTTCCACGCGCATTCGCTATCGCCTGAATGGCGCGGCGAAAGTCAAAATCTCGATTTTCGATACTGCCGGTGATTTGGTGACGGAATTCGAAGGCCCGGGGCTGGCGCAGGCCGACAACGAGGTGGAATGGCAGCTCAACGGCGTGCAAAGCGGTGTGTATCTGGCGAAAGTCGAAGCCCAGGGCGACACTGAAAAGGTGATGAAGATTATCAAGATTGCGGTGGTAAAATAGAGGCTCGTAGAGATTTCGCGAAGACAAATAGCCACAAATCGAGTTGCTGGGAATAGTTTTTAAAAACAAAATATGGAGGAACTCAAATGAAGCTATCACACACTTCGTGGATCGTGTTATCTGCCGCTGTCATGTTGCCCATCGCGTTGGTGGCGCAGCCGATGAAAAGTTACGGGGTGAAGGCCGGCCTCAATTTCAGCAATTTGATCATTGAAGATGAAAGAAGCAGCTCGCGTTTTACCGATACGGAAAGACGAACAGGGCTAAACGCCGCTTTATTCGGGGAGTTGGGTGTATCTTCCGTAATGTCTGTCGTCGCTCAGGTCGAGTATGCTCAATACGGTTACATTGAAGAAGCAACTCGAACACTTGGAACTAATCCCGGGGCGACGCAAACGGCGCGCGGCACAACGAGACTGGATTACGTTTCCGTACCGGTGATGGTCAAGCTGCAAAGTTCCCCGGGACCTTATTTGGCTTTCGGCCCTCGAATTGACTGGTTGGTCAACCGTTCCCCGGGAGTTATTGAATTCAAACATGACGGAATCACCGATACCGGCGTCAGCGGCTGGCCTGAATTGTTGAAAGAAACAACCTACGGAGGCGTTGTCGGGTTGGGGGTTGCTGCGAACAAGATTTGGAAGATTCCAGTAATCGTTGAAGCGCGCTATAATTTCGATTTCACCGATAACATTGACGATGATATGATTCCTTTGCGCGCCAAGAAAAATGTATTTGATGTTTGGGTTGGAATTGAATTTTGATCGAGGTTGTTATCGTGAGCAGTTCACTAAATTTCGTTCTTCGTCTGACGCCGATCGTGGGCGCGATTGCACTGATATGGTCTTTTGACGCGCTCGCCCAGGATGAGCCGCGCTGGACGCATCCCGAGCTGAAGTGGAACACCATCGAAACCGAACACTTCTTCGTGCATTTTCACGAGGGCGCCGAGCAAACCGGGAAGCTCACCGCCAAAATTGCCGAAGACATTTACAAACCCATCACCTCGCTTTATGGCTATGAGCCGAACGGCAAAGTCCATTTCATCATCATCGACTACGACGATTTTTCCAACGGCTCGGCCTATTATCTCGACAATAAAGTGGAAATTTGGGCGAGCGCGATGGATTTTGAATTGCGCGGCACGCACAGTTGGCTGCGCAACGTCATCACGCACGAATACACGCACATGATTTCGCTGGGCGCGGCGCGCAAAATCACGCGGCACATTCCGGCGGCTTATGTGCAGTGGCTCGGTTATGAAGACGAGAAACGCCCGGACGTGCTTTACGGCTATCCCAACCGCATTCTCTCGTACCCGCTGCCGTTCACGGTGATGCCGCCCTGGTTCGCGGAGGGCGTGGCGCAGCATCAGCGCCCCGAATTGGAATATGATTTGTGGGATTCGCATCGCGACATGCTGTTGCGCACCGCGGTGGTGGAGAACAAAATGCTGACTTATTCCGAGATGAATGCTTTCGGCAAAAACAGCATCGGCAGCGAGCGGGTTTACAATCAGGGCTATTCGTTGTCGGGCTACATTGCAAGAAATTACGGCGAGGCTTCCTTGCAGCAGATTGCCGCGAACATGCGCAGCCCAATGCGTTTTTCGTTCGACAGCGCCATCAAAAAAGCCACGGGCAAAAGCGGCGGGCAAATTTATGACGAATGGAAAAAACATTTGCAGGAAGCGTACGCGCAGCAATTGCGCGAGATTCAAGCGCACACGGTAACCGGTGAATTGGTACAGGCCAAAGGCTCGGGCAATTTTTATCCGCGCTGGTCGCCGGATGGCAGCAAGCTGGCTTATCTCAGCAATGCCGGCGCAGATTATTTAGGCCAAACCGCCTTGGTGTTGCGTGAGGGCGTGGGCGGCAAGGATAAACTGATCAAGGCCGGTGTGCATTATGCTTTTTCCTGGTCGCCCGACGGCACACAACTCGCTTACTCGCGCAAATCTGAAAAAAATCCGCACCATTCTGTTGTGTATGATTTGTATCTGTATGATATCAAAAATAAAAAAGAAAAGCGCCTGACGCATGCGGCGCGCGCACACAGCCCGAGTTGGTCGCCTGACGGCAAAACGCTTGCCTGTGTGTTGAATGGCGATGGTGCGCAAAACATCGCGCTGTACGATATTGCCGCCAATCAACTCAAAATCATCACCTCACACAAGACGCAGGAACAAGCCTACACGCCGCAATGGTCGCCGGACGGCCGGCAGATCTTGTATTCCTATTCACAAGCGCGCGGCCGCAGTTTGCGGCTTTACGATGTGGCAAGCGGTGAAATCACTCCGGTCAACTTGCAGCATTCCACCAATGGCGAATCATCGGGCGGCAAGCCCACTGACGCGCGCGACGCGGTGTTCAGTCCCGACGGCCAAAAGATCTATTTCAGTTGGGATGTGACCGGCATTTTTAATATCTACAGCTATGATCTTGCCACCCAACAGACTGCGCCGTTAACCAATGTCGTGGGCGGTGCGTTTATGCCTTCCGCCAACGGCAACGGTGAGTTGGTCTTTAGTACGTTTGTGGCCGAGGGCTATAAAATTGCGCATCTCAAAACACCACAACCGGTGCCGCCCGAGGTCACACAGTATCTGCCTTCACCCGACAGAAACATTCAGCTTGCCGCGGTCAATGGCGATCTTGCGCATCTCAATCTCAATGGCATCAAGCACGGCGCTTATGACGACAAGCAAATCCCCAACTTTGAAGTCAAGCCGTACAATGATCACTACTCGGCCATTTCGATTCTGCCGCGCGTGATGATGGATTACGGCACCGTGAAGCTGGCGCCGCCATCAATCGCGATAAGGATTATGATTTGTTCTTGCTGGTGGATTATGACAAGCTCGGCGTGCCGCTGTTTCTCGAAGCCTACAATCAAGTGCGTCACGCCGGCGCAGATGGCTACGATTTTCTTTATAATCTGGCGGAAGTCGATCTCGGCACGCGGCGCAGTTGGAATTACCAGCACCATTCGCAGCTCAGTTTTATTTACAGCCGCTACAATGCCAAGATTTCGTTCGTCGATCGCGGATTGAAGCAGAGCTTCGGACATACCTATTTTGAAGGCAAAGCCCTGGCTTTTCGCCATTCTTTTCACCAGCGCGCGCGCGCGGTGGACGGCGACATTAATCCGCGCATGGGCCGCGAGATTGAGCTGCGCTACACGCGCGAGTTTAATAATTTCATCAATTCCGATCCCGACAAAGCCTTCACCTTGACGGACTACGGCACCTTCGTTGAAAACTATGAGCCGCACAACGTGCATCGCGTTGAGCTGGATTGGACCGAGCGTCTGCCGTTGCCCGGGCGCACCGGTTTGACGCTGTATGGCCGCGGCGGCTGGCTCGATCGCGAGGTAGACAGTTTTTTTTATTTCTTTGCCGGCGGGCTTGATGGTGTGCGCGGTTATCCGTTTTACAGCATGGAAGGCCGCTATTTGTTGCACGGCCGCCTGACCTATCGCTTCCCGCTATTCCGCCATCTCGATCTTTCACTGCTGCATCTTTATCTCGATAAGGTTTATTTCGCCGTCTCGTATGACTACGGCGGCGCTTTCACCAAAACCAAGGGCTTCAGCGATAAACTTCACGACAGCGTCAATCTGCAATTGCGCTCGGAATTGTTTTCGTTTTATGGTTTCCCGACGCGGGTTTCGCTGGATGCTGCTTATGGTTTCGACGAGTTCGTGGTGCGCCGCGAGGGCTTCGATCCTCTCACCTACGGCAAGGAATGGCGCTATTATCTGACGGTCGCTTTTGACTTCCTGGATAATTAATCCTACACCGATTTTCAGACAAGGTGAAAACTGAAGCTTTTCGAGCAGCTCTGAAAACTTCGCCCACAGAAGGTAGAACTGCCACAGAAAAAAAAGCCTTTTCAGTGGGATTTCATTTCAGTGGGCGAAACACTTTCAGAATTTTATTCTAACTTTGAAAAGCTAATCGCATAAGGCTGTTTGACATGATGAAATTTAAGATTTTTTCTTTGGCTTTGCCTGCCGTTCTGGCCGTGGCGATTCATTGCAAGGCGCAAGACACTTTCTCGTTAGATTCGGCGCCAGCCATCGACACCTCGGCGGCAACGTTTGCGTATCCGCTTGCGGCGTGGTGCCAGGCTTCGCAGCAGGATTTGGTCTGGAGCAGCAGAACGCCTGACCTCGCGCTCACCAGCATGTTTCAAGATGAAAATCAGCCGGCTGCCAGACGCTCGGTGGCGCGCGCGGCGATTTTTTCCGCGGTGATTCCCGGCGCCGGTCAAATCTATAATCGTTCTTATCTCAAAGGCCTTTTGTTTTTGGGCGCTGAAGTGGGCGCCTGGATGGCCTACTCGAAGTACACGGATAAGGGCAACAAGAAAACCGAGGAATTCGAGCGCTTTGCCGATGCGCATTGGGATGAGCAAGCGTACTGGAATTCTGTAGTCGAGCTTGCCAACAGCGAAGGGTATCAAGTTGACACCGGCAATCTCGCCAGATTGCGCGAATACGAACGGTCGAGGTTCAGCCATTATTTGCCGGAATCGAAAAATCAAACTTATTACGAAAACATCGGCAAGTATGATCAATTCAATGCCGGTTGGGATGACGGCAGCGGCGAAATCTTACGGCGCGACTCGCAAAATCGATTGGATTACACCACCATGCGGCGTTTGGCCAACGATCAATTTCGCAATGCCACGCTTTCCTCGAGTTTGGCGATGGTCAACCATTTGGTGAGCATGATCGAAGCAGCTTATTCGGCGCACAAGTTCAATCAGGCGCAAACCAAAGGCGCCTCGTTTGGAATGAAATTGAAGAAATATCATGAAGAGTTGATGCCGGTGCTGGCAGTGCGCGTCGATTGGTGAGCCGCCGCCCACTCATTGAGTTGACAAAAATAAGCATTTGGTTTGCAGGATAGTTCACGCTTGTTAAGCGCAAAAATGTGAGTCGATTGCCTCCTAACTCATTGACTGTTTTAACATCGCGATTTCCGCAAGCCACAATCATCAATCCGAAATGGGCATACAGTTTTACGCAACCAACATTTGAATAAACCCACATGCGAACGATTCGACTTTTAAGCGTTTTTGCAATTGTGTTGATGGGCATCTCTCATGCCCAAACCGCTGCCCAGAGTGATAAACCTCTTCCCGCGGCTTTGGATACAGAGCAATTTCACGGCACCAGCGATACGGCAGCGGCTAGCGACAAGAAAATGTCCATCGGTGGCGCGTTTTTGCGTTCGGCCACCATTCCAGGATGGGGTCAAAAAGCGGTGGGCGCTCGCACCGCCGCGCGCAATTTTTTTGTGGCGGATGTGGCGCTTTGGCTTGGTGTAATTTCGTTCAATGTTTACGGCAACTGGCAGAAAGACGACTATCGTTTACTCGCCGCCGAACACGCGCAAGTAAATGTGCCGGGAAAGACCGACAAGTTTTTTGTCGACGCCCATTTTTGGCGCTGGGATTCCGAGGTCAATCGTGCACGTTTCGATGAGATTCGCTTGCGCAGCGAGCGCGCCTTCAACCGCGGCGAACTGGTAATTGCCGCGATCATCGCCAATCATATCGTTAGCGGCATTCATGCGGCTTGGCTGGCAAATCGCCATAATTCCCGTTTGGAAGAGGGCGCGCAAGGCGCCTCATACGTTCCGCAATTGGGGGTGAAAGGAAAGAGGGATGAGATTCGCTTAACAGCGCAGTGGGAGTTTTGAGTACAGGCGGGCGTTTGATTCAAGAAATTATTCCCATCTCCTTTGCCATCGCATACGTGTCAAACTCACGTCCCTGCCACAACCATGCGAGTTTGATCCAGAAACCCGGCACAACAGCCGAGTGAATTTTGCCTCCCTCGGGCGCAATTGCACGGTAGCGCCGGTCCTCGCCAAGTGAATAAACCGCAACGCGCTGCTGCTGGCGGTCAATGATCCAATATTCTCGCACGCCAGCGGCTTCGTATTCGATGTATTTCTCATGCCAATCGCGCTCATGGCAATTCATCCTACTACTTATTCGATATTCTGAAATTGATTGCAGCCATTCTTATGAGCGGACGGCAATCCTGAATTTAATCACCAGCATGTTCAGATCACGGCCAAACTTTACAAAACCCCCATTTTAAAAGCAAGCCTGGATTTTTGAAGAAATGTTACTCTTTTCTGGCTCATCTCGCCGCTTGCCACGCTTGCAAATCACCTGATTTTCCGCTATATTGCCGCCGTTTGTTTCAATTTCGGTGCTCTCCTGTTCAAGCCACGAAACCTGAACGGGCCAGTCCAGTTTTGGCAATCTCAGAAGGAACATCAGCATGACCAGAACGCGAGTCCTCATTATGGGAGCTGCCGGGCGCGACTTCCATAATTTCAATCTGGTTTATCGCAATCAAGAAGCATATGAAGTCGTTGCTTTCACCGCAACGCAAATTCCCAACATCGACGGCCGGCGTTATCCGCCGCAACTCGCCGGCAAGCTCTATCCCAAAGGCATTCCGATTTTTCCGGAAAATGATTTGCTTGATTTGATTCAAAAAGAAAAAATTGCTGAAGTGGTTTTTTCCTACAGTGATGTCTCACACGAATATGTGATGCACAAAGCGAGCCTGGTTAATGCTGCCGGCGCAGCGTTCAAATTGCTGGGCGCGCATGAGACCATGGTGCCGTCACAGAAGCCGGTGATTGCGATCTGCGCGGTGCGCACGGGTTGCGGCAAAAGTCAAACAACACGCCGCGTGGCTCAAATTCTAAAAGCCTCTGGCAAGAAACTGGTGGCGGTGCGCCATCCCATGCCTTACGGCGATCTCGCGGCGCAGGCTGTGCAACGCTTCGGCAGTTACGATGATCTCAGCAAACAAAATTGCACGATCGAAGAACGCGAAGAGTACGAACCCCATTTGAACATGGGCACGGTGGTTTATGCCGGCATCGATTACGCGGCGATTCTAGCGGCGGCAGAACAAGAGGCGGATATTGTCTTGTGGGACGGCGGCAACAACGACACGCCGTTTTTCAAACCCGATTTGCACATTGTGGTGGTTGATCCGCTGCGGCCCGGGCATGAAACGCGCTACTATCCCGGTGAAACCAATTTGCGCATGGCCGATGTCATCGTCATCAACAAGGAGGATTCAGCGCAGAAGGAAGATATCGAACGCGTGCGGCGCGCCGCGGCTGAGCACAATCCGCGCGCCATGATCATCGATGCCGCTTCGCCGATCGCCATCGAAGAGATGAGTGTCATACGAAACCAACGCGTGTTGTGCATTGAAGACGGCCCGACCTTGACGCACGGGGAGATGACTGTGGGCGCAGGCGTGGTTGCCGCGAAAAACTTCGGCGCGAAAACGATTGTCGATCCCCGCCCATTTTTGCGCGGCAGTTTGATCGACACGTTTAAACGCTATCCCGGCATCGGCGCGCTGTTGCCCGCCATGGGCTACGGCGACCAGCAGATCCGTGATTTGGAAGCAACGATTAATGCCACGGATTGCGACAGCGTGATCATTGCCACACCCATTGATTTGCGGAAATTGTTGCACATCAACAAGCCCTCGACGCGGGTGACCTACGAGCTTCAGGAGATCGGCCAACCCGATCTTGCCGAGGCTCTGAAACGTTTTGTTTAAGTCATGTTGCAAAAGTGTATT
>QEVD01000258.1 GCA_003576975.1 Candidatus Zhuqueibacterota bacterium
AGGCCGAGGTGCAGCACCACCGGAACGATGCGCGTGCCTTTGTTGGCGATCTTCTTCAAAAGATCTTTGGTAAAGTGCAGGCCGGCAGTGGGCGCGGCGACTGCACCGCGGATGTTGGCATAAACCGTTTGATAGCGTTCTTTGTCGAGCGGCTCCGGGCTGCGCTTGACATAAGGCGGAAGAGGGGACTGCCCGAGCTTTTCGACGATTTCAAAGAAATCACCGTTAAAGTTGAAGCGTACGACTCTGCCGCCGGAAACGGTGTTGTCGATGACATCGCACGCCAAATCGCGGCCAACCGAGAGGCGATTGCCCACGCGCACTTTGCGCGCCGGCCGCACCAGCACTTCCCACAAGCCGTTTTCCAATTGCCGCAACAAAAAGATTTCAACCTTGGCTTCGGTTTTGTCCTTGGTGCCGATCAAACGCGCCGGAAACACTTTCGTCTCATTGATCACTAAACAATCATCCGGGCCAAAATAGTCCGCTATATCCGAGAAAACTTTTTCCTCGATCGACTTTTTCTCCCGGTCGATAACCATGAGTTTGGATTTATCGCGTTTCTTCTCGGGATATTGCGCCACGAGTTTTTCCGGGATGTTGATTTTAAAATCTGAGAGTTTCATTGTCGAACGTCTTTCATTTAGGGTTTGATTTATGCGAAGCGCCGCCCGGACGGCTGTGGTTGGGCGGCGGATATTTTACGAACGATTTCACCAAAAGCCCTGCTGCGCGGCGCCGGCATACGGCGGGCGCGTCAAACCGAGATGCTGGTAGGCGCGTGTGGTGACCACGCGGCCGCGCGGCGTGCGCTTGAGAAATCCTTCTTGAATCAGATAAGGCTCATAAATTTCTTCGAGCGTGCCGGCCTCTTCGCCGATGGCCACGGCCAGGGTGTTGACGCCCACCGGTCCGCCGCTGAATTTTTCGATTAACACGCGCAACAGGCGCTTATCCATGTCATCAAGGCCGAGTTCATCGACATCAAGCTGGGCTAAAGAAGTTTTTGCCAGCTCCAAACTGACAATGCCGTTGCCGTCGATTTGGGCGAAGTCGCGCACGCGGCGCAGCAGGCGATTCGCGATGCGCGGGGTGCCGCGCGAGCGCCGCGCAATTTCAACTGCGGCTGCCGGCTCGATCTCAACCTGCAAGATGCGCGCGGAACGCTCGACGATGATACGAAGCTGGTCGGCGCTGTAATAATCGAGGCGAATGACGACGCCAAAGCGGGCGCGCATCGGACTGGTGAGCAGGCCGGCGCGCGTGGTTGCGCCCACCAGCGTGAAATGCGGCAAACGCAACTGAATCGAGCGTGCATTCGCGCCTTTGTCGATGATGATGTCGAGTTTATAGTCCTCCATCGCCGGGTAGAGATATTCTTCCACCACGCGATTCAAACGATGGATCTCGTCGATAAACAAAACATCACCCGCACCCAGGTTCGTGAGCAAACCCGCGAGATCACCGGCTTTTTCCAGCACCGGCCCGGAGGTGGTTTTGATTTGCGTGCCCATTTCCTGCGCGATGATGTTGGCGAGCGTGGTTTTGCCCAGGCCGGGCGGGCCATAAAGCAACACGTGATCGAGCGCTTCCTGGCGGCCGCGCGCGGCTTGCATGAAAATGCGCAGGTTGTTCTTCATTTTTTCCTGGCCGATAAAATCCTCCAGCAGCGCCGGGCGCAAGTGCTGATCAAAATCACGCTCGCCCTCCAGCACATCAGGAGTGGTGGCGCGGCTCAGCTCGCCGCTGCGGCGGTCGTTGAGAGGGGTTAAACTATCGGCCATGATTGCAATCGTCCATCAAATATAGCGCAATGACGCTTTGATCAATTCTTCCACCGGCAAATCGCCTTTTTCATCCTGCACGCGCTTGAGGGCTTTCTCAGCCGCGGGTCGCTGATAACCCAATGAGATCAACGCCAGCAAGGCTTCGTTTGCCTGGGCAGCGGAAGTTCCCGGCGCTGCGGCCGGGGCTTCTGCCGGAGCAAAGCCGGCAAGCCGGTCCCGCAATTCGATCACCAAGCGTTCCGCGGTTTTTTTGCCAATGCCGGGAATTGCAGTCAACGCCGCGATTTCGTTGTGTTGGATATGGCGGCAGAACATGTCCACCGTACAGCCGCTTAAAATGCTTTGCGCGACTTTTGGGCCGACGCCGTTTACGGAGATGAGGTGCAGGAAGAGTTGCTTTTCGTCAGGAGTAGCGAAGCCGAAGAGCTGCAAAGCGTCTTCACGCACATGCAAGTAGGTCAGGAGCGTCGCGCTCTCGTCAGGTTTGCCGAGTTTTTCATAGGTGGAAAGTGGAATCGACATTTCGTAACCGACGCCGTTGACCTCCAGCATGACGCGGGTGGGAGATTTATGGAGCAAACGCCCATGCAATTGCGCAATCATGTCTGTGCCTTCATCGTGCGATGCGCATGGCAAATCGCGAGCGCCAGGCCGTCGGCAACATCATGCGGCGCCGGCAGCGTTGTCATGCTCAACACCGCTTGCACCATGCGTTGAATTTGTTCTTTCGAAGCGGCGCCGTTTCCAGAAACCGCCAACTTGACTTCACGCGGCGTGTAATCGATCACCGGCACGTTGCAGCGCGCCGCCGCGAGCAGCAGCACGCCGCGGGCATGCCCGAGTTTCAATGCGACCTGGGCATTTTGCACATGGATCAATTTTTCCACCACCATAAATGCGGGATGATGGGTTTGCAGAAACGCGCGTGTTTTTGAGAACAAATGATCGAGCCGGTGCGCCAGCGTTGCCGTGCGCGGCGGCGAAATGATTTCGGCGCCTCTATAAAAACAATGACCGCCCCTGGCTTCGATCAAGCCAAGACCGGTCGTAATCAATCCGGGATCTGCGCCTAAAATTAAGCATCCCTGCATCGCAACTTTTAACCGAGGGATCAAAAACCATCCGTTGACCGGAGTCACGGCGCCTATTCAACCTGGCTCATGACTTCTTCGGAGATGTCGAAATTCGAATAGACATGCTGCACATCATCGTGCTCATCCAGCACATCCATGAGCTTCAACAGTCTCACCGCATCGTTGCCTTCAACCTTGACGGTGTTTTTGGGATACATCCCGACTTCCGCCTTTTCGACGCTGATTCCTTTTTGCTCGAGCGCGGCTTTGACCGTATCGAAATCCGACGGGGAAGACAGGATGTCCGATGATTCCGGATCGTATTTCAAATCTTCCGCGCCCGCTTCCAGCGTGGCTTCGAGCAGCTCGTCTTCGCTGCGGCCCGCGGTGGTCACTGTGAAGATGCCTTTTTTCTCAAACATCCACGCCACCGCGCCTGACTCGGCCATGTTGCCGCCGTGCTTCGAAAACAGATGCCGGATATCGGCAACCGTGCGATTCTTGTTGTCGGTGACGACATCAACGATCAACGCCGCGCCGCCGGGGGCATAGCCTTCGTAGGTGGCTTCTTCGTAGCTCACGCCTTCCAATTCGCCGGTGCCGCGCTTGATCGCTTTATCAATATTGCTCGCCGGCATGTTGGCGGCCTTCGCATCTTGAATGGCTTTGCGCAGACGCGCATTGGAACTTTCATCGCCGCCGCCGTTGCGCGCCGCCAGCGTAATTTCTTTGATCAAACGCGTAAAAACGCGCCCGCGAATGGCATCTTGTTTGGCCTTAACGTGTTTAACTTTGGCCCATTTATTGTGACCGGACATGCTAATCTCCAAAAAATAACGCGCTAATTTAATAAAAAATCGCTCGGTTTCCAAACGGAATTTTGGCACAGCCCCATTACAAAGCCATTGTAATTTCGCCAGTTATTTCAGGCGTGCCAAACCGAACGATTTGCAACAACGATTTTTTTGAAAAAGGTGAATGTTTGTTACTTTGGGTTTTGATTGTTCAGCTCATACGCGCGCACCCGCACTGCCGTACGCACCACCCAGGCATAGGTGTAGCCTTTTTCGTCCGCGAGTTTTTGCAGGCGTTCGGCGTCGTAGCGATTCACAAAACGCCCGGCGCGCACCTTGTAGTACGGCGGATCGTAGACCACTTGCACATCGGTATCGAGATCGAACAGGGCAATTTTCATGGCCTCACGCGCTTGCTGGCCATCTTCGGTTTGTAGAAGTTGCAATTGATAGCCCGGCGTCGTGACCCATGACGTGTCGCGCGCCGTCGTATCTGTTTGCACTTGCACGAACGCCTGTGATTGCACCTGATCTTTCGGCATTTTGCGCGGAATGTCGAACGCCGGCTCGCGCAAGGTGGCCGGATCGAATGATTCGTCATACACCACTTCGGCAGGTTTGGGCGTCACGGTTTCTTGCGGCGGCGCGGTGCGCGCGGGGGCCGGACGTTCCACCCGTTCAATCCTTTTGCTGGAACTGCAAGCGGCCAGCATGCCGAGCATGAAAAATAAGCATAAATGATAGCAAAGTTTTGCAGGTGTGTGAGAAAATTGCACGTATTGCCTCACTGCTAAAATGATCATCGTTTTTTAAATGACGGCGGAAGATAAGCAACCTCGGGCAATTCCGCAAGCGGCCAGCGATTTTATCCAAAGATCAAGCGGCAGATAAAAACCGCTGCGATCAGGCCGGCGACATCGGCGATCAGGCCCACGGCCAGCGCATGCCGGATTTTTTTAACGCCAACTGCGCCGAAATAAACTGCGAGAACATAAAACGTCGTTTCCGTGCTGCCGTACATCGTTGAAACCAGCCGGCCAAGAAACGAATCCGGGCCGTGCGTTTTCATGATTTCAGTTGCCAGGCCGAGCGAGCCGCTGCCCGACAGCGGGCGCATGAGTGCAAGCGGCAACGCTTCTGCCGGCATGCCGATCAGATTTGTGAGGGGTGAAATGATCTGCACGAACAAATCCATCGCGCCGGAAGCGCGGAACATGCCGATCGCGAATAAAATCGCCACCAAAAACGGAATAATGCGAATCGCCACATTGAAGCCTTCTTTCGCGCCTTCGACGAAGCATTCATAGACTTTTACTTTCTTGAAAAAACCGACCACCGGAATCACGAACAGCAGCGCCGGGATGGCCCAGGTCGAGACGAGTTCGAGTGCCGCACGAAAAAAATCACCCATGTTGGCCCTCCGCTTGCGGTTGAGAAGTCAGGCGGGGATCATCTTTTTTGAAAACCGGCAAACGGGCCAGCAATTTCGCCATGATAATCGCCGTGGTGGTGGCGCAAAAGCTGGCAAAAATCGTCGTGCCGATAATTTCGAAAGGGTTGTTGGAGTTCAGCGAAACGCGAATGCCGATGATCGTGCTCGGAATTAATGTGATGCTGGCGGTATTGATGCCGAGGAACATTGCCATGGCATTGGTGGCCGTGTCTTTTTTGGGATTGAGCTGCTGCAGTTCCTCCATTGCCTTCAAGCCAAACGGCGTGGCGGCGTTGCTCAAGCCCAGCCAATTTGCTGCGATGTTCAGCAGCATTGAACCCATGGCCGGGTGCTCCGGCGGCACTTCGGGAAAGAGACGGCGCATGATTGGCGCTAACGCGCGCGCCAATAATCTGATAAAACCCGCCTGCTCGGCAATCTTCATGATGCCGAGCCACAGCGTCATAATGCTGATCAAACCCAGCGCGATTTTCACCGCGGTTTCCGCGGAGTCGAACGCCTGTTTCGTCACCTGCGCGATATTGCCGGTGACGGCGCCGGTGATCACAGCGATGACGATCAACGCCAGCCAAACATAGTTGAGCATGCAGCCTCCTTCCGAGTTGTGTGCAGCCGGACATGGGCGTCACGGCCTTGATTCATGCCCCAATGCGCCGAGTCCAAGTCCGGCCTCACATACGCCAGCTTGGCTTCACTCAGGTTCGTGTGAGTTTAGGACTTTTTTTACGGCATGCAAGCGAATTTTCAAATCTTGCATTTCTCCCAGAAATTCTCGACCATCTCATTTGAAACTCCGCGACGGCTTGGCCGTCGTATTTGCGGTAGTATGAAAGAGATAGACATTAACACAGGCTGACCTTGTCGAAGCCTGCTTCCTGCTCAGCGAGAGGCAATAAGCTCAACCAACTCGCGCCTCTGGCGTAACGGACAACATTTTTCAAGGAACTTTAGGCATGAAACTCGGCTACATTGAATACATGGATTGCGCTCACTTTCTGCCCGGTCATGCCAAGTGCGGCGTGATTCATGGCCATACCTACAAAGTCGAGGTGATCATCAGCGGCGAAAACAAAACCGGTATGATACTAGACTTTGGTGACATGAAATCCATCATTCGCAACGTCCTGGCGGATTATGACCATAAATCGTTGAATGATTTTTTGGAATACCCTTCGGTGGAAAATATTTGTGAGATGTTGTCCCGGCGTTTTCGTGAGAAGTGGAATTATCCGTTTACGATTCGGGTGTGGGAGGGAGAGGGGAAGTGGGCGGAGATGGAGTCTTAAAAAAAATGGAATACGAAGGAGATACTGAAGTGAATTGTCTTCACGCCTGCTTAAACTGAATCAGATGACAATAGCAATGAGGGCGTTTATGGCGATCAACTGTACGTTGAGTCATGATCCGGATGTAGAGATAATATTCGCATCCAAGAACCGTCTCGATACGCTATTCCCCGAAATCCCTTTCCAAGTCTAAAACTATAAAGACGTGCTCCGCTTGGCCCCGTGCGAGAATAGACAAGCTCCCACTTGAGGCCACGATCTTGATAGACCTGATTCCACGTCATCTGTGACAACTTGCGAAGAGTTCGCAATACGGTTCCTTGTTCTTCTTTTGAAAGGGCGAACAGGTGTTTCTGAAACACTGGGTTGTTTAAGTCGAGTTTGACTGCACCTTGCTCTTCCGGCGTCATTATTCCAGCCGTTTCACCAAATCATCCAAATCGCTTGATTGTGGAGGATTGCGCTGCGCCCAGGAAATCGCCTCATCCAGCTCAGTTTTGACATGGGGTTGATGCAGCCACTGTTCATTGTCGGGTATAAATTGCCCCACCTTTATCAGCCACACGCCTGGCTCAACTTGCTCAACCAAGACCTGACGGTCGGAATACTCCTCCCCGAGATCAAGCTGTCCTTTGCTGCTGATCATTTTTATTGTTGTCATAAACACCTGCCTGATTCTTTGGAAATCGTTGCAAAGTATAACGCATTGATCATAGCCGCACTAGCATCAGTCTGCAGAACTTAATCTCAGCATCATAATCTCAGGATGAATTTACCCGATAGGCCGAATTGAAGCAAGGATTTTTTCAATCAAAGTACTGAGGCTTATGATCATTCACGAATACCGAGTTTTTTTATTTTATAATGCAACGTCTGCACCGGAATGCGTAATTGCCGGGCGGCCTGCGATTGGCTCCACGCGTTTGCCTCCAGCGCCTGCCGAATGAGCTGAGTTTCATAAGCGGCAAGATGTTCCGGTAACGCGAGATCATCATTCAGCGCTGTAACAACGGCGGTTTGCTTCAATTGTTTTTTGTTTTTTGAGATCGGCAGGCAAGATTTTTTCATCCAATACTTTTGTGTCCGGCGCGGCTAACGTCACCAACCGCTCGACGACGTTTTCGAGCTGCCTAACATTTCCCTCCCAGCGCAAGTATTTGAATCCCTCGAGCAAGCGCGCATGGAACAACTCCGCCTGCTTTTGCTGTAGTCGCGCAAATTTTTTTAGAAAATGATTCGCCAGCAAGGGAATATCTTCGCGACGTTCAGCCAGCGCCGGAACTGCAATCGGGTAGACGTGAAGCCGGTAATACAAATCCTCGCGAAATTGGCCTTTCTCCACCAACTGGCGCAACGCGTGGCTTGAAGCCGAGATGATGCGCACGTCGATCTTGTGGGTTTTATTCCCGCCGAGTGGGCGAAGCTCGTTTTGCACCAGCACGCGCATGAGCTTGGCCTGCATCTCCAGCGGCAGGTTGGCAATTTCATCCATAAACAGCGTGCCGCCATTGGCCTCGTCGAACAGGCCTTTACGATCGTGCAGGGCCCCGGTGAATGCGCCTTTCACGTGGCCGAACAGCTCGCTCTCAATCAAATTCGCCGGAATCGCGCCACAATCAATCGCGATGAAGGGATGATTATGCCTTTTGCCAAATTGATGAATTGCGCGCGCCACTAATTCCTTGCCCGTGCCGGTTTGGCCTTCCAACAAAACGCGCACCTCGCAACGCGCCGCGGCCTCCACCGCTTGCAACAATTCGACGAATCTCGAACACTTGCCCAGGAGTCCTGCTTGTTCATACTTCACCAGTAATGCTGTTTCGGGCAAGGGCGTGCTAAAATACTCGGCGATTTTCTGCACGTTGCGCAAATATGGGGCGGCAATGACGGCAAACTTGTCAAGATAGGCGAGATCTTCTTCATTGAATCCGGCATTTGAAATCTTATTCAACAGGATCAACGTGCCGATGAGCGCGCCTTCGCTGCGTAGCGGCACTCCAATAACCGATTTGATCGCAACCTCGCCCCAAGCCGTGCGGCTGAAGCGTGCATCCCGTGCCACATCCTCGCTCAACAACGGCTGTTGCTGCTGCATGATCCATCCGCTCAATTGGTTCTGCGCGGTTTTGAAGCGACGATCATCGTTGGCGCGGCCTTCGCGCATCACGGTTTTTACGGTCTCGCGCGTGCGCGGATTGATCATGAGGAGCAATGCTGTTTCGCCCTGCAGCAAACTTGCCGCCTGCTGCGCCGTCACGCGCAGAATTTCGTGAAAATCATTTTGTTCATGAAGTAAGCAGGCAAGATCGACGAGGCGTTCCCATTTCTCTTCAGCGACTTTCATGCCAGTGAAGGTAAGAATTCCGGCGAGAAAGTCAAATGCCGGCTTCCTTCCTGGCAAACCTGTGCGGTGTTGCATTTTGCCGGGTTTGTTGTATATTTGGAAGTGCTCAATCAAGGAAGATGGGAAGGGAAGGATTGCCTGAAGATTACGCCGAGCATCGTTATGACGAGGACGAAACGAAAACCCGGTTGAATTATTGCAGACGACTTTGAAATTCTGAGGCACAGCATGACGAAAGCTGAGGCAAAAAAATTTCGCAAACGTTGGCAAATGGTCAATGCCGCGGAACGCGAAGAATTGCGCAAGACTCCACCCGAAGTCAAATTCCGCCAGCTCGAGGCCCTAATGGCCAGTCCTTTCAACATGCCGAATTTTTCGTTAACTTGTTGAAAGACAAGATTTATTTTCATTATGGAGAACGACATGTTGTTGAGTGGCCTTTTCGAAT
>QEVD01000259.1 GCA_003576975.1 Candidatus Zhuqueibacterota bacterium
GTAATTGCCCTCGAGCGTCAGGCGGCGAACGTTACTGCCCTCGGCATCCATGATGAAAACCTGCGGATTGCCCAGGCGATCCGAAGTGAATGCCAACTCACGACCGGTCGGCGACCAGGTGGGAGAAGAATCCACGCTGGGATGATGTGTCAGGCGGCGCACACGTTTGCCCTCGGCGTTCATCACGTAGATTTCGGCATTGCCTTCATGCGTCGAAGTGAACGCGATTTGATCGCCGTCAGGCGACCACACGGGCGCGGTTTGCAGACCGGCCGTTTGAAAATGGCGTGTGATCTTGCCCGAAACCACCTCCACCAAAAGCAAATTCGGATTATAATTTTGATAGGAAGTCAGGGCGAGCAAACGCGCGTCATGCGACCATGCCGGCGTGAGATTGAGGCTGGCGGTGGCCGTGAGCTGGCGCACGTTGGTGCCGTCGAAATCCATAAAGAAAATTTCCTTGCTCTCGCCGGTCTTGGCGGTAAAGGCAATGCGGCTCTTGGCAATGCCTTGTTCGCCGGTGAGAATGTTGACAATGTCGTCCGCCAGGCTGTGCACGAGCAAGCGCAAATTGTCGCGGCAGCCGTTGTAGGTTTTTTGCGCCAGTGTTCTGCGCGAATTGCTGTCGATGAGTTCGGCTTCGAGTTTCACGCGATCATTGGCAATTGTGACCTTCGGATGAACCTCGAGGCGAAAGGGCTGCGCCGGCCCTTTGCTGGAAATCTCCAGCCACGGCGAATTGCTGCCGCCGAGCTGTTCGTCGGTGCGAAACGAGGCGATCACGCTCGACATCCACAAATCATTGTCGAGAATGTCGAGCACGCGGCTGGCATCCTTGGTATTTGCCTGCTGCAGCGGCTGGCATTCCTTCAATTCCACGGGAATGCGGGCAAAGGCATTGGTTTCAACGCGCAGGTAGGATTCGGTTTGCGCATGTCCCTCGAAACTGAATAAGACGGCGCCTACGACGAGGAGCCCGCGGATCACGAGGAATGGGAGTTGCTTCAAATGGGTGTATTGTTTGTTTACAAGATGCAAAAATTTCATACACATGCCTGTTTTCCAAAATTTGCTATTCAGTACACGACAAATTCGAAGGTAATGCCGAAGGGTTCTTTGGCCCCGGCGGGCAGCGGTGGCAAGGGATCGGCGTTTTGCACGGCGCGCATGGCGGCTTGATCGACGGCAAATGCGCCTGATGATTTCTCCAGCTCGAGTGAAGATACTTTGCCCGATTTCTCAATAAAAAAATGTACAACTACGGAATATTCTCCGGCCTGGCGAAACGGCGGTTTCCAATGGTTGAAAACACGAAGTTCGACCAGACGAAGATAATAATCAAAAGGAGAACTCTCGCCATCGGTTTTGATAATGCCGCCGGTTTTAGACGAAGCGCCGCTCGTGGTGGGGGATTGGGCGTTTGTGTTTGCCGGCGTCTGCTCCGTTAATTTGGGCTCTGAGAGCGCCGGACTTTTGGGCGGTGTAACATCTTGCCGCTTGGCTTCGGGCTTCTTGGGTTCCGGTTTTTTGGGGATGGGGATTTTGCTCGGAATCGGTTTGCTCTCAGTTGGTTGCGGCGGCGTGGTCGCGGGGCGCGGCGCCGCTTCTACCCGTTTTGCCCCGCCGCCGGCTTCAACATTGCGTTCGACAAAGGTTGCCGTCAACACGCGCGGGTAGCCGCGACGCACCGGCTTTGTGAAGCCGAGCGCAAAAATCGCCAGCAACAGCAGCACGTGGCCGGCGGTTGAAATGATAACGGCCTTTTTGTCGAAGGTATGCATGTCAAATCGAATGCGCCACAAGCAAGCCGCGGCGCGCAGAGTCATCCCAAATTAAGAAATAAAACGCAAGCCATGGACGCGTTTTAATCGTTTTTCGTCGCCATGGGCTCCAAAAGCAATCCGACATTTTGGATGCCGGCCAGCCGCACCATGTCCATCACGGCCACGACTTTGCCGTATTCGGTGCGCGTGTCGCCTTCAATGAGAACCGGCTGATTCGGAGCATTTTTCAGCTTGCTGGAAATTTTTGCGCCAATATCGCCCAACGGCAAACGTTCGCCGTCAACAAACGCTTCGCCGGTGCGGCTAACCGTGACGACGATGGCGCGTTGCGGCTGCGGCTGCGGCGCAATCGTGCCGGGCAAATCGACTTTGACGCCCGAGCGCATGAACGGCGCGGCAATGATGAATACGATCAACAGCACAAAAGCGATATCAAGAAGCGAAGTGACGTTGATGTCCGAGACGATCTTCGTTTTTGAGTTTCTCACGGTGGACAATGTGGTTGAAATAAATGATAAGTTCGGTATGCAAGCGGCCAAAATCGTCTTCGATTCTGTTCAGGCGGGCGGATAGAAAATTGTTGCAGAGCAGAGCTGGAATCGCGACGACCAAGCCCGCAACGGTTGTCACCAGCGCTTCGGCAACGCCGGGCGCCACCACGGACAAATCTGCGCTGCCGCCGGACTGGCTGATGCTCAAGAACGTGTGCATCACGCCCCACACCGTCCCGAGCAAACCCAAAAACGGGCTTAGGCTAATCGAGGTGGCGATAAACGGAATGCCCGCGGCCAGGGCTGAAATCTCGTTTTCCTTCGCGGTTTGCAGACGCAGGTTGAGATTCTTTTCGATCACCTGCAGCACGCCATCGCTCATGATTTCGAGCTTGCGGCCACGCGACGATTCCAGATAACTGCCGATCGTAATATATCCTTCTTCGAAAATGCGGCCGACCGGCCCGCCAATGTCTTTGACGGCAGAATGATAAACCGCGGACAATTCTGAATTCGGGCGCAAGCTGTGAACCAGGCGCAGAAAGTCACGATTAATGCCATTGAAACGCCAATATTTGTTGAGTGTGATTGCCCAGGTCAGAATAGAGAGCAGCAAGAGACTCGCCAGGATGAGCTTGGCAAAAAGCCCGGACCGGAAAATAAGCGAGACGACGCCGTCTTGCCAAAACACAGTTGAGAGTACGATTAAAGGGGCCATGTCGTCCAACATTTTTTGAAGTTGCTTCGACGTTTCCTAGTCACAACAAGTTGAAGTCTATGGAAGATGCCATTGAAATGCAAGCATAATTTGTCAAAAATCCGCTTGCTTTTACATCAAAAATCGCTAGCCTCATGTTTGAAACTGATCGCTTGCGCCAAACGCTTACGCATGTGCCTCGTGCAATCTCGAAATTTACATTTGCGAGAGTGACGAACAAGTAACATCTATCTCAAGACTTGCTGATTGTAGATAATATTCCTGCAACGGCTGAGCCGTTACATCAAAAACCTCTGAGTTTCCGCGACCAAGTTGCAACCAATTTCGGTTATGCCAGGCCTGGAGCAATTTCAAACGGGCACAAAATAAAATCAAATGAACCTTGCCAGTGGAGGCACAATGGACATCCTGGGCATTGACATCGGCGGTACGGGTATCAAGGGCGCACCGGTTAACATTAGCACAGGCAAATTGCGCGCCGAACGTTTGCGCGTATTGACGCCGCGACCCGCAACGCCGGTGAAGGTGGCCAAAGCGGTGAAAACGATTGCGCGGCATTTCAATTGGCGCGGCGCCATCGGCGTCGGTTTTCCGGGAATTGTGCAACACGGCAAGGTGATTACGGCTGCAAACCTCCACAAGGCTTGGGTGGGTGAATCCGCGCAAGCGTTATTTCATAAAGCAACGGGCGCTGCCGTGCAAGTCGTTAATGACGCCGATGCTGCAGGTCTGGCGGAGATGCGTTTCGGCGCCGGACGCAGGCGCAAGGGAAAGGTGTTGCTGCTCACCTTCGGCACCGGCATCGGCAGCGCCCTGTTTGTCGATGGCAAGCTCGTGAGCAATACCGAATTCGGGCATGTGCAGATTCGCGGTAAAGCTGCGGAACGCCGCGCCTCGGATGCCATTCGCACAAAAAAGAAACTGGGGTGGAAAAAATGGGCGCGCCGCGTGCAGGAATATCTCAATCACATGGTGTTGCTGCTCTCACCGGATTTGATCATCATTGGCGGGGGCGCGGCAAAAGATTATCAAAAATTCGCCAAATATATCGAGCTGCCAGTCGAAATGATTCCGGCGCAAAATGGCAATCTTGCCGGGATTGTTGGCGCAGCGCTGGCCGGGCAGAATGTGAGTAAAAAAACGCGGGCAAAAAAGTAGGCAGAATGCGATTCTTCGGCTGCTTTCTATTTTTGGCGAAAGCAGCCGAAGCAGAGAATAACTTGTTCAACGCGTGGCTCAGTTGCGGCTGATTTCCGGTTCACGCAAGCGGCCTTCGAGCACGATGCGATAAGCCCCGGTTTGCTGATCCAGGCTCGCCAGCGCGACGCACCATTTTTCCGAATCGTTGATGATGGTTTCAAGATTTGTCCGCAGTGCGTCTGAAGAAGGCGGGAGAATGTCGATAAAATCAAGTTCGCGGGAATTGAATTTGAACATGTGTTTGACCTCCATGTCAATGGCGCCGATTTCCTCTTCTCATCCTTGAAGGCGAAATCATCGCTTGCTGGCTGCGGCTTACAAAACGGCAGACAATAAACAAAAATGATGCCTCTTGCGCAAGCTTGTTACGAAAATTTATTGTGACGTGGCTTGGCGCTAAAGTTTTAAATGTCTTCACGCGCCCAGCAGAAATCCCGCGCGCAAATTTCCGGTGCGCAGGAAGCGCGTTCGTCGCTATTTAGTCTTATTCGCAAAGATAGCCTCGACCATCGACTCTTTACCTTAAATCCATAACTGCTAACATATTAGGCTGTGTTCCACCTTCTTGGCACGAGATGGAATTCTGCTTGACTTTGAATCAGCCATCAAGTAAGTTCCACAGCCAATTCGGAGCAGTTAAATTAACCTTTTAGACTTTAGCGAGTTACGAGCAGGTTCATGAATTCGGAAGACAAACAGGACGGTTATCACGACGCGAGTTGGCGCAACTCGCATGCTTTGCTTGACGAGCAGGATGCTTTAGATGCGTATGTGAAACGCCTTAAACTCGGCCCGCTCCCCGAGCATGTGGCCATCATCATGGATGGCAACGGCCGGTGGGCCAAGCAGCGGAAGCGGTCGCGCGTCGAGGGCCACCGCGAAGGCGTCAACTCCGTGCGCGAGATCGTGCGCGCGTGCGGCGAGTTGAATATTCGTTACCTCACGCTTTACACGTTTTCAACGGAAAATTGGAAGCGCCCCAAGAGTGAAGTGGCGGCGCTTATGGGGTTGTTGATCACGACGATTCGTGAAGAGATTGATGAGCTCAATCGCAACAATGTGCGCTTGATGACGATCGGCCGGTTAAGCGATCTGCCTTATGTGGCGCGCGCCGGCATGGAACATGCCATGCGGGTGTTGAGCAAAAACACCGGATTGACACTCAATCTTGCGCTGAGTTACTCCAGCCGTCAAGAGTTGACGGACGCCATGCGTCGCATCGCCGCAGAAGTGAAGGCCGGGCGCTTGAACCCTGCGGCCATCGATGATGACATGATCAGTTCCTTCTTATACACCTCTGAGCTGCCAGACCCCGACCTTTTGATTCGCACGAGCGGCGAGCTGCGCATCAGCAATTTCCTGTTATGGCAATTGGCTTACACGGAAATTTACGTCACGGACGTTCTGTGGCCCGATTTCCGGCGCAAGGAGTTGTACGAAGCTCTGCTCTCGTTTCAATGCCGCGAGCGCCGTTTTGGCCGCGTGAGCGAACAATTGATCTCTTCCGACCTCGAACCGCACGGAATTCCGGAGCCTGACTTTGCCGCGCCGGTCGCGCTAGACTTGGATTAGCTTTTATCATCACACTATTCTCGCCTCTACGGCCATGACTAAAAAACGCCGGCGAGTGTTTGGGGCGGTGGCTGTGCTCACCGCTCTGACACTGACTTATGCCGGTTGGAAAATTTACGCCAGCCGCCCGCTGCTGCAACGTCTCGTCGTGGAAAAAATCGAGACTACGCTCGGCGGTGAGTTGCATTATCGCGAGTTCCGTCCCACCTTCAGCGGCGTCGATATTGCAGACGTTTATTTCACGCGCGGCGCGGCGAGCAAGATGCGCTGGGCGCTGCATGCACAGCAAATTTCGGTGCGCGTGAATTATGTTGCGCTGCTGCGCGATCTCTTCGAACCGGCGCCACGTGTGATTCGCATTTCCGTTATCCAGCCGACCCTAACGCTGTCGCCGGCGCGCGCCACGAAATCGTTGCCGTCTCGCATGCCGGCCAGGTCCTCTCCCGCCACGCCGCCGGCGGAAACCGCCAAACCGGGCGCGCCTTCTGCAGAGGAGAACACGGCGTCAAAATATGTCATCATCGAAAATGTCGAGATTCAGCACGGTGAAATTGTTTGGCAAGATAGCGCTTCCGGCTTGCCGGACCTCACCGTCGTCAACGAGTTGAGCGGGTGGTTGCAAGCGCTCGGCGAATCGCATGCGCAAGTTCGTTTGCACGGCAAAGTGCGGCATCCGAGCGAGGCTGAATTGACACTATCAACCGCGGTTGATTTGCAGCATATTGCCCTGGATTCCGTGCAGCTCGATATCTCCGATTTGCAGTTCACCGGCAAGTTGCCGCTTGCCGTGCCCGGCCGTCTGGAAATGGCTGGCGGCAAGCTCGGCGGAAGCCTGGTGTTGTCGCGATCGACTCTGCCCTCCGCGCCGGATGAGATTCGAGTCGGCGGGCATTTGCATTTGCGTGACGGCAAATTTTTATATGCTTTCACCGGCCCATCAAATGGCTCCGGCAAGACGAAGCGTTCGCATTCCTGGGCCGATCACCTCGCCCAAAAATTTTTCGCGCTCTCCGGCAGCACGTTCTTTGACCGCGTTGCCACTTCATTGCAAAACGCGCCGCTGCAAATCGAAAATGCCAGCTTCGATGCCACGCTGGAAGACGGCCAGCTCGTGATTGCGAACGGCCGCCAGCTCGTGAATAATCAGCCGATGCACCTCAACGGCAGCGTGCAACTCGGCGAGTTGCCGTTTTGGGTATCGCTGCCCGAACGCGGGCAAAAAGCATATGCCGTAAAGATCGCGGCCAACTCGCTTGACGACGATTCCCTGGATGCTCTCGTTGAAGTTCCTGTCCGGGCGCCCGCGGTTGATTTGCACTTCGTCTGCGATTCGCTCTCGCTGCGCGAATTTTTTGCTCCGTTTCACCGCGTGTCTGAACAAAGCAAAGTTTCTGCCGCGAAAGTCGCCCCGCCAGTTTCCGGCATTGCCGCCATTCGTGCGGATTTTACCGGTTCCTTCTTTTCGCCTCGCATTCAGGCAACCTTGACCAGTCCACATGCTGTGATTCACAAAAAGCGGGTGCGGCAACTGGAAGCGCAATTCAGTTACGGCCAGCCGCTTGCGGATTCCTCTGCCGCGCACGACTCAGAAACAGCGCTGCATTGGCGGGGCCGCGGCATGATTGATTTCGACTATGGCCCGGCAGCGCAAAACGCTGCGTCCGCGCCCGGGTTCAACTGGGAGGGTTGGGGCCAGGTCGATCTCTCGGCCAAGAACTTGCCGCAATCCGCTACCGTGGTGGTAGATGGGAATCTGACGCCGTTACTTTCGCGTTTATTGGCGCGTCGCGGCTTCAAGCTCGAAACCCAAGGGCAGAAGGAAAGCGAGGTTCCGTTTTCGTTTTTGTCCTCATTGCCGGAAACCCGCCTCGCGGGGCTCGCGCAAATCTCCGGCAGCGTTTGGCAGCCGATCGTACACGGCCGCATGAATCTCGACGTGAAACGGCCGCAACAAACGGCCACGCGCTGGCTCGGCAATTTTTCGCTGGTAGACGACACGCTGCATTTGAAGGCCTCGCTGCCAAATCAAGCCTCCAAGGTGAACGCGACCATCTGGCGTTTGGGCAAGCGCCCGCTCTTTAAAATTGAAGGACTCGAAGTCGAATTGCTGCCCGTGATTTTTGGCGAAAAAATTTCACGCACGTTGTTGGCAGATTTGGATATGAATTTCAGCCTGATTGGGCATACCGACAGCTTGAATATCAATATCGACGCGCGCAAGAAAGCCGCGCCCACGAAGCTATTTCATCTCGTCGGCTATATGTTGCCGTTGCTGCAGGGCGACCGGGTAACCTCCGGCTATGTCAAGTTTTTCCCCGATCAGCCGAATGCGTTTGCGGCGAATTACACGCTGCACGTGCAAGACAGCCTATTTAAAATTTCCGATTTTCGCAGTGAGCCGTGGCTCAACGCCGCGCTGGAAGTCAAAACCGGTCGCAGCCGCGAGATCAAGGGCGGCATGCGTCTGGCAGGCGCCGATCTTGCGCGCCTGCTCACCGGCGCAACCAACGACAGCGCCATTTATCGTGGCAAATTGTTCGGTGAATTGAATATCTCGGGCACGCTGCACGATCCGCAAGCTGCCGGAAATTTCTGGCTGTTTGACGGCTTTTTTCATGGCCTGGGAAATTTTGCCCTGAGCGGCAAGATGCGCGCGGATCGCAGCGGGTGGAAAGTCGACAGCCTGGCTGTCACCAAAGACAAACAACCGTATCTCACGGCCGGCCTCGGTTATCGCCGCAGCGATCGGCGCATGCACATGAACGTGCACGGCGCGGATTTACGCGGCGGCGAGTTGCTGCATGCGCTGTTCAATTTTCCAGAAGACAAATTTGACGGCGCAACCACCCTGGATTTGCGCGCCGAGGGGCCGGCTAAAGATTTTTGGAATGAAAAAGGTTTGCCGCTTTCAGGAACGTTGGCGGTGACCGAGGCGCAGGTTTGGGGCGTGCATTTTGATGAAGTGACCGCCGATCTGGCCGCCGGCAGCCGCTCGGCAAAGCAAGCCATGCTTTCGAGTCGCGGCTTAT
The DNA here is from genome assembly GCA_003576975.1 of Candidatus Zhuqueibacterota bacterium. Classification (GTDB taxonomy): domain Bacteria; phylum Zhuqueibacterota; class Zhuqueibacteria; order Zhuqueibacterales; family Zhuqueibacteraceae; genus Coneutiohabitans. The sequence goes on from QEVD01000259.1 coordinate 8,795, forward strand.
ACCTGCCGCGCGTGCGCGCCGTCAAGCAAGACGCCTTCTCCCTGACCGGCGACGTATTCTTGCCGATCAACCGCACCAGCGCAGTGGCGGCTTCCATTAGCGGAGCAGGAAATTTTCTGGCAGTTCTTCCAGAAATGAGCAGTTGGTTCAAAACCACTTCGAGTTATGGCCAACTCAGCCTGAATCTGTCCGGGCCGTATGAGCGCTTGACCATCTTCAATTCTCATTTAAAAATCAATGACGGCGCCGTGACCATGACGCGGCTGGCGCGTGACGTGACGCATATCGAAGCTGAAATCTCTGTCGATGGCCGCGGCACATTTGTTGAGATCCCGCGGTTTACGGCGCGCTTCGATGATGCGACCATAACGCTGCGCAACGTCGAAAGCCTGCCCTCGCTGCTTCTGGCCGATGCTGGCAACAATGCCGGGTCAACGTTCACGAACACGATTGATGCCGCCTGGCAACCACTGCGCCTGGGCAACTCACCGTTGCACCTGGGCACGCTGTTGCTCAAATCGGATGATACGGGTTTGCCCTTGAGCATTCCGGGATTGATGAAAAAGCATGAAACCGGCCGCTTTCGCCTCACGGGTTTGATCGATTCCACCGCGCGCCGCGGCGACGCCGATGAATTCATTATCGCCGGGCCCTGGTCACATCCGGTGGTGCAGGGCCGGGCCGTGCTCGAAAATGTCGAGTTTCAATTTCCCTTTGATGAAGAAAGCGATCCCGGCCTGCGGCATTTGCTGCGCAACATAAATTGGAATGTTGTTGCTGAGAGCCGCAAGGATAATCACTATGTTCTCACCCAGACCACCGCGTTCAATGACGTTTATGTCAATCTCGGCATCGATGATGCGGCCAGCCGGTTGCGCTTTTCCGGTATTGTGTCCGACACGACATTTTCCGATGAAGCATTTTTTATTGAGGGGAAAGTCGTTTCGACGCGTGGCGAAGTGGAATATCTCGATATGAATTTCGAAGTGGAGGAATTTGGCGCCGAGTTCGACAAGAGCCAGCTTTTCCCTCAGGTGTATGGCCGCGCCAAAACCGTGGTGCGTGATTCAACCAACACGCCTTACAATGTTTATCTCACATTGGTGGCCGTCGATCCCACTTCCGGCCGGGAAGAGTTGCGTGGCCGTTTTCAACACGCCATTTTCAAGCTGACGTCCGATCAACCGAATTTTTGGGGAACCGGCCAGGAACAAGTGCTGGCCTCACTCGGCTATTCCGTTGACAATCTCGGCAAAAGCGCGACCGAGGCGGTGGGCATTGGCACGGACAATTTGTTGATGCGGCCGTTTCTGCGGCCGGTCGAACGCGCCGTGCAGCGCACATTTGGCCTGGATATCGTGCGCTTCAGTTCGCGCTTTACACGCAATTTTCTGACGACGAATTTCAACAATAATGCCGCCGATAACGCCGCCGCTGCGCCGGAGGCGCATCGCTCGCTGTTTCGCAGCAGCCGCGTGACGGTGGGGAAATACTTGTTGAACAATCTCTATCTATCCTACATCGGCCAGCTCGAAAGCGGCCTGGAACGCGACAGCACCAACCATGTTGCCGGCCAGCCGCTGCCGGACTCGGAATACAAATTGCAATTGCGCCATCGCCTCGGCCTGGAATATCGCCTGAATTCCGACATGCTGTTGCAGGTGGAATATGACTTCGCCGATGAAAGCGTGCGCGCGGATCGCAAGATCTGGCTGCGCCATTCCTTCCCCGTCGAATTTCCCAAAGAAACGAATTAGCGCCGGTATTCGATCAAGCAAGGCGCCGTTCCATCACCATAGCAAAAAAGCCGTCGCACCCGTGCTTGTGCGGCAGGAGATGAATCGCCCCGCCCTGCGCCAGATGGCTGAGTTGATAGCGCTGCAGAATTGCAGCGGCATCTGCGGCCTGGAATGAGGGATTCCCCTCCAAAAAGGATTGCACCACGGCTTCATTCTCTTGCGCCAGCACGCTGCACGTGGCATACACCAAGCGCCCGCCCGGCTTGAGTAACGGCGCGTAGTGCCGCAAAATTTGCTGTTGTTTCGCCGACATTTCCTCCACCATTCCGGGCGTAATCTTCCACTTTGCATCGGGATTGCGGCGCAATACGCCGGAGCCGCTGCACGGCGCGTCAATCAAAATCGCGTCCATCTTGCCGGGCAGAGAGGCCGGCGCCTCGTTTTCTTGCAACACATGCACACGAATATTGTGCATACCGCTGCGCCGGCTGCGCTTTTGCAACTGTTCCAGCCGCTTTGGTGCTACATCGAACGCAAAAATCTCCCCGCGATTTTTCATCAACGCCGCCAAATGCAACGTTTTGCCGCCGCCCCCGGCGCACACATCTGCGACGCGCCAGGTGGGCTTGGGATCGAGTAACAGCGAAACAATCTGGCTGCCCTCATCCTGCACTTCGAACCAGCCGGCGCGGAATAAGTCGAGATTGAAAAGATTCATCCGTTTGGCGAGATGCAAACCTTCGGCCGAAAGCGCAGTCTCTTTGCCATCGAAACCGAGTTTCTGCAATTCAAGCAGGCAATTTGCACGCGACGTTTGCAAGGTATTCACCCGGATCGTCAGCGGTGGAGGTTGATTGAGTGAGGCCAGTAAAGTCTCGCCTTCGGCTTCGCCGAATTGTTGCTGCACGATGGCAACAAACCAATCCGGAAATGAAAAGTGAATGCCCGGGTTGTCTTTGAACGTTTCCGGATTTTGTGCGGCGATTTGCGCCAGCTCGGAAAGTGAGGGAGAAAGCTTGTGAGGGGAGGGGCCGGAGATATAATTTGCAACAAGGTCTAAAGATAATTTTTCAATATGCAGCTTGAACGCCACAAACAGCCACGCCGGATTTCGTGCGGATTCCGGGCGCACCTGTGAAACCAATGTTTGCAAGAGCCGCTGGTGCCGCAAAATGCCATAAACACTTTCGGCCAACTCCCGGCGATCGTGCGAGCCTAAGTAGCGGCGGCTGCGAAAGAATTTGTCGATCAGATGATCTGCGGGGCGGGGATCTTCCCACAAAATTTCAAGCAATTCGATGGCGTGGCCGGCAAGCGA
>QEVD01000260.1 GCA_003576975.1 Candidatus Zhuqueibacterota bacterium
GTGCTGGTGGGGCAATCACCGTGGCTGTCAAATGACATTTTTCGGTATTTGTGGGATGGCCGGCTCCTCGATCACGGCATAAATCCTTACACATTTCCTCCCGCAGCAGATGAACTGGCGCAGGTGCGCGATGCCGAGATCTATCCGAACGTCGATCACAAAAACGTACACAGCGTTTACCCGCCCGTGTTGCAAATTTTGTTCTGGTTGGGACTCAAAACCAGCGAGCTTTTTGCCCTTGCGCCCTTCGCCGGATTAAAGCTGCTTTTTGTGCTGGTGGATCTCGGGCTGGTGCTGGTTCTTTTCCGCTTGTTGGCGCAGATGAAGATCGATCCGCGCTGGGCCATTCTTTATGCCTGGCATCCATTGCCGATTATCGAAATCGCCGGCAGCGGACACACGGATGGTTTGGGCGCATTCACGTTGATTTTGATGACAGCCTTTTTCCTGCGGCAGCGGTTTTCGCTGGCCGCTGTTTTTTTGGCTTTGGGGTTTTTGATCAAATTCCTCACCGTGATGTTTTTGCCTTTTTTAGCTGTCGCCGCGTGGCAGGAGGGAGGTTTAAAAAAGGCAGCGTCGACGATTGCCATCTTTACGCTTGTCATCCTTGTGTGCTATGCGCCCTTTGTCATGGCCGGCGAAAATTTATATGCAGGCTTGCTGGTCTATTCGGAAAAGTGGCGGTTCAACGATAGTTTGTTTTCGCTGGTTTTCACGCCGGTGCATTGGCTGCTGCCGGATGAGCTGGTGAAATTTTTGATGATTCCAGCGCATTGGGAGATTTCTCCCCAAGTTTATGTCACCCGCCGCATCGATCTGGCGTTGATCATTGCGAAGTTGATTGTAGGCGCTTTGTTTCTGTTTGTCTATCTGCGGCTTTTGTTGCGCGGGATTAAATCAAAAATTCTGCCGCAGGCCGCAGGGCATTGGTTTGCCATTTTGATTATCATTCTCGCCGCGTTTTTTCTGCTTTCCCCAACGCTGCACCCCTGGTATCTTTTGTGGCTGTTGCCGCTGCTCTGTTTCAAAGAAGGGATTCCCGCCAACGCATCGTCGTTCACTCTCATTCTTCCTTTGTGGATTTTGAGCGCGACTGTTTTTTTGTCCTACAGCGTCCTGGCAAATTATCTTCCGGCAGGTTTGTGGCACGAACCGCTATGGGTGAGATGGGTGGAGTATGGCATTCCGTGTGGGGTTTGGTTGTGGGCCATGCGACGAAGCGGTATGGCATCGACAAGATTTCGAAGGCTCTAAATGCGAGTTGGAAGGAACTCACTAAGCCTCCAAAAAGCAACCGCGAATGAGCGCGAATAGACGCGAATGAGACATTCGCGTCTATTCGCGTCTTGCGGTTTGAAAACGTTTACCGAAAAAGCAACAATTTCACCTTGGAAAGATCAATGCGCTGTCTCGCCCCAGAGTTCCTGCAGCCGACGATCCCGGCCGCAGCCGGCGCGATAGGCTTTATAGCGCAGAGGATTCTTTTTATAGAAATCTTGATGATACTCCTCCGCGGGATAGAACTCTGCGGCAGCAACAATCTCCGTCACGATGGGTTGCTGGAAGCGCCCGGAGTTTTCGAGTTGTTGCTTCGAAGCCACAGCCAGGCGTTGTTGTTCGGCATTGTGATAAAAAATGGCCGAGCGATATTGCGAACCGCTGTCACAGAATTGGCGGTTCGAGGCCAGTGGATCAATATTCCGCCAGAACACTTGCAGCAGTTGCGCATAGCTGATTTGAGTTGAATCATAAGTGATCTGCACGGCTTCAGCGTGACCTGTTGTGCCGGCAGATACTTCGTCATAACTCGGATTCTTCTTGAAACCTCCCGTGTAACCTGATGTCGTTGATACAACCCCTGGCAAAACATCAAAGGGCGCTTCCACGCACCAAAAGCAGCCGCCGGCAAAAGTGGCGGTGACAAGGTTTTCCGTTTGCGCGGAGGTCAGAGGCGTGGGTGCCGGATTTTGCTCGGCTTGCTCGGAAGTTTGGCAAGCGAGCAGCAAGAATGTGATGACCAGCGAGACGATATACATAAGCAAAAATCTCCTGAAGTTAATTTCTCAGATGCGGAAGTTGTTCTCCCTGCTGTATGAATTTGAGCGCGATGCCGTTGTTGCACCAGCGTTGTCCGGTGGGTGGAGGGCCGTCATCGAACACATGTCCCTGATGCCCGCCGCAACGGATGCAATGATATTCCGTGCGCGGCGCGAGGAGTTTATAATCCGTTTTGGTGCCGAGGTGCTCGGTAAGCGGCCGGAAAAAACTCGGCCACCCGGTTCCACTTTCAAATTTTGCTTCTGAAGAAAACAGCGGCAAATAGCAGGCAGCGCAAATATAAGTACCCGCGCGTTTTTCGTGATTGAGCGGACTCGAATGTGGGTATTCCGTGTCTTCTTCAAACAGCACGGCATATTCTTGGGAGGTCAACAGGCGGCGCCATTCGTCTTTTGATTTTTCGAGTTTTGGGATGACGCGACTGCTATCCCCGGCGGCCAGGGCATGATTCATCATTTTGGCTTCCTCTCCCGTGCGCGCACAAGCCGCATAAATGGCCAAAGCGGCTGAAAGCACAAATAGTAAGGGCAGAAAATTCTTTTGGAATCTCATTATGTTTTCACCTTTTCTGATTTCACAGAATAAGCAGTTTTTGACAGCAAGTTTGGCAGTCGGAGATAGCAATAATGTTTTGCATTTCCTATTCCAACAATCGCAAATTTGATTTTATTTCCCATTCACCTCAGTTGCAAGCATTTTCTAAATGATGAGGACGTTGCAATTTAGTCACAGATTAAGTATTGTTGGCTCGCTAAGAACAGAACGTTTGATAACCTGAGGAGCGAAAGTTATCTTATGCCCGCACAAAAGCATATCGAAGTTGCCGCCTTCGCCGGCTTGATCGATCTCGCGGCGGAGCGCCTGGGCGGAGAAGCGCTTTGGGCGAATGATGAATTTTTTGCGCCGAAAGAAAATCTGTTAAACCCCGGCCGCGGCGTTTTTATTCCCGACAAATACACCGAAAACGGTAAATGGATGGATGGCTGGGAAACCCGGCGCAAGCGCGTGCCGGGCCATGATTCGTGCCTCATCAAACTCGGTATTCCGGGAATCATCAAAGGCGTTGACATTGACACCAACCATTTTCTCGGCAATCATCCGCCTTATGCTGCGCTGGAGGCGTGTCTTGCTACCGCGGACGTTGAAGGCAAAACATTGCGAGAGTCGCAAGACCTGTGGACCACAATTCTCGCCAAATCGCCGCTGAAACCGGGCTCGCAAAATTTATTTGCCATTGCCGATGAACGCTGTTACACGCATGTACGGCTCAATATTTTTCCCGATGGCGGCGTCGCGCGTTTGCGGATTTATGGCGTTGCCGCGCCTGATTTCACGCGGTTCAAAGCCGATGAGTTGATCGATCTCGTCGCGATTGCCAACGGCGGCCTGCCCGTGGCCTGCAGCGATATGTTTTTCAGCCCGATGGTAAATCTCATTATGCCGGGCCGCGCACAGAACATGGGAGACGGCTGGGAAACCCGCCGCCGGCGCGGGCCGGGGCATGATTGGATCATCCTGAAATTAGGCGCACCCGGAAAAATTCAACGCATCGAAATCGATACCAATCACTTTAAAGGCAACTATCCCGACATGTGTTCGCTCGAGGGTTGCGTGAGCAACGCGCAGGCCGGCGATGATCTCTCCCGAGCGGAGGTAAATTGGGTGGAGATTCTTCCGAAAACCAAGCTGCACGCGCATAAACAGCATTTTTTTGAAAAGGAACTGAGTACGGCCGGTCCGTTTACCCACATCCGCCTGAATATTTTTCCCGACGGCGGCGTCAGCCGCTTGCGGGTTTGGGGAACGCTGGAAAAATGATGGTAGCGACAGCACAAAGATGATCACGCCGCCTGGTTGCATGCGATATCCGTTGCCGTTAATTTAAGCCGCACATCGAACCGAATTGTTGGAGGAGGAGAGTTGGAGGCATCGCCGCTTATCTGCCCCAATTGCGAAACCGCATTGCAAGGGAGTTTTTGCCATAACTGCGGTCAAAAGAAAATTTCCCCTCATGATTATGCGCTCGGACACTTCTTCGCGCATGCTTTGCACGACATTACGCACTTCGATTCCAAGATTTTCCGCAGCCTGCTTCCGCTTTTTTTCAAACCGGGAGTCTTGACGCAAGAATATCTCGCCGGCAAACGCAGCCGCTTCATCAAACCGGTGACGCTTTTTGTGCTGCTCAATCTGTTCTTCTTTCTCGTCGGCTATCGCATGGGCCTGCTCAATTGGAACATGCGCGGCGTTGCATCCGGCTGGCACGGCGCCCTCGCTCAAAAACTTGTGGCGGAGAAGCAAACGGCGTTGGCGCTGTCCGAAGAGGAGTTTGCTGCGCATTTCAATCAGGTGTTGGCGCTGCATCAACGCAACATGTTCTTCTTCATTATCCCGATGTTTGCAGCGGCTCTCAAGCTTTTCTATCTCTCCTCAAGACGCTTTTATGTCGAACATTTGATCTACTCGATTCACTTTCACTCCTTTCTGCTGTTTTATTTGATTGCCGGGCTGCTCGCATTCATATTTTTGCTGGGCGTGATCGATTGGGCGCTGGGAACGGGCCTGGCGCGCTTCTTCGGAAGAGACCCCGGCATTCTTATTCCGATTGCCGGCGGCATTTTGTGGTATATGCTTTTCGCGTTAAAGCGCGTCTATCGCCAATCCTGGCTGACAACCAGCGTAAAGGCCATTGGCTTGGTGTTTTGTGAATTGGTGATCGTGGCGTTTATCTATCGCCCCATATTGTTTTTTCTGACGTATTTTTCGATGTGAATTGGCGCAACGTGGACAAGCCACAACCAATCAAGGGAACAACCGCGAATGAGCGCGAATGAACACGAATAAAATATTAGCGTTCATTCGCGTCGATGAGCGGGTGAAAATGTTTGCTGAAAAAGCAAAGATAGGCCATAAGGCGCTCAACGTTAGAATAAAATTCTGAAAGTGTTTCGCCCACTGAAATGGAATCCCACTGAAAAAGCTTTTTCTTTACAGTGGCAGTTCTACTTCTGAGGGCGAAGTTTTCAAATCTGCTCGAAGAGCTTCGATTTTCAGCTTGTCTGAAAATTGGTGTAGCACTTTAATAGAAAAGGTCGTAGGGAAGTTATGGCGTGGAATCCCTGGCGCGGCATGGGAGATTTGCCGCGCGACGTTTGGATACTCTCGTTTGTGACGTTCATCAACCGCGCCGGCTTGATGGCGTTGCCGTTTCTCGTTTTATATCTTACCAAGAATTTGGGCTATTCCGCCACTTCTGCCGGCCTGACGTTGACCCTCTATGGCCTGGGCGCTTTAGCTTCCGCGCCGTTCGCGGGCAAACTCAGCGATCGCATCGGCCCATTTCTTCAAATGAAAATTTCGCTGCTGCTCTCCGGCGCGCTCTTGCTGATTTTTCCATTTGCCCAAAGCTTTATTGCCATTTTGGGTTTAACCCTGTTGTGGGCTGTTGCGAGCGAGGCCTTTCGTCCGGCAAGCCTGGCAGCAATCGTTGATATCGTCACGCCGCCGCAGCGCAAAATGGCGTATTCGCTCAACCGTTTGGCAATCAATCTTGGCATGAGCGTTGGGCCGCTGGCCGGCGGTTTCATTATAATGATTTCATATCCGCTCATCTTTTGGGTGGACGGCGCAACGTCGCTGCTGGCCGGAATCCTTCTCGTTTTGACCACACAGCATCACGCACGGCATGTTGCGCACGCTGCTTCCGTCGGTTTGCAGGCGCAACGCTTCAAAGTCTTGCAGGACAAACGCCTGCTCTTTTTTCTATTCGCCATTATTCCGGTCGTCATTGTTTTCTTTCAGCACGAGGGCGCGCTGCCTTTGTTTCTTGTGCATGATATTCATCTGCCCGAATCGGCGTATGGCATATTGTTTACCGTGAATACGCTGCTCATCGTCATCTTCGAAGTGCCGCTCAACATCGCAATGACGCATTGGCCGCATCGCCATGCGCTTGCGCTCGGCGCGTTTCTCATCGGCGCCGGCTTTGGCGCCACTGCCGGCGTTTCCGGTTTTTGGAGCGCCGCGCTTGCCGTGGCAATTTGGACGTTCGGTGAAATGGTTTTTCTGCCGGGAGCAGTGGCCTACATGGCAGAGGTTGCGCCCGAGGAACGCCGCGGCGAGTACATGGGCATGTATCAAATGACGTTCAGCCTGGGCTTCACGTTGAGCGGCTGGCTCGGCACGTTTTTGCTGGAAAAGCTGGGCGCGATTTTTTTGTGGGCGATTATGTTTTTGGCGGGTAGTCTTTCTGCAGCGATGCTTTGGCGCATTGATCGTGATCTTGAAAAAGATTCAAAAGTCCTCAAAATTTCAGAAGATGCTTCTTGAAAATGTTCGGCTGTGAAACTGCCATATTTTCTGAACAAAACAAACCCATCCCCCAAGAGCACACCAAAGTAAGGAGAAAGCGTATGTCATCCGAACAAAACAACACTCTCGTTCGCCGCTTTTTTCGACGAAGGCCTGAGCGCGGGGAATATGGCGTTCATTGATCAAATGCTTGATGCGAACTTCACTCTTCACGGCACCCCGCCCGGGTTACCGTCGGAAAAATAGAAAATCATGCTTGACGAAAATGATTTTCCTTGTTTCATTCTTGCTGGAGACGCTGTTGACATCGTTCAATGGATTTGTTTCACTTTAGTAAAGGAGGCTTTTATGCGTAAGAATTGGGTGATCTTTTCCACCGGCATTCTGTTGCTTGCTTTATCCGCGTTCGCACAAGAACAAGTAACCGCGCCTGCGCCGGTTGAAGATGAGTTGTGGGCCTCACTGGTAGGCGAGTGGGAAGGCTGGTCGGAGGATGCCCTGGGGCGCTCGGAAGACGAGGTCGAGGTTGAGTGGGAACTGCGCAAACAATTTATTCGCACCAAAGTCACGGCGAAGGACAAAAGCATGGTTTACAAAATGGTGGGCTACGCGACGAAGGATCCGGCGACCGGTGCAATCACTTCTTATTGGTTCGACAGCATGCGCGGCGTTTATCGCGGCACAGAAACGCGTACAGGCAATAAATTCACGCTCAGGTTGGAAGGCCCGGCTACGATCGAGCGTACGTATGAACTCGTTGACAACAAGCTGATCGGAACTTACCAAGTCACCCAGCCGGATGGAAAAGTCATCGAAGGCAAGTCGGAGTTGATGCGCAAAGTCAAAAAGGCAAAAAAATCTTAGGATCGTCATTTAAATACCTGAATTTTGCACGGTATTTGTTCTCACCTCCGCCTGAGAATGAATTCTCAGGCTAAAAGTTTAAGTCGGCTCAAGCCGACTTTTCACCCGCGAGGTGATCAGTCGCCTTTAGGCGACTTTAGCTTTGAGCCTGAGAATTCATTCTCAGGCGGAGGTGAGTGCAAATCCCAGCTTCTGCGAAGCAGCAAATAACTGTTCGGCGAAACTCGGTGACCATCGGCGATAAAGTTTTTCCACCGAAATGCGCTGAAGTCACCGAGCATCCCCGAAAAAAACTCTGGCAGGATGATTTATCGGCAGAATTATTTTGAATCGTGCTGCCGACAAATTATTCTGCGACAAACTTTCAGAATTTTATTCTAACTTTGAGCGCCTTATGGCGCTAATCAACGCGAATGGCCGATTATGCTTTTTGATTCGCGATGATTCGCGTCTATTCGCGGTTGGAGATTGGGAAAGTTGTTTAGTCGTCGATCCTTAGTGGAAGCGCCGCAACGGTTGCGGCTGAAGTGTTGTACTTGCAAAAGTTCCTTTGAAAAAAATGGGCGAATAACTTGCGAGAGTTATTCGCCTTTGCATTTGTTCATCTGCCGGCTGATTAAAATTTGCGCGACCATTCCCTGGGCCAGCGCTCCACCACAACCTTCGTTTGCGTGAAGAATTCCACGCCGTGCCGGCCCTGCGCGTGCAAATCGCCGAAGAAGCTTTCTTTCCAGCCGCTGAACGGGAAGAACGCCATGGGCGCGGCCACGCCGAGATTGATGCCGATATTGCCGACTTGCGCCTCGTAGCGAAACTTGCGCGCCGCTGAGCCGCTGTTGGTGAACAAGCACGCCATGTTGCCGTGCGCGCCGCGATTCACCAATGCAATCGCCTCGTCGATGGTTTCCACGTGCATCATGCTCAACACCGGGCCAAAAATTTCCGTAGCTGCCACTTCGCTTTGCGGCGGAACATCCTGCAAAATCGTGGGCCGCACGAAATTGCCGTTTTCATATTTTGAGATTTTGGGGCGGCGGCCGTCGATTAAAACCTTTGCGCCTTCACTTGCGCCTTTCGCAATCAAACTCTCCACCCGCTCCCGGCTTTGCTTTGAAATCACCGGCCCCATCTGCACGCCTTCATCCAGACCATAACTCACGACTCGCGTGCGCGCCGTTTCCGCAATCGCTTCCGTAAATGTTTTGCGCGCCGCGCCCACGGTAATTGCCACCGAGGCCGCCAGGCAACGCTGCCCGGCGCAGCCGAATGCGCTGTCCGCCGTGATCCGCGTCGTCATTTCCAGATCCGCATCGGGCAAAACGATAATGGGATTCTTGGCGCCGCCTTGGCATTGCGCGCGTTTTCCGTTGGCCGAAGCGCGGCTGTAAATGTATCTCGCCACCGGCGTCGATCCCACAAAACTGATGGCGCGAATCGCAGGATGATCGAGAATCGCATCCACCGCGGCTTTGGAACCGTTCACGAGGTTGACTACGCCCTTGGGAAAGCCGGCGCGTTCCAGCAATTGAAAAATTTTCTGCATCGTCAACGGCACTTTTTCCGAAGGCTTCATGATGAAGGTGTTGCCGCACGCCAGCGCATAAGGCATAAACCAAAAGCAAATCATTGCCGGAAAATTGAAGGGCGCAATCGCGGCGCATACGCCCACCGGCTGGCGAATCATCATCTCGTCGATGCTGGAGGCAATATCTTCGAGAATCTGTCCCTGCATCATCATCGGAATGCCGCAGGCGACTTCGACGTTTTCGATGGTGCGGCGCATCTCCGCGCGTGATTCTTCCAAAGTCTTGCCGCATTCCATCGTGATCGTTCGGCTAATATCGTCGAGATTTTCTTCCAACAAATTTTTGAGCTTGAAGAGATATTGAATGCGCTCGGTGGGCGGCGTCGTGCGCCATTGCAAGTACGCCGTTTGCGCGGCTTGCGCGGCTTGTTCGACTTCGGCAGCAGGGGAGAGGGGAACCTGGCCGAGAATCTCTGCGGTGGCGGGATTGAGGACATCGAGATATTCGGTCGCGCTCGACTTGCGCCATTCGCCGTTGATGTAATTTTGCAGCTTATGATTCGCGCTCATGGAAGCCTCCTGTGGCTGTAAGATTGGAAGAACCTGGGTATTTGCATTATCTGTATTGATCTGTGGAAATCTGCGTACCAACGTGTTTACTTTGAAAGCAAAGACATTTCACGCGAGACGCAAAGGTTCCGCAAAGAAAAACATTGTGGGTTCTTTGCGCCTTTGTTCCGCCCTTGCGGGATGAAGCTTTTTATTTTTGGTTACGGCTCGCTGGCTTATGATATCGAGTACGGTATCAACGTTTGCGCGCGACGATCACATTGTGGCTGCCGCACAGCACGGCGCGCGACAAATATTGCTGGAAGATGCCCCAATAGCGTTGTGCCTCCGGTTTGTTTTTATAATTTTTATTGAACACAAAAGCATAGCGCAAACGCGCGAGCGGATAGACGAACGGATAGAGCAGCAAGCTGCCTTTGCGCAATTTGTATGTGGTCAACGTCTCGATTTCAAATCCGGCAAAACGCAAAAACGTTTCCAGGCGATGATAGGGGATGAGGTTGATGTGTTCCATGAAAACATTGGGCGAATCATCGCGCAGCACGCGCGGGGGATGATCATGCACGCCGGTGAAAAAGAATGCCAGCCGGCTTTCCAGCGAAGAAACATTCGGGGTGGTGAGAAAGAGTTTGCCGTCCG
>QEVD01000261.1 GCA_003576975.1 Candidatus Zhuqueibacterota bacterium
CGCGAATGCACGCCAATAAACGCGAATTTTAAAATTAGCGGATATTCGCGTTTATTGGCGGTTCCCCAAATGAGTAAGTTATTTAAATGGCGTTCCTTAAACCCCGCAGGGAAGATTTATCTTTCTGCGGGGTTTTTTTATTGCGCGCCGAGCGAGTATGTCACAGCGATCACCAAACATTAAAATGGGCGGCGCACATTTGACCCAAGTTCCAGCCTCAACCGAGAATGAAAAAATTCAACGGATGAAAGCGGCCAGCGGATTTTGTTGCGGCCATCTGGCGGCAGATTTTATCCGCCGGAGAAATTTTTGCATTTCTTGTTCTATCGAAAAATGTTATGGCCTTGTCACAGTCGAGTTTTTACGTGGCATTTATCTTCCGCACCCACATGGCAGAGCTTGTAATATCAAGCAAACAGTTTTCACCCGTGAAAGCTGTGTTGAGAAATTTGACGCTATTGCATTTGCTTCTCAGCAACAGAAAGGATCTCTGCCATGAAAAACTGCCGTCGCATGACAGCCGTCCTGTGCGCCCTGGTTTTGCTCGCGCTGGCAAATTGGCCGCGCGCCGCTCACGCGCAGGAACGGCAAATCAAACGTACCTGGGGTGTATCCACCTATCTGCAAACCGCGCCGATCAACCTGGTCATCCCGATCTGGGTTACCCAGCAAGTCGTGCTTGCTCCTCTGGTCAACTTCAATTATCTAGAAAATTCCGCCACCACCATTGGCGGCGGCGTCGCCTTGCGCATTTATCCGGTCATGGAGCGCGTTGCGCCGTACTGGGGTGTGCGCGCGCAAGCGGCCACCGTTATTCCCAGCGGGGGCGGCGGCAGCGCCACCGGCTACGCTGCGGCCATTTATTTTGGCGGTGAATTTTTTATTAATCCCAAATTCAGCCTGGGCGTCGAACCAGGCGTAACCGTTACACTGCCGCCTTATTCCGGCCCAATCAACGTGACCACCGCTACTGTGATGGTGGCAACGGTTCATTTTTGATGAGAAGTATTTTGCGAAGGGAGAAAGCGAAAGGAAGACAGCAAAGCCACTTTACACCTTACACGTTACACCGTGTAAGGTGTAAAGTTTGCAAGGCAAATCAGTAAAACACTTCCGCAGACCATACCAAACCTGGCAGCCAATCGGCGTTGCCGCTCACGTGCCGCATACCCGCGCTGAACCAGCCCAAATAGTTTCCCAGCACCCCGGTTTTAGATGAACGCTTGATGCGAAGCGCGCCCTTCTCCAGGCTCTCCACCACCAATTCGCCCGTTACACCGTTCTTGTCCAGAAAATAAGTTGCCTCAAAATTGTTGCTTTGTCCGGTGCGGCGCCAGATGCCGGTGAAACCGCCCTCTTTTACAATCCACACCGCGCCCAGGCCTTGCTGGCTCACCGGCGCCTCGAAAAAGGGCTCGCTCGTCCATGTTGCTTGCGCCGACCACGTGGCCGTGCCGTGATACCCGCGCCCGCTTGCGTCGGCGTCGCCGTGATAACTGCCCAGCGCCTTGCCCTGATCCGTCCGTTTGATTTCGATCGCCCCATTCACCGGCTCGCCCATGGCCAGCTCCGCATGCAAGCCGTCTTTGGTGAGAAACCAAATCGCATCGAATACATTGCTTTTGCCGCGCCGTGTCCAAACACCGGTGAAATCGCTTTCCTGCACCAGCCACACGCTGCCCAGCGTTGTTTCCGTGATCGTGATCGCGCCGCCCGAGCTTTCCTCGGAAATGACTTTCGCCAGACTCGAACACATGTTGGAAATCTCGTCCTCGCTGTTGCCGCGAATGTTCTGGCTCTTCTTCACCTCCGCGGTTTCCACATCGATGAAGCGTGAGTTGAGCGTGTAGGTTTTTCCGGTGCGCACGATGCTGCCCACCACCACCATTTTCGCGCCCAGCAGTTTGCCCACCTCCACGATGGCTTGTTCGTCCACCGCGCCGGAGATTTGCAGGCTCTGTTCTTCCATCACCTTCACCAGTTGCGCACGCTCGATGATGCGATAGGTGCCCAGGCTGCCGAGCTCGGTGCGCAAGATTTCAGAGGCCGCGAGGCCGAGTGAGGAATCGCAGCCGATGCTTTGAAAATCCAGCACCGCAATGCGCGGCTTTTCTTCCTGGCCGGAACACAAAGCTGCGAACATGATCAGAAAAAGAAATGCGAGATGAACGCGATGAAACCGCATACAGCAACCCCTTTCCAATGATAATTTCTGGGAAGATATCCCGAGCGGAATATTTTTGATCAGCATGGCGGAATGTCTGAAAATGAAAGGAATTTCTCAAGACAAAGTTTTGCGTGAAGTCAGGCTTGGACTCGACGAGTCGTGGTACCATCTCAGCCCCTTGTGTCCAAGCCTGACTTCCCCGCAAGCGAATGTGAAAAGATTGCAACCTCTCCGGCGGAAGCAAGTTGTTTGAACGTACTTGCAGGACTTTGCGGGTATCTTACAGGAACCATAGCGGGGAGCCTTCCTGCGCCATTATTTGGCCGTGATGATCATATTCAATCAATTTTGCCTGTTAGGCCGGGCAAACAATCATCTTGCACTGCTAACTCTTTTCACCCATGCCCAAAAAAAGCAACGCCGCCGAGGTTATGGAATATCAACTTCGGCCAACCAAACAACCGCCACAAAAAGCTCCGGCAAAGCCGTCGCGGAATAAAACCTCTGCCAAAATCGAATCGGAAATTTCCTTCATCGAACCTCCGGCGCCGGATGATGTCAGCATTCCCGAACAAAAACAGCATTTCAAACTGCCAGCGCGTTTTGGTGCAATTCCAATTGATGAAGCGCCGTTGGGTTGGGAGGTTGAAACGCGACCGCGCGAGGTCAAAGTCACCAAGTTTCAGCATGCCTATCCCACCATTCGTTTGCCGTTTCAAGAAGTGCAGCGTTTCGAATTTGGGCACAATGATAAATTTCTAGCGGAAAACGAGAAGGACCGCAAGCTGCGCGAGTTGTTTCCTACCGGCGCGAATCGTTTGTTCTTCGGCGACAATTTGCACGTGATGCGCCAATTGCCGAGCGAGAGCATTGATCTCATTTACATCGACCCGCCTTTCTTTTCTGGTAGAAACTACAACATCATCTTTGGTGACAAGAATGAAATGCGTTCTTTTTCTGATATTTGGGAAGATGGCATGCCTGGGTATCTGGTTTGGCTAAATGCGCGGCTGTGGGAGATGAAGCGGTTACTGAAACCGACAGGCTCAATTTATGTTCATTTGGATTGGCATGCGAGCCATTATGTGAAAGTTGAGATGGACAAGATTTTTGGAGCAGAGTTTTTCAGAAATGAAATTGTCTGGCGCTATTCGGGATGGAATAAGAAGCTATTGAGTCACTTCGAACGACGCCATGACATAGTACTATTCTATGCAAAGACTGACAAATCATTCTTCGATGCCTATTGTGAACCATACAGTAGCAAAGAAGAATATCTCAAGACACGTAAACAAAAGCTTCATATTGATGAAAATGGTCGAGAGTACACGCTCGATGTTCGAAATGGTGGAAGTCGACGTGCAAAAGTCTTTCTTGAGGAGGCTCTTCAACGAGGCCGCCCCACGGATGATGTTTGGAATCTTGATAAGTTGAACAACTCTGACAAGGAATCAATAGGTTATCCAACTCAAAAGCCAGAGAGATTAATTGAACGATTGATCAAAAGCAGTTCTAAAGAAGGTGATGTTTGCGCGGACTTCTTCTGTGGCGGAGGCACAACTCCCGCCGTCGCTCAACGCTTGAATCGCCGTTGGATTGCCTGCGACCAGTCGCGCATCGCCGTTGCCATCACTGCCGATCGGCTTGCAAAGGTCGTTGAAGAAAAAGTCGGCATACTCTTTCCTGTACCTGATTTCACGGTTGAGCATTGGGGTATTTACGAAGCGCCCAAGCTGGAGCAATACAGTTTGCGGAAATTCCGCGATTTCGTGGTACAAGCCTTTGGCGGCAGACCGGAGGCCGTGTCTGCATCCGTTCACGGCACAAGGCACGGGGTTCCGCTTTATGTTGGCGAACCTTCGCGGCGCTCGCAGATCAAAAAAGAAGAAGTCGCACGTTTTGCCAAAGCCGTGTTCGATGATCGCCATGCCAATCACGGCATTATGCTGGCATGGACGTTCAGCAGAGAAGCCCAGGAAGTAGCAAGAATCTATGCCGCGCGTGAAAACAAGCGTATTGATTTCGTGCGTTTGAATCTGGTGCGACTGGAATCGCAGGAATTTCGCCAGCATGTAACCGAAAAGCATGAAGATTATGGCCCGCTGCTCTGTTTCATTCAACCGCCGGAAGTGCGCTTGCATGTGAGCCGCGTGCGCGCATTGACGTATCGCTTCGACGTTTCGGAATCCGTCAGCTTGAATCAAGATGGTGAGATCGCCAACGTGCAATGGGATTTCAATCACAAGCTAGGCAAGTTTTCGTCGACGCCCGGTTACACGTTTCTGCGCGATAAGAAAAGCGGCTTGCCGGTTCTGGTAGTCGAATATGAATTCCCCCGCGCCGGAGAATTCACTATTGCCTGCTCGGTTCAGGACAATCAAGGCGGTGAGCGTACGGAAATCAGAACCATACAGGTAGAATGAATGCACAACCTCTTTGCGCTCTACGAACAGGATTTCAATGCCTGGTGGGCTTCTAGAGAATTTCCACAGGTTTCTGCTCAGACTCGCGATTTTCTCAGCCATCTCACTCGACCAGACGCGCCTCGTCGGTTATGGCGGCATCAAGAAGAAGCCTTAATGCGCGCGGTTTACGCCTATGAATTGCTGGGCTGGGATGAACTGCTGCTCAATATTGTCACCGGTGGCGGTAAAACCGCAGTGATTGGCGCCGCCATCGCCTGGCTCAAACTCTGCCACGATCTGCACAAGTTTATTCTGCTTTGCCCGAACACGATTGTGCGCGATCGTTTGGAAGATGATTTCAAGGGAGAAAAAATCTTTCGCGATTTCGGCTTCTTTTCTGAAAGTTCGGAGCATTATCTCAAAGAGTTGACTCTGCACGTCATGGAAACGAAAGTCGGGCCGCAGGGCATTCGTGATCACGGGATTGTGCTGGGCAACATTCAACAGCTCTATCAATTCAATATCAGCGGCCAGCGCAATCTCGCGGTATTGATGAACGACAATGACAAGATTGCCATCTTCAACGACGAAGCCCACAATACGCCCGCAGTGGAATATGACAGCGCTTTGTACGCGCTCAAACGCCTCGCCAAATTTCGACTGGACACCACCGCGACACCTGATCGCGCCGATGGCCGGACGCCGGATTCAAAGATGATCTTTGAATATGGCATCACAGATGCACAAGCTGAAGCACCGCCGATTATCAAAAACATTGTGGTTTATCAGCCGCGCCTCGCTTCAGTCGAATTGACTTACACCAATTTGGAAACCGGCGAGCGGCGCACGGTGGATGAAATGGATGAAGAGTTCGAGAAGATTGAAAAAGGCTTGAGCGCCACGCAATGGGTCACGGATCCCGATCCCATGCGCAAACAAATTCGCATTGCGCTGGATCGTTTGCAAGAGCAGGAACGCCGTGCACAAACTTTCGGCAAGGGAAAATATGCACCGATTCTCTTTGTCGTTGCCATCACGATCAAAGATGCCGAACAGGCGTGTGACATGCTGAATAAGGAATTCGGAATCCCGGCTTTGCTCGTGACCGAAGAATCCACCCAAGAAGAACGCCGAGAAGCACGAAAGTTGGGCAAACCGGGCGCTCCTTACAAAGCGGTGGTGAGCGTGTTGATGTTGCGCGAGGGCTGGGATGTGCCAGCGGTCTCGGTCATTTTGCTGTTGCGTAAGTTTTCCTCGCGAGTTTACGGCCAGCAGGTGGTCGGCCGCGGTTTGCGTTTGAATGTGCGGGATGAAGACATTCAGGAAATTTGCGCCATCGTCGATCATGAAAAACTCAAGCATGACTGGCTATGGGAAATGGTAGGCGCAAAAGTAAGGAAGAATGTCGATCAGTTGAGTTTGTTCGGCGATGAAGAATTACCGCCGAAGCGCAAGCCGCAGGAAATGACAAAACCAGAATTGGCCATCAAAATTCCTGAACCTATTGAAGAGCCGCCTCCAGGTTTTATCAAAGAAATAGAGAAGATAATCGTTGAAGTCACTGATTATCCGAACTGGAAAAGTGTTTTAGAAGGTTTCGATTACACGGTTGAGACGGAAATCACAAAAGTGGTTATTGATGCCGTTACCAAACGAGTTTTAGACAACGATAAATTTGTAGAAACGCATGCACCGCCCAAGGATTCCGCAGCAATGGCAGCGCCAGCCGAAACTCAAAATATTGCCGAGCTTGCGAATTTGCTCAAGAATAGTATACGCGATATTGCTGGAAACCTACTGGCAGAAGAAGGAATAGGTTGGCACGAATTGGGTTATTTTTACGGCGTGCTAATTGCTCATGTGAGCAGTCGCATGCTGACGGGAATGACCATTGGCACGGCAAATCTCGAAGAACTGCGGCATGCGTTGAATCGCAGACATCAACTGGCGCACAATTTCAAAAGCAGACCAGGGTTGGTGGCGAGCATCGTTAAATATAAATCGGAGGGTAGACATGCCTAAAAGTGAACGCGGTGACTTTGAGAATCCCACCAAAAGCGCTTACTCGGTTGAGCGCTACGACTCGTCTTGGGAATTGGCGTATATGAAACGCTTGGAGAAAGACAATACCGTCGCAAAATGGACGAAATGTCACGGTATCACGATTCCCTACGACACTGAAGCACATAATAGGCGCGGTTATCGCCCAGATTTTCTAATTGAACGAGTTGATGGCACAATAGAATTGCATGAAATCAAAGGCGGGCAATTTCTCAAAAATCCAGACACCATCCGTAAACATGAAGCCGCCAAACAATGGTGTCGCCGGCGTGGCATGAGTTTTATCGTAATAACCAAGTGAAAACGTTCTAGGCGAAGTCAGGCTTGGACTCAACGGGTTACGGTACCATCTCAGCCTCTTGTGTCCAAGCCTGACTTCCCCGCGCTTGTCTTGGACTTGACGAGTCGTGGTACCATCTCAGTCTCTTGTGTCCAAGCCTGACTTCCCCGCGCTTGTCTTGGACTCAACGGGTTACGGTACCATCTCAGCCCCTTGTGCCCAAGCCTGACTTCCCCGCGTTTGTCTTCCCCACGCGATTCTCCCGCGCGCGGATTTTGCGCATCAATCGTGGCTCCCAATCTTCGGCAAGGGGATCGAGCACGAACTCTCGATAAAGCCCGGCATCATTGGCAAAAAGCTTCAACACGGATGAAAAATCGCATAGCATTCCATTGCGCTTTCCAATCACATCGCAATAATTTGAGTAAGGCCAATCCTCCGGCTTCCGGCACAATCCCGCCTTCACCGGATTGCGATGGAGA
>QEVD01000262.1 GCA_003576975.1 Candidatus Zhuqueibacterota bacterium
AGAAGCGCAAGGGATTTTTTTGCGTATGTCATCCTGTCAAACATGATTGCCAATCTAACTTTCAGTTGACAAATTTTTTGCCAGCCTGTCAGAAATTTGACACTGGTATGCTCTTTGTTTATTATCGTTTCGCTGGTTGATATTGATAAAGAAATTTGCTAATGAATTCCATTATATCTCGTCAATATCGCGAGAAAATTGAGGAGAACATGACATGACGCTCGATAAATTTACTCTCAAAGCGCAAGAGGCGGTAGCTGCCGCGCAGCAACTTGCCTCAGAAACCGGACAACAGCAGATCGAAGTTGAACATCTGTTGCAGGCGATGTTGCGCGACAGCGAAGGCGTCGCGGTTGCGATCCTGAAGAAGCTGGGCGCCAATGTGAGCCTGGCGCAGAGCCGTTTGGAAGATGAGTTGCGGCGCATGCCGCGCGTTTCCGGCGCCGGCGCAATGGGCAATATTTATGTCTCAACCCGGCTGGCAAATGTGTTCAATCAGGCACAAAACGAAATGCGCCAGCTCAAGGACGAATACGTCAGCACTGAGCATTTGCTTATCGCGATTGCCGAGGAGAAACAGGGCGCGGCCGGCCAGCTCTTGCGGCAGCAGGGTGTGACGCGCGATAACATTTTCAAAGTGCTCAAAGAGATTCGCGGCACGCAGCGCGTCACCGATCAAAATCCCGAAGGCAAATATCAGGCGTTGGAGCGTTTTGGCCGCGATGTCACCGAGCTTGCGCGCAGCGGCAAACTTGATCCGGTGATCGGCCGCGACGAAGAAATCCGGCGGGCGGTGCAGGTTTTGTCGCGCCGTACCAAAAACAATCCCGTGTTTGTCGGCGATCCCGGCGTGGGCAAAACCGCGATTGTTGAAGGCATTGCGCAACGCATCGCGAATGGCGATGTGCCGGAATCACTGAAGAACAAACGCCTCATTCAGATTGAAATGGCGACGCTGGTGGCGGGCGCGAAATATCGCGGCGAATTCGAAGAACGCCTCAAAGCCGTGTTGAAGGAAATTCAAGACGCAGAGGGCGAGATCATTCTTTTTATCGATGAGCTGCACACCATGGTGGGCGCGGGCGCGGCGGAAGGCGCGGTCGATGCCGCCAACATGCTCAAGCCCATGCTGTCGCGCGGAGAGCTGCGCTTGATCGGCGCCACCACCATGGATGAGTATCGCAAATACATCGAAAAAGACAAGGCGCTGGAACGCCGCTTTCAACCGGTTATGGTCGACGAACCCTCGGTCGAAGACACCATTTCGATTTTGCGCGGGTTGAAAGAACGTTACGAGGTGCATCACGGCGTGCGCATCGCGGATTCTGCGATTGTGGCGGCGGCAACGTTGTCGCATCGCTACATCTCCGAACGCTTTTTGCCGGATAAGGCCATTGACTTGATTGACGAGTCCGCGGCAAAATTGCGCACCGAGATCGATTCCATGCCGGAGGAAATCGATGAGATCGAACGCCGTATCAAACAGCTCGAGATCGAACAGGTTGCGTTGAAGAAGGAAAGTGACGCAGCCTCGAAGGAACGGCTGGCCAAGCTTAAGGAGGAATTGAGCAATCTTAAAGAGCAAGCAACGCAGCTTAAGGCGCGCTGGCAAGTGGAAAAAGAATCCATCAAGCAAATTCGCAGTGTGAAAGAGCAGATGGAACAAGCCAAGACACAGGCGGAGAAAGCCGAACGCGCCGGCGACTTGAACAAAGTCGCGGAACTGCGCTACGGCACACTGCCCGGCCTGGAAAAACAGCTTGCCACATTGAACCAAAAGCTGGCCGAGCTGCACAAAGACGGCGCGCTGTTAAATGAAGAGGTCACAGAATCCGACATTGCCGAAGTGGTGGCGCGCTGGACCGGCATTCCGGTGGCGCGCATGCTGGAAAGCGAGAAGGAAAAAATCTTGAAGATGGCCGATCGCCTGCGCCAGCGCGTTGTCGGCCAGGAAGAAGCGATCGAGGCGGTGTCATTTGCGGTGCGCCGCTCGCGCGCGGGCTTGAGCGAAGAAACCCGGCCCATCGGCTCGTTCATCTTTCTCGGCCCCACGGGCGTGGGCAAAACCGAACTGGCGCGTGCGCTGGCGGAATTCATGTTCGACGATGAAAATGCCGTGGTGCGCATCGACATGTCGGAATACATGGAACAATTCAATGTCTCGCGCTTGATCGGCGCGCCGCCGGGCTACGTGGGATACGAAGAAGGCGGCCAGCTCACCGAAGCCATTCGCCGCCGGCCGTATGCCGTGATTTTGCTGGATGAGATTGAAAAGGCGCACCAGGACGTTTTCAATATTCTTCTGCAAGTGTTGGACGACGGCCGTCTGACGGACAGCAAAGGCCATATCGTGAATTTCAAGAACACGATCATCATCATGACCTCGAATATTGGCGCGGACGTGATCATGCAGCGCTTCGAGCACGCCACGGACGAGAATCAGGAGAATATTTACAAATACACCAAAGATGAAGTGCTGGAAATGGTGCGGCGCAGGTTGCGTCCGGAATTTCTCAATCGCGTGGATGAAATCATCATGTTCCATCCGCTGTCCAAGGCGCACATTCGCAACATCGTCGATATCCAATTCAAACGCCTGGTGGAGAAGGTGTTGCAACGGCAAGGCATTGCGGCAACGCTGACAGACGCGGCGAAGGATCTGCTCGCCGAGCAAGGCTACGATCCGGTATTCGGTGCGCGGCCGCTCAAACGCCTGATGCAGCGGCAAATCATCAACGAGCTGGCCACTCGCATTCTCGGCGGCGAGCTGGCTCAGGGTGACAAGCTGCTCATCGATGCAAAGGAGGGCGAGTTGGTTTATGAAAGGGTGAAATAGAAGCATTCGCGACGTAGCTGATACCGTGTTGCGTTAATTTGGGCGAGTATTGTGATTTGTCATTCCACAGGAATTTTGTGAAGTACTCGGCACTGCGCTTGATACTTCACAAGATTCGTCTAAATGATATTTCGAGAGGCTGCTTTTACCGATTGGTATAACTGTGAAGTGGCGTTGAACAAGCCACCGCCCAGGCGCTGCGCTAATATCGGTTATGTAATTTAGAAGCCGGATATCTCCGCCAGAAAAAGTGCTCGAGATGCGGCATTTTCGAATAGTCGAAAGAGCAGAATCCTCTTTTATTTCTCTCCCCAACTTCCGCCTTGCTTTGCTGCGCTTCTTTCTTTAGATTCTTTCCCGCGTTTAAACACGGTTTGACCTTCATCTGCTGCGATTCACACCTCAACCGCGCGACGCAAGGAGGCGCAAGTGGCGGAAACTCGCCAGGGTTATTATCACCATCCGACTGTGCAAGACGAGAATGTCGTTTTTATCAGCGAAGACGATTTGTGGAGCGTGCCCCTGAGCGGCGGTATTGCGCGGCGACTCACGAACAATCTTGGCGCGGTGGGGTTTCCGCGCCTGTCTCCCAACGGCGAATGGCTGGCATTCTGTGGCCGTGAAGAAGGCCAGCCCGATGTTTATCTCATGCCCGCAGACGGCGGTGAAATGCGCCGCCTGACATTCCTCGGCAACGTCTCCAAAATTGTGGGATGGACGAAAGACAGCAGCGCGGTGCTGTTTCTCAGTTCGCATCAGGCCACGATTCCACTCGACCGTCCTCTCGTCTATCGCGTTTCGCTCGCGGGCGAATATCCCCAACTTTTCTTGAACAGCCCGACACTCAACCTTTCGCTGCAGCCGGACGGCCCGGGCATGGCGCTGGGCCGCAATAATGATGACAACGCGCGCTGGAAACGCTATCGCGGCGGCACCGCCGGCGAGATCTGGATTGATCATGAAGGCGCTGGTGACTTCGTCAAATTGCCCCTGCCGCGCGGCAATCCCAATGCGCCCATGTGGATCAACAACCGCATCTATTTCGCTTCGGATCACGATGGCGTCGGCAATCTCTACTCCTGCACGCTGGCGGGCGCCGATTTGCGCGCCGAGACCAATCATCGCGATTTTTTTGTACGCCATCCTTCCACCGACGGGCGCACCATTGTCTATCAGGCCGGCGCGGATTTGTACGCTCTCGATACCGCCGCGCGCCAAACGCGTCTGATTCCCATTGCGTGGCGCAGCCCGATGGTGCAAACGCAGCGCAAATTCACCACGGCTTCACGTTACCTGGAATCCTATCATCTCCATCCCAAAGGCCATTCGGTTGCCTTGTCAGCGCGCGGCAAGCTTTTTACCATGCCCAATTGGGAAAACTCTCCATTGCAATACGGCCCGCGCGAGGGCGCGCGTCATCGTTTGGTGCGCTGGCTGCACGACGGCCAGCGTTTGGTGGCCATCAACGACCAGGAGGACGGCGAAGAAAAGCTGGTGGTGTTTTCCAGCGAGCCGTTGCACGAAGCCGAGCGCGTTATTGCCTCGCCGCCGGGGAGAATTCAAACTCTCCTGGCTTCGCCCACCGCGCTGCAAGTCGCACTCACCACCAGCCGCCTCGATCTTTGGGTGATCGACTTGGAAACCGGCAACCGCCGCTGTTTGGATAGCAATCCTTACGCAGAAATCTGTGACGTGACTTACGCCCCCGATGGCCGCTGGCTGGCTTACTGCAAACCGATTAACGAGAATCAACGCGCCATTTTTTTGTGTGAGATTACCTCCGGTGCGATTCATCAGATAACGCAACCGGTGTTGCGCGACTTTCGGCCGAGCTTCGATCCTGATGGCCGCTATCTTTATTTTCTCTCCGCGCGCGTGCTCAATCCCGTCAACGATTCGGTGCAGTTCGTGGTGAGCTTTCCCGGCGCGTATAAGCCCTACCTGCTCACCTTGCGCAAGGAGTTGGCCAGCCCGTTCATTCCATCACCGGCGGCGCCCGGCGAAGAAAGCGCCCCCAAGCTGTCGTCGAATGGCGTGAAAGCCAATGGCAATGGCGTCAAGGTTAATGGCGAGGCTGCTGAGCCGGAAAACGCGGATAAAGCCAAAGCCGAAGAAAAAAAGCCGGAGTCGCTGCACCTCGATCTGGAGGGCATACGCTATCGCATGGTGGAATTCCCGGTGAAGGAGGGATTGTACGGCGAAGTCCTGGGCATCAAGGACAAAGTTGTATTCACCTCCTTTCCGATTCGCGGTCGCGCCGATCTCGGCGATTCTTCTGCGCTCGATGACGACGATGAAAAAGGCACGCTCTGGGTCTATGATTTCACCACGCACAAGCTCGAAGTGATTGCCAGCGACGTGCAATCCATGCAGGTTGCGAACGGCGGCAAAACCTTGAGCTATCGCAGCGGCCGCCGCATTCGCGTGTTGAAAGCGGGCGAAAAGCCGGCGGAAAACAGCGACGCTTCACCCAGCCGCAAGAACGGCTGGCTCGATCTCAGCCGGGTCAAGCTTTCGGTGGATCCGCGCTCGGAATGGCGGCAAATGTTTCGCGAAGCCTGGCGTCTGCAACGCGAGTTTTTTTGGAATGAAAACATGTCGGGCGTGGACTGGCACAAAGTGTATGATCGCTATTATCCGTTGATCGATCGCATTGCCACACGCGCCGAGTTTTCTGATTTGATTTGGGAAATGCAAGGCGAGCTTGGCACCTCGCATGCCTATGAAAGCGGCGGCGATTATCGCCACCCGCCCTATTACTCCATTGGCCGCCTCGGCGCGGATCTGGTGTTTGACGCCGCGCAGAATCGCTATATCATCAAAAGAATCTTTCGCGGCGATGTCTGGCTCAAGGATAACTTCTCGCCGCTCTGCGCGCCGGGCGCCAACATATCCGAAGGCGATACGTTGCTGGAAATTGGGGGCGTCACCTTGAGCGCCACCGTCACACCCGGGCACCTGCTCGCAAATCAAGCCGGACAGGAAGTGACCTTGACGATTCAATCGCCCGCAGCCGAAAGCAAGCCGCGCAAGGTGATCGTCAAAACGCTGTATTCGGAATACCCGCTGCGCTATCGCGCCTGGGTTGAGCGCAATGCTGCGCGTGTGGCTGAAGCGACCGGCAACAAGATCGGCTATTTGCACATTCCCGACATGGGCACGCAGGGCTTGATTGAGTTTCACCGCTATTACCTGGCGCAATCGAACAAACTCGGCTTGATCGTCGATGTGCGCTATAACGGCGGCGGCAATGTTTCACAATTGTTGTTGGAGAAACTCATCCGCCGGCCGCTGGGATACGATGTGAAACGTTGGGGCGCGCCTGATCCTTATCCTGAACACGCCATGCGCGGCCCGATCGTGACGCTCACCAACGAACATGCCGGCTCTGATGGCGACATTTTTTGCCACAGCTTCAAACTCCTGAAAATTGGGCCGCTCATTGGCAAGCGCACTTGGGGCGGCGTGATCGGCATCGATCGGCGCTACAATCTCGCCGACGGCGGTCGCACCACGCAGCCGCAATACTCCTTCTGGTTTGCTGATGTGAAATGGCAGGTTGAAAACTACGGCGTCGATCCCGATATCGAAGTGGATTTCGATCCCAATGCGCACTTGCGCGGGGATGATCCGCAATTGGAACGCGCGATTGCGGAAGCATTGCGCTTGCTGAAGGAAAAAGGCGCAGAGCTTCCCGCATTTGATGAACGGCCGCATCTGCCGCTGCCGGATTAATGATTGATGAGACATTACTGTTTAACCACGGTTTGGCCGTGGTTTTTCGTTTCAGAGGTTTCCAATGATTGCACAATAGGAGAAGCCGTTTGCGCGCCCTCACCTTTCACGGCAAACAAGATATTCGTTACGAATCTGTTCCTGATCCCGCCCTCTTATCGCCCTCCGATGTCATCATCAAAGTATATCTCGCCGGCATTTGCGGTTCGGATTTGCATGTTTATCACGAACGCGAAAAAGGCCTGGACTCTGGCACGGTGATGGGACATGAGTTCGCGGGTGAAATCATTGACGTGGGAAGAGAGGTCAAAGATTTCAAGCGCGGCGATTTGGTGTTTGCGCCGTTTACGACGAATTGCGGCAAGTGCTTTTATTGCCGCATCGGCTTGACAGCGCGTTGCACACAGAGCCAACTTTTCGGCTGGGTGCAAAATGGCGGGGGTTTACAGGGCGGGCAGGCGGAGTTCGTGCGCGTTCCCCTCGCCGAGGCGACGTTGCTCAAAATGCCGGAGGAAGTATTGCCTGAAGAGGCTTTGTTGTTGGGTGATATTTTTTCCACCGGATATTTTTGCGCGGATATGGCGAACCTCCAGCCTGCAGGAACATATGCCGTGATCGGCTGCGGCCCGGTGGGATTGATGGCGATTCTCGGCGCGCGCGAGTTGGGCGCGGAGAAGATTTTCGCCATCGATGCCATTCCCGAGCGGCTGGCATTGGCACAACACTTCGGCGCGACCCCCGTCAATTTTCAAAAAGAAAATCCGCTCGAAATCTTGCACGAAACGACAGAAGGCCGCGGCGCTGATGCTGTTATGGAAATTGT
>QEVD01000263.1 GCA_003576975.1 Candidatus Zhuqueibacterota bacterium
TGCGAAGCAACAAAAAACTATTCGGTGAAACTCGGTGACCATTGGCGATAAAGTTTTTCCACCGAAATGCGCCGAAGTCACCGAGCATCGCCGAAAAAAACTTTGGCAGGATGATTTATCGGCAGAATTATTTCAAATCGTTCTGCCGGCAAATTATCCTGCCATAAACTTTCAGAATTTTATTCTGACTTTGAAAAGCTAATCGCTTATTCAAACGCAAACGTTCGCGGTCTAATATTTTTCAACAATGCCGTCGTGCGTGATTAGTAACCTCACGGATTGCTGTGTTTCGCCCAGCAACCCCAAAGATTCGCCATCCAAAAAAAGTTCGGTTTGCCCGGCATTTCCAACCGCCACGCGAAAATGATCGCGGGCGCGCCAGGCATAAACTTCACCGCGTTGAAAAATGAAATCGGTTGAATCTTGATTATCCGTCACCACATTCATCCAAACCCTGCCGTCCAGGCGCGCTTCTAATCGCATCAAGTTTGGCCCGGCTGCAAGCAGCGCCGGCGGAGCCGCTGCTTGCACCGGCGCTTGTGCTGCCGGTGGTGTTGCACGCGACTGCCAAAAGAACCACGCTGCGCCGGCGAATACCATCCCCAACAAAACGCCGTAACTGATTTTGGCAACTGTGGTCGTGTACCAATGAGAATCCGGCCTTTTTTTGGGCTCGGCAGAAGCCGCAACGGACTCCGAAAATATCGTGAGAAACTTTTGCATGGGCGCAACCACCGCTTGCAGCGTTGAAGCTTCGCCGTCAAACGCGCGCAACTCGTGATGCCAGGTGTTGTGAATGCGCCGGAGCAAGCCGCGCAGCTTGTCTGAAAAATGCAGAGGCGCCGCGCCCATAGTTACCGCCGCCAGGAAGGCCGGAGGATTGGCCGCGACAAAGATCATCTTGTCGCCGTATTTCACCTCGTGCAAATCTCCGGCATTCTCAGAGCCAAATGCATCTTTGGTGAAATCTTGAATCGCGGTGAGCATGCCGCTCATCATTTGCAGTTTGCCGTTGTGTTCATGCTCTGGTGCAGCGGGCGCGTGCGCCATGAGCAAGCCGGTGCGCTGATCAATGAGGAAAAGTTGTTCGATTGTAAAAGGAAAAACTTGCGGAAGGGCGGCGAGCGGCTCAGGCATCCCAACCATTCTTGCTTTGAGCCGCGCCCACGTGGTTTGGAGATTGAATGCCTTATCGAGGCGTTCGTTGATTTGCTTGACGAGCTTGCGCATGGCTTCCGCCACCGCGCGGCGCACGGTTTGGCCGATCACCGGATAAAGCGCCTCGACCATTTCATCTTTGGATTCGGCGACTTGCTGTTTGATGGCAGGCCCTATCAGCGGCGCAACGATTTCCGCCATTTCCGCGCCGGAACTGGCGATTTTCCGTTCCAGCAAATCTGCCACGACCGGGTTGAGCGAGGCCAGTAACGCTTCCTTGTCGGCAATCGTGTGGCGGAGATTCTGCAACTCCAGCTCGAGGGTCTTCAGGTGTGCACGATCCTGGCTGAGCAAAATCTCGCGCAAGCGCTCGACGCCTGCGGTATTTTGCGCATCACTGCTCATGGCGATTTGGGTCATTCCCTTTGCCGGTAGAAGCCGTCTTAACCGCGCGTCGTTTGCTGGATCGAGACTTGGTGGATTTGGATGAATTGGGGTTGGATTGCGCCGTCGTGCGCGAGGACGGGGCCGAGCGTAATTGCTTCGCCCAGCCCTCTAAAAGTTCAGCAAGTTTGATCCGGTTGTTGCGCTCGGCTCTGGCGCGCCGGCGCATGCGTTGCAGCTCAGTCTCCAGTTCTTCGAGCTTGCGCTTGACGCGGCTGCGATGCCGGACAAGGCGGCGAGCATATCGTTCCAAACGTTCGTCGTAGTCCGCCTGTATTTCTGCCAGTTTTTGGTCATACGCCAAACGCAGCTCCTGCTGCTGCACAACCAGTTGCTCGATTTGCTGGGATAGTTTTTGTTGGCGCATTTCAACTTCACGCATCGGGGGCCCTAACACGATTTCTCGAATCGCTTCGAGTTGGCCTTGCTGGGCCTCGTGCCAGGCCGGTGTTTTTTGCTCCGCCACCATAGCCTCGCTTCCATGACGTACCATCGGGCAATTAAAGTATAGTTGAAATTTCCCAAATGCAAGTGCTTTATCCTTGCACCCCGACTCAAAGAATGCCGTTGCTTTTCAAGCGCTTTTTCATCATTTTACGCCGGGATGACGGGAGCGTGCGAAGCGTTATTCTTGACCAATGTCTAAAACGCAGCCGTTATGAAAAATCTTCTCAACGCGAAGCCATCGCCTCGCTGCCAGCCTTTTCGAACAAACTACTTCTGGTTGTTTTTGTTCTCCACCACGGCCTCATTGTTTTCTCAACAAATGAACGCCGTGACCTACGGCATTGAGCAAGGCCTGCCCACGAATCTCACCAAAGCCATCTGGCAGGATGATCTCGGTTTCATGTGGATCGGCACCGACGCCGGGTTGGTCCGCTTCGATGGTCGCCATTTCCTAACCTACACCGAGTCTCTGCCGAATCCGTTTGTCAAAAATTTCTATAGTCTACGCGATCGCCGATTGCTTGCTATCACGGATTTGGGCGTCAGCGTTATTCAGTCGCGCGGCGATACCACTATCTTCAAACCGTTCTTGCCCGGAAGCCGCATGCTGACGGATTCCACGTTGCATTATCCCAAGACTATTTACGAAGACAAAAACGGCGCGCTTTGGATCAGCGAGCCGGACGCCGTGGTGCGCTATCAAAACGGCAAATTCCGGCGATATCTTTTTAATGAAATTTACCGCGCCGACAGTTATACCCGGTCATTTTTGTTTACCGAAGATGAGGCGGGACGCTTGCTGGCAACGTCGCAGCGGGGTTATTTGTTTTATTTTGATCCTGCCCAAGATTCCTTTCGCAAAATTGCTGAGCGCCTGCCGGCAACCACATTTTCGATTGAAGCATTGCTGATGCGGCCGGGCGGCCGCCTCTGGGTTGGCAGCAATAACGGCCTTTTTGAGATGACGCTCACGCCGGACTTAAAGGGCCTGGTTTGGAAGCCGCTCGCGATGATCGAGGGCGGCGTTTCCTGCCTGGCAGAAGAGGCGAATGGCGACGTTTATCTCGGCACCTGGCGTGACGGGCTTTATCGCTGGCGCCTGTCTCAGGGCGAGAGGGTGCCGCAAAAATATGATGCGCTGCCGTTTCTAGTTGTGAATGCACTTTATGTTTCACCGGAGGCGCGACTTTGGGTGAGCGCAGATGAAGGACTGGCGCTTTTGCACAAAACGTTTTTTGCAGAATTCGATCTCGATGCTGTAGGCCCTTATATTCACGCCGTGACGATTGATTGTGATGGAAATGTCTTAACGACCGACGGGGAATCGATTTTCAAAATTACGCCGCACGGCGAGGAGTTTCATAGCCAGGCCATTTTCAAAAAACAGGAAAGCCTGATTTTGAGCCTGGCCTGCGAAGAACGAACGATTTGGGCGGGCTATCGCGACGGTTTTGTGACGCATCATGCCGAGGCCCGCGTGACAAAGATCATGGTTCCGCATTACGGCAATCGTGTGCTGTCCTTTTTGTTCTCAGATCTACAACAGAATTTGTGGATTTGCCAGGATGAAATGCCGGGCGTGCTGCGGCTTGATCGCGAGCGGAATATGCATTATTATTCCCGTCCCGAGGGAT
Source organism: Candidatus Zhuqueibacterota bacterium (assembly GCA_003576975.1). Lineage (GTDB taxonomy): Bacteria > Zhuqueibacterota > Zhuqueibacteria > Zhuqueibacterales > Zhuqueibacteraceae > Coneutiohabitans. Next base: position 3,684 of record QEVD01000263.1, read on the forward strand.
TGGAATCGCATCTCAACGTTATCAAACAAAGCCCGGAAGGCGTTATTTATGGCGGCGGTGTTGGCCGCGGCTCATATCTTTTTCGTTATGATTCCGCTACCGATCGCTTTGTCAACGTGAGTGATACCAGCGCGGTGCTGGCAACGGCGTTTGAGATCAATGACCTTGCCTTTGACCGTGACAGCACGATTTTGTTAGGCTCGAATCAAGGCTTGTGGAAATATCGCGATGGCCGGGTGCAGCGCGCCGCCGGATGGGAGAATGCCAAAGATAACGTCATCAAATCGTTGGCGGTCGACTCGTTTCGAGAAGTCTGGGTCGGCACGAATCACGGCCTCTCGCTTTTCACCAATGATCAAGTCACGCGTTTTGACCGCAAAGATGGATTCGCAAATCTTACCATGAGTTTTCGCGCTGCGGTGCTTGATCTCGAGCAACGCTTGTGGATCGGCTCCTCTTTGGGGTTGAGCCATTGGCAGGGGCCGATACATGAAAAAACGCCGACGCCGGCGCCGGTTTTGCTTTCGGTGCGCATGAACGGCCAAAACGCCTTGAGTGATTCCGCGGCCGACCGGATTTTCCCTTATGGTTCATATTTGGAATCTTCCTTCGCCGCGCTGTCGTATCCCGCGGAGAAAATTCAGTATCAAGCGCGCCTGCTTGGGCAAAGCGAGCAATGGCCGGCGCCCTCTGTTGATGGAAAAATCATCATTCCAAAACTTTCCACCGGTGAGCACACGCTCGAAGTGCGTGCGCAACAAAGCGGCTATTTGTGGAGCGCACCGCAATCGTTTCGCTTCTCGATTCAGCCGCCGCGCTATTTGTCGTGGTGGGCGTTTTTGCTTTACATCGTGGCGCTGGTCGTGCTCATTGCTTTTTTGGCGAACATGCGCGTCGCTGTCACGGAACGCCGGCACGTTGAAAAAGCCCTGCGCGAGAGTGAAGAACGCTTTCGCACCGTGGTCGCGAATACGCCGATCGCGTTGCTGGCCATGAACCCCGACGGTGAAGTGACGCTTTCCGAAGGCCGCGGCTTGGCAGCGTTGAATTTCAAGCCCGGTGAAATGGTGGGCCGTTCGATTTTCGATCTTTTTCCGGAGGTAGCTTCGTTGGCAGAAAATGTCAGGCAAGCTTTGCTCGGCAAGGCGTTTTCGTCGACCACGGAAATCAATCAGGTCTTTTTTGAATTTTGGTTTGCCCCGCTGCGCAAGCCCAATCGCGAAATTGCCGGGGTGATCGCGGTTGCGGTTGACATTACTGAGTTGAAGCACGCCGAAGCCGAGTTGCAAAAGTCCAAAGAAGCTTCCGATGCCACCTCGCGTGAGTTGAAGAGAGCCAATCAGCAGCTTCAGCATTCGATCGAACATGCCAAACAAATGGCGCTTGCCGCAGAAGCCGCCAACATTGCCAAAAGCGAATTTCTCGCCAACATTAGTCACGAAATTCGCACGCCCATGAGCAGCATTTTGGGAATGACGGAGCTGGTGTTGGATAGCGATCTTACACTGCCGCAACGCAAATACCTCCAAGTCGTCGAAAAATCTGCCGAAGACTTGCTGGGTGTTATCAACGAGGTGCTCGACTTCTCCAAAATTGAAACCGGCAAATTGGAATTGCAGCCCGCTGCTTTCAACCTGCGTGAGTGCCTGGCTGCAACCTTGCAGTCGTTCGAGCTGCGCGCGCAGGAGAAAGGCCTGCAATTCACCGCGCGCATTGCGCCGGGCACGCCGGATGCTTTGATTGGCGACGCCGCACGGTTGCAGCAAGTGTTGACGCATTTGCTCAACAATGCGATCAAATTCACGGAAAGCGGAGAGATTGTCGTCGAGGTTGAGCTGCACCCTCAGCTTCCAGAGGCGGGCAACTTTGGAAAAGACGGCGAAGTCAATTTGTATTTCACCGTCGCGGACACCGGCATTGGGATTGCGGTCGATAAGCAAAATATCATTTTTGACCCGTTTGCGCAAGCCGATGGCTCACCGGCCCGAAAGTATAGCGGCATCGGACTCGGGTTGAGCATTGCGTCCCAACTCGTCGATTTGATGGGCGGGCGCATTTGGGTGAATAGTGCAGAGGGCAAGGGCAGTGTTTTTCATTTCACCGCGCGTTTCGCTCTGCAGCAACCTTCGGGAGAGCCGGCTTTGGAATTTCCAAGAACGCCGGGCGACGAGGACGGCGACGGCCATGCAACGAGCGCCGTGGCGCCGCTTGCGGCAATCAAATCACTGCGCATCCTGTTGGCGGAAGACAATGCCATGGGGCAGGAAGCAACGGCGCGGTTGCTGCGCAAACACGGCCATGATGTCGTCGTCACAAGCTCCGGCAAAGACGCCATGCTCGTGCTGTCAAGCGAGCATTTTGATTTGGTGATGATCGATTTGCACTTGCCTGAAATGAACGCCTTTCAAGTGACCGCAGCATTGCGTCAACGTGAGTTGGCGACCGGCGCGCATCTGCCGGTTATCGCATTGAGCACACAGACGCAGCCCGGTGAGCGCGAGCGTTGCCTGCATGCCGGGATGGATGATTATTTGATCAAACCGATTCATGAGAAGGATTTGCTGCGCGCTTTAGCCGCATTGCTTCCGGCGATGGCCTCGTAATGGTCTATACCGGTTTTTAGACAAACCAAAATTTGAAACGCTCCGAAGCGCTTCAAAAGCCTTGCTCACGTTGAGGCATTTCCGAAAATATTCTCATTCCTCAAGTCTTGCACGACGATGAACTTCCGCATTGGCTGTGTACAATTCCGTTCGCAATTGGGTGATATGGACTACAATCTCGCGCAGCTTGCGCACTGGTGTGAGCAGGCGCGGGCGCAGGGCGCATGCGTTGTGATTTTTCCGGAAGCTTGCCTAACTGGATATTGCCGCCCGCGAGAGATGGCAATGCTGGCGCAGCCGTTTGCGGGATCGCTCCGCGAGCGCGCAGCAGGAATCGCGCGTACGCATGAAATCTTATTGGTGTTCGGCATGCCGGAACGGGAAGGCGGGAATGTTTACAACTCACTCATCGCCCTGGATGCGAAAGGCAACGAGTTGGGGCGCTATCGCAAGACGCATCTCTGGGCGGCGGAATCAAAATGGGCCGCGCCCGGCGGCCAATTCGTTTCTTTCAAAACGGAATACGCCCACTTCGGCTTGATGCTTTGCTACGACACGCGCTTTCCTGAAGTCAGTCGCACGTTTGCTTTGCGGGGAATAGAAGTGGCGCTGGTGGCAAGCGCCTGGCGTTCAACACATGTGGAAGAATGGCGCTTTTGTGCCCGCGCCCGCGCGCTTGATAATGGCATTTTTCTCGCCGGCAGCGACGCTATTTTGGAAGCCGAGCATTTTACCTGCGCCGGCGGCAGTCTCATCGTCGGGCCGGATGGCCGCGTGATGGCATTGGCAAATTATGGGGAAGAGGGGATGATCACTGCAGAAATTGACACCGAGAGAATTGCCGAACGCCGCAAGGATTTGCCGCTGCTGCAGCAGCGCCGGCCGGAGTTATATGGTTCGTTGGTTGCAAGCGGCTCGCAGGCTTTGACTGACTCGCAGGCTTTGACTGACTCGCAGGCTTTGACTGACTCGTAGGCTTCGACTGACTCGTAGGCTTCGACTGACTCGTAGGCTTCGACTGACTCGTAGGCTTCGACTGACTCGTAGGCTTCGACTGACTCACTCGTAGGCTTCGATTTGTTCAGAGCTTCAACGAATGGGCTGTTACCTTAATGTGTAGGAGTACCTACTCGAAATGTCATTCAGATGAATCTTGTGAAGTACTCGGCATAATGCTTGCAACTTCGCAAGTTCCCTGGATGACGTTCAGGGTGGGATATACTTTTTAAGGTAACAGCACAATAGTTTTTTGGGGGGATTAGTTCGGGGGCTTTGCTGAGTTCGGGGGCTGAACTGAGTTCGGGGGCTGAGCCTGTCGAAGCCCCCGAGGCGCCAATCTCCTCCAACTCTACCATCCATAATTCGCTTCCGGATACAGCACGCCAATTGCAAAGCGAAAAATCGGCGGGAAAACATAATCAAACATTTTCCAGGCGATGAGCAATCCCAGAAAGACAAAGGGTGTGTGGCTGAACTCCGCCACGCGGCGCGCCATATTCTCACTCAAGAAAAGGCCAAGCACCGTGATGCCGTCCAGCGGAGGCACCGGCAGCAGATTGAAAGCCATCAACAGGAGATTGAGGCAGAAGAGAATGCTCAAGAAGGTGGCAATGGTTTCGGGAAGACCTTCACTGCCGGCGGCCACGATTTTAGTAAAACTCAGGCTTTGCGGTATTTCAAAAACACCGGTAGCAATGCCGGCGCGAATGGCCAGCGCTGCCACCAGAACCAGGCCGAAATTCGCGAGCGGACCGGCGAGCGCCATCCACGCGGCGCGCTTGGGATGACGCTGCTGCCAGGCCGGATCGTAGGGCGCGCTCGCCCAACCGATCATCCAGCGGCCTTCATAAAGAAGAAAGGACAGCAACGGAACGAAGATGGTTCCGAACGGCTCACGGCGCATGTGCGGAATCGGATCGAGCGTGACCTGGCCGCCTTCGAATGCCGTCATGTCACCGCCGATTTTAGCGGCTAGCGCGTGCGCTGCTTCATGGCAGGTGAGTGAGAGCAGAAAGATAACGTACCAAATCGGGCCGAGCGCGAGATAATCAAAAGACATGAAAAATGACCATGAATGAGAGGTTACTTACGCGTTATACCTTATACGTTTAACGAGACAGGTGTAACGTGATAAGATGTGAGAATATGCAGAATGTGCAGGGTGAGTTTAGAGACTGCCGAACGCCTCCCGCAAATGCGCCCAGGTCTCCCACAATCCTTCTGAAATGACTTTTGTGTGCCCCACCACCGGCATGAAATTGGTATCGCCGCTCCAACGCGGCACAATGTGAAAGTGCAGGTGATCATCAATGCCCGCGCCGGCGGCGGAGCCGGCATTCATGCCGACATTGAAGCCGTGCGGCCGCATGATGCGCTGCAACGCGCGGCTCGACTTCTGCAACAACGCCATCATTTCCGCCATTTCCTCGGCGCTCAAGCGATCAAATGCGGATTCATGGCGATACGGCACCGCCATGAGATGGCCGTTGTTGTAGGGATATTTGTTCATGATGACGAACGCGAGCTCGCCGCGATGGACGATGAAATTGTCGCGATCGTTCGACTGTTTGGGCTTATCGCAAAAAATGCAGCCCGATTCCTTCGGGCCTAAGATATATTCGATGCGCCAGGGCGCCCACAAGATTTGCGATTGCGTTGTGTCTGCCATCGGCTCAACCTGCGTGTGAGCCTTGCGCGCGCGCTTCTTCATACTCTTTCATCAGTTTCTCGGCCTGGTCGCGCGGCACTTCTTCGTAATGGGCGAATTTTTGCGTGTAAATGCCCCGGCCTTGCGTCATCGAGCGCAGCTTGTTGGAATACTTCGCCATTTCTTTCTGGGGCACCAGCGCGCGAATGACTTGATTTTTGCCGCGGCCTTCCATACCCAAAATTTTGCCGCGATTGCCGGAAAAATCGCCCATCACATCGCCCATGTATTCATCCGGCACCGTGACTTCAACTTCCAATATCGGTTCGAGAATGACGGGCTTGGCCTTTTGAAACGTCTCTTTGAAACACATTCTGCCCGCAGTTTTAAAGGCGTTTTCATTGGAATCCACCGCATGCATTTTGCCGTCGTACAGAACCACGCGCACGTTGGTGACGGGATAGCCGGCAACCACGCCCGCAGTCATGATTTCCAAAATGCCTTTTTTGACCGCCGGAATGAAGCGCGCGTCGATCACGCCGCCGACAATGGCATTGACGAATTCCAATTTGCCGCCCCACGGCATGTCGGTCAATTCGGTGTCGCGCACGGTGTAATCATCCGGCACCGGCGCGCCTTCGCGATAGCCTTCCATGTAAAAATGAACTTCGCCAAACTGGCCCGCGCCGCCGGATTGTTTTTTGTGGCGGTAAAATTCCGCGGCGCTGCCGCGAATGGTTTCGCGATAAGGGATTTTCGCATCGACAATGTTGACCTCCACGCCGTACTTTTCTTTCAAGCGCTTGACGATCATGCCAAGATGCAATTCGCTTTGTCCCATCAGCAAGACCTGATGCAGCTCGGGATCGACGCGCATGCTGAACGCGGGATCTTCATGTTCCAGCGCATGCAAGCCGGTAGACATTTTATCTTCGTCGCCTTTTGATTTCGGCTCGATCGCGATGGTCATGAGCGGGTTGGGGAAACCGATAGGCGGCAGCAGGATGATTTGACGGCTGTCACACAGCGTGTGGCCGGTATGCGTGTTGCGCAGCTTTGCCACGGCCGCAATGTCGCCCGCGTGCAAATGCGCCACTTCCGCGCGATTTTTGCCGTTCATGCAATAGATTTGGCCGATTTTCTCGGAGCTGCGCTGCGTGGCATTATAAATTTCGGAATTGGGATGCATCTTGCCGGAGAACACTTTGAAGAGCGACAATTCGCCGAGATGGGCTTCTGAAAGCGTTTTAAAAACCAACGCAGAAAACGGCGCCTCGTCGGAAATTTTGCGCGTGAGTTTTTGCGTATTGCCCTCGCTCTGGCCTGCGATTTCGCCGCGAAAATCCGGGGCCGGGCCGAATTCCACAATGAAATCGAGCAAGCCGGCAACACCCGCGGCCTGCGTCGCCACCGTGGCCCAAATCGGAAACAGCGTTTGGCCGGCAATGCCGGCGCGCAAACCTTGTTTCACGTCCTCCGGTGACAGCTCGCCCGCCTCGAAAAATTTCTCTAATAATTTATCATCGGCCTCGGCGGCGCGTTCCATCAATTGCGTGCGCAACTCTTGCGCCTTGCCTTGTACGTTTGCGGGCACGTCTTTCAAACTGGGTTTGCCGGCGTCATTGTAGGAAACCAGTTTCATTTGCACAAGATCGACATATTCTTTGGGACTCACCGGCAATACCACGGGAAACGCATTGTTGCCGAAAACCTCGCGCACGTGATCGACGACTTTATCGAAGTCGGCGTTTTCTTTATCGAGACGATTCACCACGAACATGCGCGGCACACCGTATTCTTCGGCGATTTGCCAGGCGGTTTCCGCGCCCAACTCGACGCCGGTTTGCCCATTCAAGACATGAACCGCCAAATCTGCCACACGCATGCCGCCGCGCACCTCGCCAATAAAATCAGGATAGCCCGGCAGATCGATGATATTCACCTTGTGATCTTTCCAAAGCGCATACAGCATGGAGGTGATGATCGAATTTTTGCGATTGATTTCATCGGAATGATAATCGGACAGCGAGGTACCCTCGTCAACCGAGCCCATGCGGGAGACTCCGCCGGAGACAAATACCAGCGCTTCGGCCAACGAGGTTTTTCCGGCAGCGGCATGCGCCGCCAAAGCAATGTTGCGAATACGATCGGTGGTAAATTCCTTCACGGTAATCCTCCATAAAAGGGGTCAACGCATCGAGATTGAGAGCATTCTGTTGGATTCGAATAATTTTGGTTTCATATGACAGGGCGATCAACGTTGGCGCAGAGTTTACTTAGCGCCAATCGCCCGGCCGCAGGCTCGACACTATTGAGGACTCAAAACTAAATAACTTTCCCGCAGCTCAAACCGCGAATGAACGCGAATTAGAAATGGATTAGCGTAAATTAGCGTTCATTCGCGGTTGCAGGAAATGAGTATGTTACTTAAACGGCGTTCCTCAATTCTGTGCCGCCACCCGCTCGCGCAACAGCCGTTTCAGAATTTTACCTGTCGGGCCGTGCGGCAACTCCGCCCAAAATTCGATGTAGCGCGGGCACTTGTAGGCCGGCAATTGCGCTTTGCAAAACCGGATCAACTCCTCTGCTGAAACCGCTTGCGGCCGCTTGAGCACGACATAGGCTTTAACCTCCTGGCCGAGATTGCCGGCCGGTACGCCGATCACCGCACACTCGCTCACCTCCGGATGCGCAAGCAGGCAGCGCTCCACTTCCAACGGGAAAACATTAAACCCGGCTTTTTTGATGACGTCGGTTTTGCGATCGATCAAATAAAGGTAGCCGGACTCATCCACCCGGCCAATATCGCCGGTGTACAGCCAGCCCTCTTTGAGCGCGCGTTGCGTGTCTTCGTTGCGATTATGATAGGCCGGCATAATGGCGGCGCCGCGTACCACGATCTCACCAATTTCGCCGGGCGGCAGCTCGCCGCCTTTTTCATCGACGATGGTGAATTCCAGGCCGGGCAATTGCTTGCCGACCGAGCCGTGTTTGTTGGTAATGTCCGGGCGAACCAGTGGGCTGCATTCGGCCAGGCCGTAGCCTTCAAAAATATCGACGCCAAAGCGCTGCATCAGCGCGTGGCGCAGATTGTCGTCAACCGGTGTGCCGGTGACGATCAGAGCTTGCAACGATTTGAGTGAGGTATCGACTGGCGCGGAGGCACTGCTATTCGTGGAGGCCTGTTCGATGGCATTGATTTCGGCAAGCAGATGGCGCAACATGGCCGGCACCGTGACCAGATGTGTTACTTGTTCGCGCGCAATGGTTTCGATCATTTGCATCGCGTCGAAGCGCGGCAGCAACACGCTGCATGCGCCCGCCGCCAACGGTACGTTCATGGTCAGCATTTGTCCGATGCCATGAAACAACGGCAAGGCGGCGGCGAAGCGATGATCATGATCGATGCGAAACGCCTCCCAGCAGGAGAGTACGGAGGCGGCGAGATTGGCATGGGTCAACAGCGCGCCGCGCGGCGGGCCGGTGTCGAGATCAATGCCGTCAGATCAATGCCGCCGGCGTAGGTATTTGCCGACTGGCCGTCGTTGGCGGGCGAGCCGAGGAAGATATGATGCCGGCAATCCGGCAGATCACGCGCGGCATTTTGCAAATAGCGCCCGAACCCGCCCCACGCAATGAAACCCTTGACCGAAGCATCGGCGAGAATGTAGCGAATATCGTTTTCACGAAACATGACATTGATGGGCACGACCACCAGGCCGAGCTTGAGCAGGGCGTAATAGGCAATGGGAAATTGCGGCAGGTTGGGCAGCATTAAAGCGAGACGGTCGCCTTTTTGCAGATGCAGGCTGGACAATCCATTCGCCAGGCGATTGACGACGCCCAGGAAATAACTGTAACTCAAATGCGTGTCGCCGAAAACGAACGCATCACGTTCGGAATATTTTGTCGAACAGATATCCAAAAAGTCGAACAGCGAACGAGCGACCATAAGCGTCGACCAATACCGCGGCGAAAGTCAAAAGCTGATTGAGGCAGGCAATTTTTTAGTTGCACAACTGGGCTTCACGATAAAACAAAAGGCCTAAATAGTCAAGCGAAAAAAGGGCGGAGCGGAGAGAATGGACGGGGCGCATTTTTAGTTGAGTAAAAATGAAATCCGGGAGAGGGGAATCCTGTGAGATTGCTTTTCCAGCCCAATAGCTTCATGAGGAATCAATTTGCCTCAACCATATCGTGCATTTTGTGTGATTCGTAGTACCTGAATTTTGCACCATGTCTGACCGAATCCGCGATGAGCGCGGGTTTGATTGATCAAGATGCAAATTTACCAATTGGGTGAGGCACAAAAAATTTTGCACGAGAACTTGCCGGCAACTCCGAAGGAGTGAAATGGTTATAGTCATGCGCGCACGCCGTTTCTACAAAC
>QEVD01000264.1 GCA_003576975.1 Candidatus Zhuqueibacterota bacterium
AACGAAGATATTCATGCCCAATAACAAATTCAAAGAACTTTAAACTTGTCCACGATGTCGTGGCACTTATTTTGTCAACGATGTCCTGGCACTTGTCAGTTAGTGTTTTGTCATTCGCATGAGAAAGTTGCGCGCGGTTGTTCGAATCGTTTTGATAAGTTTCGTAACGGCGTCAACGCTACTTTTGCTGCTGTTCGGGCGGGTGGCGCTGATTTTTTCGCCGCCGAAACAAATGTCGTGGCGCCGGCTTTTGTTTCGAGGCTGGGCGCGCGCGCTTGCTGCGATCATGGGAATGAATATCGTTGTGCAAGGCAAACCGCCGCGGCCGCCGTTTTTTCTGGTGACCAATCATCTTAGTTATATCGACATTCTGCTGCTTGCAACCCAGGTTGAAGGCGTTTTTGTTTCACGTCATGATGTCAGTGACTGGCCGGTGATCGGTTTTCTCACCCGAGCGGTCGGAACGCTTTTTATCAATCGGGAACAAGCAAAAGACGTGTTGCGCGTGAATGGCTTATTTAAAGCCGCCTTGCAAAAGGGCGATGGCATTATTCTGTTTCCGGAAGGGACGAGCACCGCTGGGGCAGAGCTACAGCCGTTCAAATCACCGTTGTTGAATGTTGCGGCCGAGATGAATTATCCCGTTTCGTACGCCAGCCTGAGTTATCGCGTGCAAACCGGCGAAGCGCCGGCGCATCTCTCCGTTTGCTGGTGGGGTGAAATGACATTTGGAGACCACGTGTTTGCTTTACTGCAAATGCCAAAATTTCATGCCACGCTAACCTTCGGCAATGGCGCCGTGCAGGAGTCGGATCGCAAAACCCTCGCAAGAAAACTCCATCGCCTGATCTCAGAACAATTCATTCCCGTCGTGAGCAAACCAGAATTGTCGGCGATGGTCAAATAACTGCTATGCACGCTACCTTGCAACATCAAACCATTTCTACCAATGGCATTAACGAGCACGTTGTTTCTGCGGGACCAGAGTCTGGGCGTTTGCTGATCTTTTTGCACGGCTTTCCCGAATTTTGGTACGGCTGGCGGAAGCAAATTGACTTTTTTGCAAATCTCGGTTATCGCGTGTTGGCGCCGGATCAACGCGGCTATAATCTCAGCGACAAACCCAAAGGCCTCTCCGCTTATCATCTTGATGAACTGGCCAAAGACATAGTGGGTTTGATCGACGCTGCCGGCCGCGAGCAGGCGCTTATCGTTGGCCATGATTGGGGCGCGGCTGTGGCCTGGTGGCTGGGCATCAAACACGCCGCGCGCGTGGAAAAGTTGGCAGTCTTGAATGCGCCACATCCCCAAATCATGCGGCAACATCTGTTTCATAATGCGGCGCAACGGCGCAAAAGCTGGTACATGTTTTTCTTCCAATTGCCGCGGCTGCCGGAATGGCGATTCGCAAAAGACAATTGGGCGATCGGTGCGCGTGCGTTAACAAAGACGAGCCGCCCTGGTACGTTTGGTGAAGCTGATCTCGCGCAATATCGCGCGGCATGGGCACAACCGGGCGCTGCGACCGGCATGATCAATTGGTATCGCGCGGCTTTACGCCGGCAGCCCAAGCTCTCGGGACATGCGGCTATCCGCGTTCCCACGTTATTACTTTGGGGCGCGCGTGATCGGTTTCTTGGCCGTGAAATGGCGCAGCCGAGCATCGCGTTATGCGAGCAGGGGAGGTTGGTGATGATTGAGGAGGCAAGCCATTGGGTACAGCATGAGGAAGCCGAAAAAGTCAATGCCTTGTTGTTGGAGTTTTTTGAGCTGGCCGCGTCCTGAGCCTGACTTCGGCATGCTCAGGCGAGCCGTCGAAGGGTGCTGGCTTCGACAAACTCAGTCAGCGATCAAACGAAGCGTTTTATACCGTCAGTATAATTGCAGCAATATTATTTTTCCGGACAAACCTCCTTGTTTCCGAAAGTCAAGATAGGAAAAGGACTCTAAAGATGCAGCTTGGACTTGTGATTGCAGCCCGGACGCCATTCAAAAATTATGCGCCGGTCACAAGCCGTCAAGCTCGAGTTCGGCAAAAGTTTGGGTTCTAGTATCCCAGGTCCAAAAATGCGCGCCATCCCAAGCCAGAGTATAGCCAGGATAAACAGGATTCTGAAAATCGTTTTGTAACGTTAGGGTTAGTGGATCGAAGCCTCGTACGCGATAATCAAATGCCGAGGCGGCGATTGCGGTCCAAAGCGCGTCTTCAACGACAATGAATCTGTTCAGAACCGGCTCGAGCTTCGCCGAGGTAAAAATCGTTTGGCCGCTCACAAGGTCGGCCTTATGCAACTGCTGCAAATATGGCTCGAAGGTTGATGTTGTCACATAAACATAGCGGCTGCCAACTGCGATGCCTTCGAGCCGGGCCTCTCCTCTCAAATCCAAACCCAATTCGAGGAGGAGATCATTCTCAAAACTCGAAGTACTGAGGTTGAAGCGTTGTAGCAATACAGTCCCGAAGAGTAGGGTTGGGTGCGCCACGATGAAATGTTCGCCGTGAAAAGCAATTTGATGAGGGAAAAAGGCGGTCTCGAAAGTTTTGACCAGGTCGGCGTTACCGGAGGCCGTATCCACGCGAAACAACTGGTTCTCCAGCATGGCAAACAAATCACCGTCATAAAAACCAAAGCCGGCAACTGTCGTGCTTTGCACTTCTTCGGGTTTTGGAAGGCGCCGCAGCACTTTGCCGCGCGTGATTGGGCTGATAAAAGTCAGCACGTTGCTCTCACGCCGTGCGCCATTGTGATACTCGGCAACCAGCCGCACGGAGTATTCCTCACCTTCTTGTAAAAACGGTTGTGGAGTATCATAGCCGCTGGGCAGAAAACGCACGCTGCTCGCCGTGTCGAGTGGAACGAAATCGGTATTGCCCGGAGGGCGGTATTCCACCACGTAGCGCAGGATATTGCGCTCGATTTGCTGGTTGGGCGGCTCTTCGATATTGATGCCGAAGCGTTGGTATCCGCTGCCGATCAAAGTGATGACCGGCGCCCAATTGGCATCGTCAGTATATTGCGGCGCAATCGGCGTTTTCACAGTGCAGGCCGCCAATATCGCGAGCAGCGCGAATATTGATATGATTCGCATGATCAAAACTCCATTTGTAAGCCCAGAGTCAATCCCAGTCCGGACAAATCTATGATTGCGGGGACGCGGCTGTTTTCATCCGGCAAGGTTTGAAATGTCAGCGGGGAGAGGTAGATCATGTCGTTTTGCTGAACCGGTTGTTCCTTGACCCGCACCCCGAAATAGTTGGAAGCTTCGACGAGTTCGGCCACGAAAGAGCGCTCCCGTGAAAAAACGTACGTTGCCGGGCCTTCGAACGATTTGAATTTTGCAAAGCGGTAATCCGCGCCAGCCAGCATGGAAACCGGGCCGAATCGCTTCCACGTCAAGAGTAAGCGAGCCTGGCCGCCCCAACAATCGTCCTCCAGTTTTGCGGAAAGTTGTTCGCCCTCGCCAGCAGGCAGAGGCCCCTGCGTCCAGGGCCAATACCGCCATTGCAAATCGAGATTGGCGGAATAGCGATCGACGCCGACACTTGCCTGCACGCTCCACTTTTCTGCCAGAGGCAGGCGGTAAAGCAAGCCCGCTCCCGCAGACCAAAAACGGAAATTGATTTCTTGATGGAAAGCCGGGCTGATGAATTGTTCGGGGATCTTGCCGGGATCGGGATAAAACTCGAAGCCCGCGTCAAGACTGGCATATTGTCCGTCTAACAGCAAAAACAAGCGGGGACTGATTTCCAGCAGATGATAACCCAGCGTGCCTCGCGCCGAAAGATCGCCGTTGATTTTTTCATAATATCCGATTGGTTCGATGTAAAAGCGATTTAAACGGATTTCCTGCGACACAGTGGCTAACGCATTATTGTAATTTCCCCAGGGATTGAAATGATAGGCCGAACCGAGCTGCACGGAAAGGCGCTGCGGCGAAAAGAGAGAGGGATTTTGCGCATACGCGGAGAAGGCTGAACAGGCGAGAGCGAGAAACGTGCGGAAGAGAACAGTCTGCTTCATAGAATTTTCCTCCCGTTGAAACATCATGCAAAACTGGAGACGGCGCAGTGCAGAAATGCGGGTGGGCAAAAGTGTAATGAAAACGCCATACAGGCGCAAGCAGTTTATCGCCGCCGCGGACAATGGGAATAAGCCAAAAACCTCTTGCTTTTTCCCGCCAAATACCTTACCAATTCACATTTCTTCAATCCCCAAACAGCTTGAGACGAAAGGGAGCCGTGCATGCCGGCGTACAAACTCGCCTACGCTGTTCGAGTATCATTCCTGCTGCTTTTTTGCTTGTATCAAATTTCCCGCGCAAACCGTCACCCATCGTCACGATCATATCATTACCCAAGCGGTTTTGGAAATAGCCGGCTTCGTCAAGGCTGGTGTCATGAGTAATTGTCGCAGAGTGAGGAAAGAGTATGATAAACAAAATTTGTTTCGCCATCGCCGTGGTGCTCGTTTTGAGCGGCGCTGCCCTGGCGCAAGAGCCGTTGACAAGCGATACGTCTGCAGCGGTTGCCGAGTTTGACACATTGCAGTATGTGGCCCAGGAAGCTGGGCCGGTTGCCGTGCCGGAGCCGAGCGAAAAGGCCATGCGCTATTATCATAGCGGAAACATTTTGTGGTTGATCAATTTGTTGTGGGGACTTCTGATTCCGGCTTTGTTGCTCTTTACCGGGTTTTCGGCGCGCATCCGCAATTGGGCGCAAAAAATCGGACGCCGGTGGTTCTTCGTCGTTGGCGTCTATTTCATTATCTTTTCCGCTCTCAATTTCATCATTGATTTTCCCCTGAGTTATTACCAGGATTTTGTGCGGCAGCATGCCTACGATCTCTCCAATCAAGCTTTCGGAAAATGGTTCGGTGATGCGTTGAAATCGCTGCTGGTGGGCATGATGATCGGCGTGTTGTTTTTGTGGGTACCGTATCTTTTGCTCAAGAAAAGCCCGCAGCGCTGGTGGCTATTCACCGGCATTCTGGCCGCGCCGTTTTTGTTTTTCTTTATGCTCATCAGCCCGGTTTGGATCGCGCCGCTGTTCAACAAATTCGGCCCGATGCAAGACAAAGCGCTGGAAGCCAAAATTTTGGCGCTGGCCGATCGCGCCGGCATCGAGGGCAGCCGGGTTTATGAAGTCAACAAAAGCGTCGATACCAAAGCCGTGAATGCCTATGTCTCCGGCTTTCTCGACACGAAACGCATCGTGTTGTGGGATACCATTATCGCAAAGCTGGATGAACAAGAACTGCTGTTCGTGATGGGGCACGAAATGGGGCACTACGTGCTCGGCCACGTCGTGAAAGGCATTTTGTTTTTTTCGGTTTTGATCTTGTTGACGTTGTACGCCGCGCATCGCGTGTCCGGCGGCCTGCTGCAAAAATATCAAGCGCGCTTCGGATTCAGTCAATTATCCGATATTGCCTCGTTGCCGCTTTTGCTGTTGCTGATCAATATGTTCTCGTTTATCGTCATGCCGATCGCGCTCACGTTTACGCGTTATCAAGAGCGCGAATCCGATCGCTTCGGACTGGAGATTTGTCAAAACAATCATGCGGCGGCCACGGCCTTTGTGAAATTGCAAACGGAAAATTTGGGCAATCCGCGGCCCGGCTGGCTCTACAAACTCTGGCGCGCCTCGCATCCCACCATCGGCGAGCGCATTGATTTCTGCAACGAATATCGGCCATGGGAACGTGGCGAGCCGTTGCGCTATGGGGATTTGATCAGATAAGGGCCAAGCTGACTTTGATGCATTTTTCTATTTCGTGCATGACCGGCTCGGACAAAATTCCAAGCTTTTTTGATATAAGCGCTTGAGGTATGATTAGAATGATCTCTGCTTGGACGACCAAATCTTGAATCAAGCCCGCTGCTTTGCCTATGTCAGAGTTGGCTGGGATTCTAAAGTGAAAAGGATAATCTTTTGCCGGCGGCTGGCTCGTAATGGCAAGTACTATGGTATTCGAGCTGAAGCGATTGCCCACATTGTTTTGCACAACAAGCACAGGGCGTTTTTTGGTTTGGGTGAAATCTTGAACAAAAGTCAGGTCGGCTAAAACGACGTCACCGCGTTGAATCGGAACCATGGCTAAATCCTCCGGATTTTTCAAGAGCCGTCAGTTGCGCCGCCAAAGCGATTTTGATTGTCTCGGCATTATCGTTCGACATGACTTGATAACCTTCGCTTAAAAGAGCCTCGGAAGCCCCCGGCTCGCCGGCCATTTCCTCGGAAATTTTTGCAAGCAGATCTTGCACGAACTGATCGACGGGTTTGGCGGCACGCTGCGAAGCAATTTCAAGTCTGTATTGGACGGGGTCTGTCAGGGTGAGCTCGAGCTTTTTCATACGTGATTTCCCATCAGCTAAAAAGTTTTCGAGGTTGCGAAATTCGAAATAAGCGGTTTTCTTATAACGAAAAGTACAAAAACGAGCCATAATTTTAAAGAATTTTTAAAAATTAATAGTCATACAGCAGATTGATCAAGGTAGCCAGTAAACATTTCTTGTTACAAGTTGGAGGATGCCATGAATAAGTTGTTATCTCGCTTCATTCTTGTCACAAGTATTCTTCTCTTTGCTAGCGTTAAAGCCCAGCAATCTGCCGAAGACGAGGCCGCACGCCTCGTGTCGGCCATACTCGGCAATACGCCCATTGTGGCGGACCTGCACCAGCTCACGGATGAAATCGGCGGCCGCGCCACCGGCTCCGAGGCCAATCTCAAATCCGTGGAATGGGCGCTGGCAAAATTCAAAGAAGCGGGAGTCGAGGCGCGCAAAGAAGGCTTTATGATGCCCGCGCTTTGGCGCGAACGTTCTGTGAAAATCGAAATAACGGGTGCAGCGAATTTCTCCCCGGCTGCGGCGTGCATGCCGTTTTCCGTGGGCACGCCCGCAACCGGCCTCACCGCCGCGCTGGTTGACGGCGGCTTTGGATCAGATGATGATTTCAAACGATTGGGCGCTGCTGCGAACGGCGCCTTTGCGTTGATCGAAACGTATGAACTGCTCGATCTTGATGGACTTTTTAAAGAATATAATGAAGGCGCGCGCATCGAGCAGCGCGCGTTTGCGGCCGGCGTTGCCGGTGTGGTTTATACCGGTTCGCGCCCGCGAAACGTTCTTTATCGCCACAACGCCTCGCTGGGTTATAATAACAAGCATCCGCTTTTGGTGATGGAACGTGACGCCGGATTGCGCTGTTTGCGTTTACTGCGTGCCGGCAAAACGCTGGACATGACGGCGACAATTGACGTGGTGTCCGGCCCGGCGTACGAAAGTTACAACGTCGTCGGTGAAATCAAAGGCACG
>QEVD01000265.1 GCA_003576975.1 Candidatus Zhuqueibacterota bacterium
TCTTTCACCGAATCCGGATGAAAAATATTGACGCCATTGATGCCGCCGAAAAACATTTCGCCGGTTCGTTTGCTGCGATGATACGCGCCGGTGTTGAACTCGCGTGATTGCAGGCCGTCCTTCAAGGCGTAGTTGCGGAATTTTCCGGAGACGGGATCAAGTTTCGAAATGCCACCATTGGTACTCAACCAGAGATTGCCATTATCATCGCCCAGAATGCCGTAAATAAAGGTGTTGGGTAGCCCCTCTTTTTCATGATAGCGCGTAAACGTTTTTCTCTCGGGATCGAGCTTGTTTAAACCATCGGTTGTGCCAATCCAAAGATTGCCGTCGCGATCTTCAAAAATGCTTTTGATGTAGTCGTTGCTCAAACTGCTCGGGTTCGCAGGCTCGTGAAAATAGCGCGTGAAGTTTTGGCTGGCTCGATTGAATTTGTTCAAGCCATTGACGGTACCGACCCATAGCATGCCCTGCCGGTCTTGATAAAGGACGGTCACGGGTATGCTGCTCAAGCTGGCGGGATCATCCGGTTGATGCTCGTAGGTGATGGTTTGCAGGGTTTGCTTGTCATACATGCTCAAGGCATTGCCGCCGACCCATATCTTGCCCTCTTGATCCTGGCAGATCGCATCAGCAGTATGTCGGGGCAGGGCCAGGCGCCGGCCTTCGTCGTTGTGCGGATTTGCAAAGGTTTCATGTTCACGATCGAAGCGATTCAAGCCCTGGCTTCCCAACCACAGGATTCCTTCACGATCTTCATAAATTGCTACGACGTCGGTCGCGTTTAGCGTCCGTGGATCGGTGGGATCATGTGAATAACGGGTGATTTCTCCGCTGCGGCGATTGACGCGGTTGACGCCGGAGCTGATCATGCCGATCCACAAATCACCCTCACGATTTTCCCAAATTGCTTTCGGCAAGCCCAGGCTTAGACTGTTGCGATTACCCGCCTCGTGTTTGAGATGCGCAAATTTGGGCGGGCGCGGATCGAGCTTGCTCAAACCGCTGCCATCAGTGGCAAACCACATTAATCCGGAGCGGTCGCGATACATTCTGGTGCAATTGCCATAGCTGATGCTGGCAGGATTTTTAGGATCGTGGCGGAAGCGCAAAAATTTGCCGGTGGCGGGATCATAGCGGCTGACACCGCCGCGGTTGGCCAGCCACAATGCGCCGGTAACATCTTCGCAAATCCCCACGACTTCATCATCCAACAGCGAGGTAGAATCGCGAGGGTCATGTTGAAAATGATGTGTTACCTGCTCATTGTTGCGATCAAAAATCATCAACCCACTGCGCGCGGTGCCCAGCCAAAAAGTGCCACGGCTGTCTTCGTGCAGCGCCACAACGCCATCGTCCGTCTTGCGCAGACCAAAATCATAACGCCTGAAAGAACCGGCGGCGCGATCAAACTTGTGCAATATCCACCCGGCAATAATCCAGAGTGTGCCCGCGCGATCTTCATAAATGCGCCGGACATAGGGATGGCTCAGGCTCTGCGGATTTTGCGGATCGTGCCGGTAACGAGCGAATGTCTCCGTTTCGGGATTGAAGGAATTTAAACCATCAAAGGTGCCGATCCAAAGCACGCCGTTGGCGTCAAGACAAAGATTTGATATATGATCACCCGAAAGACTGGAGGAATCGGCAGGATTATTCCGATAGCGCGTGAACGTGCCGCTCTTGCGGTCGAATTTGTTGAGTCCTGCTTCAACCGTACCGAACCACAGCATCCCCTCCCGATCTTCTGCGATTGCCGACACGTTGTTGTGCGAGAGACTATTGCTGTTGCCGGGATCGTGCTTGTAATGCTTAAAGCCGTAGCCATCGTAACGGTTCAGGCCGTCTGAGGTGCCGAACCAGAGGAAGCCTCGACTGTCTTGGAAGATGGCGCCGACCGAGCATTGCGATAAGCCTAGCTCGACCGAAACATGCTCGAACTTGAACTCACGCGGTTGCGCCGGCGCATCCGCAGTTGGCAATGTGGAAAGCATGCCAATGCCCGCCATCAGCGCTTTTGCCGCGCCATTTCGAAATGATTCTGCAAACATGGAAATTCACCGCCAAAGCCGTTTCACATCCATCGATGATTTTGGAGCTTGAGAAGACCCTGTTAGGTGCTGCTTGCACTGCGAGATTATACCGGCAAGCGACGGGCGATGGCGAAGAGGATTTTAACAAGAGGAGGGGAGGCTACAATCCCAATATTTGAAGTACAAAATCGCCACGGATGCACACGGATGAAACACGGATCAGATAAGCCTAAAACGTGAAAGCGGTGTTTTTTCGGACGGGCAATAGATATCCGTGAAAATCCGTGTTCATCAGTGGCTTGAAAAGCTTTGGTACCGGCTCATCCGCGTCATGGCTTTGTCTTGCGATCCCACATCACCAACGCCAGCAAAATCGCCATGGTCACGCCGGATAAGCCCGGCACCGCCCAGCCGAGATAGCCGAATGACTCCATCACATCGATCGCGAACGCCGACAGGATGGGTCCGAACGCGAAGCATAGCCGTAGAGCATCGAAAAGCGCGCATTGGCGATGGGCAATTTCTCCGGAGGCGTGCGATCTCCGAGAATTTTTAAACTGACAGGATAAGTGCCGCCCACGCCCACGCCAATGCCGACGAACGCCACGGTTGCCCAGATTTTTTCGCCGGCGAGAACTCTCTGGCTCAGCACCCCGGCAGCAATGCAGCAAGCAATTCCGAAGAGACCGATGCCGGCCAGCGTCTTGCGCGCGCCGAATTTATCCGCAAGCCAGCCGCATAGTGGCTGGCTGAACACCATACCCAAAGCAGTGAATCCGACGATCTGCATGGCCTCACTGCGCGACAAGCCCAAGCGTTGCCCCTCAACCGGGTACGTACCCGCAATGGCCATGTCGAGCGCGCCGAACACGATCGCGCCAAACAGGCTGAGCCATAACATCCGCCACGGGAGGTGAAGAGCTGGAGTGTTTACGCTTTCAATCCCATTTTGCGGCGAGGGTTTTCCGATGGCGCCGCGCATGCCCCACCATGCAATCGGCGCGATGAAAAGAGCAGCCGCTGCAACCAGCCCGAAACACCACAATCCAATGCGATCATAAGCCCAGTCGCTAAAGAACACTCCCGAAGAAAAGCCGACGGCAAGCGACGAGCCGTAAGCTGCCATCACCCGGCCGCGAATCGCCGCGGCAACGCCGCGCAAAAGCGCCACCTCGGCGGCGATGAACGTCATGTTTGCCGCCGCGCCCAGCTCAAATCTCACCAAGAAAAGCAGCGGTTCATAGTAGGCGAGTGCGAGTCCAAGCCCAGCAAACCCGAGCGCCTGGCCAAGCAATCCAATAAAGTTGATCCGTTGCGAGCCGACGCGTTCCACCAGTTTGCCCACCGCGGGACTGAATACTGCAATTGCCACCGCGAGCATGGCAGAAACGCCACCGGTAAAATATTCATTGAATCCGCGCGTTTCCAGCAGGGAAGACACCAGCGGGGCAACCGCGCCGAAACTCGTGCCAACCAGCAGCATCGAGGCAATCAGCGCAATGACGGCGCCGGGCCGCAGCGTTGAATTTTTGATGGATGAAGAGTCGGGTTGCGTTTCGATTGTTGAGGTGTCGGCCATAAATTTTTTTGAGTGACCGTTCCGCCGGCAGGTCGCTCCGCCGCGTGTTGCAATCTCACGGAGATGAATTGATTTTTGAACTCAGGGATCAGCAATAAAAAGTCAGCGTACGCACGCGGTGATCAGGTTCGTTGCTGGTTTGAATGTAGTGACGGAAATGCCCGGGCGCAAGCCCGACCTTGCTTTCGAGAACACAAATCAGTACTTTTGTCCGAACCAAAAAATGTTGTTTACTCCCTGAATTTTGCATTGTGTTTTGGCCTGTGGATGAATTCACAGGCCAAGATGTGAAAGTCGCATGAATGCGCCTCTCACCGTTGGGTGACATCTGTCTTCAGTCGGATTACAAAACTTAGCCTGCAATTTCAATCGCAGGCGGAGGTGGGCGCAAAACGCGCGCAAAATTCAGATACTCGTTGAATTGCTGATGTGCTCATGAGCCACCTACGTTATTTTACCGCCGGTGAATCGCACGGCCAGGCGCTTGTCGGTATATTGGAAGGTTTGCCAGCCGGTTTGGAAATCGATGAAGCTTATCTCGCGCAGCAGCTTCATCGCCGGCAGCAGGGTTATGGCCGGGGCGGCCGCATGCGCATCGAGCAGGATTACGCACAAATCCTCAGCGGTGTGCGCTTCGGCAAAACCTTGGGAACGCCGCTGGCGCTGCACATCGAGAATCGCGATTGGCAGAATTGGCAAACCAAGATGTCGGTCACGCCCGTCACCAGCCAAATTCCGCCGGTCGAAATTCCCCGGCCCGGGCATGCTGATCTGGCTGGCGGCGTCAAATATCAAACCGATGATTTGCGCAATGTGTTGGAACGCGCCAGCGCACGCGAAACCGCGATGCGCGTGGCGCTCGGCGCGGCGGCGCGAAAATTTCTCGAAGCCTTTGATATTCGGATCATCAGTCACGTTGTGCAGATTCAACAAGCGCAGAGCCGTTATTCTTTTATGAATATCGGCAAGATTGATTTTGATGTGCCGCTGACGGAAATCGCCTCTCGCACGGAAGCTTCATCGGTGCGCTGCCTCGATGCCGAGGCTGAGAAACAAATGATTGCGCTTATCGATCAAGCCAAAAGAAACCGCGATACGGTGGGCGGCATTTTCGAGGTTGCCGCGCTCAATCTGCCGGTGGGACTCGGCAGTCATGTGCAGTGGGATCGCCGGCTGGACGCGCGTTTGGCCGCAGCCATGATGAGCATTCCGGCAATCAAGGGCGTCGAAATCGGCAATGGCTTTGATGCGGGGCGAAACTGGGGCAGCGCGGTTCACGATCAAATTTACTATTCGGACGAACGCGGTTATTTTAGGGCATCAAACAATGCCGGCGGTTTGGAAGGCGGCATGACCAACGGCGAGCCGCTGGTGGTGCGCGTCGCAAAGAAGCCGATTTCAACCTTGATGCGGCCGCTGGATTCGATCAACATTCATACCAAAGAACCGGCAGAAGCGCATATCGAACGCTCGGATGTTTGCGCCGTGCCGGCAGCCGCTGTCATCGGTGAAGCAATGCTGGCGCTGGTGCTCGCGGATGCAATGCTTGAAAAGTTCGGCGGCGACTCGATGCAGGAAATTCACGAACGATGGACAGCTTGGTTACGTCAAAACCGATAAATCACGTTTTTCTGGTTGGCTTCATGGGAAGCGGCAAAAGTACGATTGGCCGCTTGCTGGCGTTGCAGCTTGGCTGGCGCTTCATCGATTTGGATGAAGAAATTGTGCGGCACGAACGCATGCCGATCGAGCAAATTTTTGCGGAGCGCGGTGAGCCTTATTTTCGCGGGGTGGAGGTGAGGTTGTTGCAAAACCTGCTCGCGCATCACAAAACCGTGATTGCGCTAGGCGGCGGTACGCCGGCGCAAGAAAGCGCCTGGCCGGTTCTGGCGCAGGGTCTGGTGATTTATTTGCGCTGTCATCCCGATGAATTGTTTCGCCGCTTGAAGGATGAAGTCAACCGCCCGATGCTGAGCCGTGTGCCACCGGCAGAACGCCCGCTCTTCATTCGAACTCTCTTAAGTGTGCGCGAGTCTTTTTACATGCGCGCGGAGATTACGGTTGACAGTTTCGCGCAGCACACACCGAATGAAACCGCGACCATCATCTCGCAGCTTATTCGCGATCGGCTCTAAACCAGATGAGCCAGCACGAGGGAAGCTAACCTTTTTTGAACAGGAGTGAACGGAGTAACTAGAAAAAATCTCCGTATCCGAAAGCAAATCAACAAACATGAAAAAAATTTTGATCGTACACGGCCCGAATCTGAATTTGCTGGGCGAGCGCGAGCCGGAAGTTTATGGTCGCACAACGTTGGATGAGTTGAATGCGGAGTTGTCAAAGTATGCGGAACAATGCCATGTCGCGGTGCAATGTTTTCAGTCGAATCATGAAGGCGCGTTGTTGGATTTCTTGCACAGCGAGCGCCGGAATGCGGCTGGCATCGTGATCAATCCCGGCGCTTTAACGCATTATAGTTATGCTTTGCGAGACGCCCTGGCCGCCGTTAATCTGCCCGCGGTCGAGGTTCATCTTTCGGATATTCACCGGCGGGAAGAGTTTCGCCATACCTCCGTCATCCGCGAGGTTTGCCTCGCGCAAATTTCAGGCTACGGCGCCGGAAGTTATCACCGCGGTTTGGAGGTTTTGCTCGGCCATCTCGTTGTGGAGGAGATGGAGACGTTTCTTCGCGATCAGCCCAGCCTTGACACCGCCTACCATTATTGTGTGCAACTTTTAAAACGGCATTTTCCCAAATACGATTGGGCCGGAATTTATTTATTGGAAGGCCATGAGCTGGTTGTCCACAATTACCTCGGCGCGCCCACGCCGCATACGCGCATTCCGGTTGGCTCCGGCATTTGTGGCTCAGCGGTTGCTGAAGCGCAAACCATCGTCGTGCCGGATGTGAATGCGGATCCACGTTATCTCGCTTGCAGTCTTGAAACGAAATCAGAAATCGTGGTGCCGATCAAAGGCACGCGCATTTATGGTGAAATTGATATTGACAGCCATACGCCGAATGCCTTTTGGGAAAATGACCGTCGGTTTTTGGAGCATATTGCAGCGCTACTCGCGAAACTGAATGATCGTATGACGTCTTGACATTCCTGACAATTTAGCAATACTTGCTTTACTGCCAAAATTGTGAGATCATGCCAAAAGTGTATAATCTTTGATGTAAAGCACTACCTGGATATTGATTTTCACTTTATTACAGTTGGCACAACGTTTGTCCGTGATATTTGATTCCTGAAAGCCAACGCTTGTAGTTCAGGAGGATTGGGACGATGTGTAAACCTGTGGAAACCGTCGTGGAACGCGACGTTTGCACATCATCTGATTTTTCGCAAGCTTTCTTATCCCATTATAGAGGAATTGCAGATGAACACAGAAAAAGATTCTGAAGAAAGTGGAATCGAGTTCAGAATTCCGAAAGTTCTCCCGTTGTTGCCGCTGCGCAACACGGTTATTTTTCCCCAACAAATTCTTCCTTTGTCAATTGGCCGTGACAAATCGGTGAAACTGATCGAGTCTGCCATTCGCAGTGATCGCTTGATCATGGTGGTAGCGCAACGTGACGGTTCGATCGACGATCCGAGCGCTGACGATCTTTATCGCTGGGGCACGATCGCGCAGGTGATGAAAATTTTCAAAATGCCCGATGGCACGCAAAGCGCCATGGTGCAGGGCGTAGCGCGCGGCCGCATTCTCGATTTTCTGCAAACCGAGCCGTTTATGACGGTGGCGGTGCAGCCGTATCCCGAAGGGAAAGTCGAGGGTATGGATATCGAAGCCATGGTGATGAATCTGCGCGGCCAGTTTCAGAAAGCCGTTGATCTCGCGCCTTATCTGACGCCCGAGCACACCATGCTGGTGATGAACACCGAAAGCCCGGGCCGCCTGGCGGATGTCATCGTGTGGAACCTCAACATTCCCATGCCGGAAAAGCAGGATATTCTCGAAATCACCGAGGTACGCAAACGGCTGGAACGCACCACGTTTTTGCTGAGCAAGGAGTTGCAAATTCTTGAACTCGGCAGCAAAATTCAAAGCGAGGTACAGGGCGAGATTTCAAAGAATCAACGCGAGTATTACTTGCGTGAACAAATGAAGGCGATTCGGCGCGAGCTGGGTGAAGACGAAGATGAGCGCACGACGGAAATCAACGAGCTGCGCCAAAAGCTCGAAGAAGCCAAACTGCCGGAAGAAGCGAAGAAGGTAGCGGAGAAGGAGTTGGATCGTCTCGCGCGCATCCCGCCGGCGGCCGCCGAGTACACGGTTTCGCGCACGTACCTTGACTGGCTGATCGAGTTGCCGTGGAGCAAGGATACGCAGGATAATTTGGAAGTGACCTATGCGCGCCAGGTGCTGGATGAAGATCATTACGACCTGGAAAAAGTCAAGAAGCGCATTTTGGAATATCTCGCCGTGCGGCAATTGAAGCCGGATATGAAAGGCCCGATTTTGTGTTTCGTCGGCCCTCCGGGCGTGGGCAAAACTTCGCTGGGACGCTCGATCGCGCGCGCCATGGGACGCAAGTTCGTGCGTATCTCGTTGGGCGGCGTGCATGATGAGGCTGAAATTCGCGGCCATCGCCGTACCTACATTGGCGCGTTGCCGGGCCGCATCATTCAAGGCCTGAAAAAAGCCGGCGTGAACAATCCCATTTTCATGCTTGATGAAATCGACAAAGTCGGCGCGGATTTCCGTGGAGATCCTTCCTCCGCGCTGCTCGAAGTGCTCGATCCGGAGCAGAATTTCTCGTTCAGCGATCATTATCTCGAAGTGCCGTTTGATTTGTCGAAGGTGATGTTCATCGCCACGGCGAATCTCGAGGATCCGATTCACCCGGCGTTGAAAGACCGGCTCGAGATCATCGAGTTGCCCGGCTACACCGCCGAAGACAAAATCCGCATTGCGGAAAAGTTTCTGGTGCCGAAGCAGCTCGAGGCGCACGGCTTGAAAGCGGAAAACATCACGATCGCGCAGCCGGCCATCGAACAGGTCATCTCCTCGTACACGCGCGAAGCGGGCGTGCGCAATCTCGAACGCGAGATTGCCAACATTTGCCGTGGCATCGCCAAAGAAATTGTCGAGTCGAAAGACAAGGAAAGTCTGGCAGAGGCCAAGCGCACAGTAACGAAGGATGAAGTGAGCAAATATCTCGGTGTCATCAAGTATTTTGCCGATGCCAAAGAACGCACCAGCCGCACCGGTGTGGCCACCGGCCTGGCGTGGACCCCGGTGGGCGGCGATATTCTGTTCATCGAAGCCACCAAAATGCGCGGCAAAGGCGGCTTGATGCTGACCGGCCATCTCGGCGATGTCATGAAAGAATCAGCGCATGCCGCGCTGTCCTACATTCGCAGCAAAGCCAAGTTTTATGACATTGACGAAGATATTTTCGACAAGATCGATATTCACATACACGTGCCGGCAGGCGCGATTCCGAAAGATGGGCCGAGCGCGGGTGTGACCATGTTCACAGCGTTGATGTCTTTGCTCACGGATCGCACGGTGGCGCATGATTATGCCATGACCGGAGAAATCACCCTGCGCGGCCTGGTGCTGCCGGTTGGCGGCATCAAGGAAAAGGTGCTGGCGGCAAAACGTGCCGGCATCGACAGAGTGATTCTGCCGGAAAAGAACCGCAAGGATATCGATGAGATACCGCAACACGTGCGCGATCAGATGCAATTTCATTTCGTGAGTGAGATGGATGAGGTCAGCAAAGTCGTGCTGGGCAAACGGCCGCGCAAGCCGAAAACAGAGGTGACGCCCTTGATGGAACAACAACCGGCGATTGCCTGAGGCAACGTCACCAGTGTAATCGAAACTCTAGGCCGTGAATTTTTCACGGCCTTTTTTGTTTTTATTTTGCGCCGGCGCTTGCAAACGGCTGCTGCTCTAAAATCCATTTGACAAAGATTTGAGGTTTGGTTACTATGCCCTGCTGTGAAAACATCCATCATGAACAGTGATTTCATCATCAAAAGCCGCCGAATCGTAACGCCCGAGGGTGTGCGTGCAGGCGCAATTGTGATACGATCGGGTAAAATTGCCGACGTGGTGAGCAATCTGCAAATTGCGGGAAACGAGCAATCTGCAAATTGCGGGAAACGAGCGGCTCATCAATGTTCATGACTCTGTCGTCATGCCTGGTTTGATCGATACGCATGTTCATATCAATGAGCCTGGGCGCAGCGAGTGGGAGGGCTTCGAGACGGCAACGCGCGCGGCGGCAGCCGGCGGCGTTACCACCTTGGTGGATATGCCGTTGAATAGCACACCGGTAACGACAAACGTTGACGCCTTCGAGCAGAAACTGGCTGCGGCGCAAAACAAACTCTGGGTTGATTGCGGGTTTTATGCCGGACTGGTGCCGGGAAATCAC
>QEVD01000266.1 GCA_003576975.1 Candidatus Zhuqueibacterota bacterium
CTCGTATTCGCCGGGTTTCAACAAAATCGTATCATTGAACACGCGATTCTTGTCGCCGCCGCCGGCATGATCAGTCATGCGATACGTCATCTCCCACACCGTGCGGCCGGACTTGGCATCCTCGATCCAGCCGTAATCGTACATCGCGCCGTCGCGGCCTTCTCCAATCGCATAAACGCGCACCTGGCCGGATTTCTCCAGCGTGAAACTGGTGCGCCGGCGCTCGCCATCGCGCACGCGGATCAACTGGGCGAGAATGTTGCGGTCGCGTTCTTCTTCGAAATCGGCAATATCTTTCGCATTGAATTTTTCATCGGCGGCATACAGCGTTAGTCCCCAATGCTCGCGATCGAAGGGCGCCGAGGAATTCCAATCGCGATAGGAATGTGTGCCGTCAGAAACATAATAAGCCATGTAATTGCCGGGCTCAAAGCGAATCACCTCATCGATCATGCGGTTCTTGCTGGCGCCGCCGGCATGATCGGTATCGCGATAATTCATTTCCCAAACTTTCTTGCCGGTGTTGGCGTCATTTCCCAAACTTTCTTGCCGGTGTTGGCGTCGGTAATCCAGCCGTAATCGAACATTTCACCATCACGGCCTTCGCCAATGGCATAAATGCGCACGGGCAGTGCTTTCTTCAGCGTGAAACCTTGGGAATGATAATCATTGTCGCCCACGCGGGTGAATTTGACGATGACATTAGTTTCGGGGGGATCGGCGTACTCGAAATTTTTCACGTAGGCTTTCATGCTTGTTTCAGCCGGGCGAATGACCATGCCCCAGAAGTTGGGATCGTAAGGCGGGGTGGCGTTCCATTCACGGCTGGAATGCGAATCATCCGTCACAAAATAGGCAACATAATCGCCGGCCGGCAGCGAGATCACTTCATTGAACAGGCGATTTTTTTTGTCGCCGCCGCCGTGTTCGGAATTGCGATAAGAGAACTGCCAGATTTTCTCATGCGTTTTCGCATTCATAATCCAGCCATAGTCATAACTTTCTTCATAACGGATTTCGCCGAGCGCATAGATGCGCACGTCCATCGGCCGTTCGAGCGTGAATCCTTGGCGTTCATAAGCTTCGTCAGACAGATGGGTGAGCGTGACAATCGCGTCGCGCGTAAGCTCGCGGCGCCATTCATCAACGGTTGCATCCGGCACGGCCCGGCCCGCGCCCTTCACCACGATCATCGCTTCGTCATAGATTTGATCATCGAAGCGTTCGTCACGGCGGTTCCAATCAAAAATCCGGTCGAACACATTGCCAATGGCATCGCCAAAACCTTTGACGTCGTCGGAACTATAGAAGCCGTAATAAAACGAGGAGAAATAGACTTCATATTCGCCTTTGTCGAGGGCGGCGGTATCTTGCAATTCCAGCAATTTGCGGCTGCGGCGTCTCTCTTCTCCGCTGCGCGCCTGCCACACGACTTCGCGCGTTTTCGCGTTGAGAATCCAGGCTGACGTGCCCAACAGCTTGTGGCCCCGGCCATTGCCCAGCGCGCCCACCAGCTCGATCTGAACGGACTGGTCGCGATCGAGCACGAAGCCGGCGCTGCGCGTTTCGAACATGCGCATATTGCGAATTTCGGCTAGGGTTTGATTCTGGGCATGCAGGGGAGGAATCGTGCTGAGCGTGCCGGCAAGAATCATGAGACAGGTTTTTTTCATGTGGCCTCCGTTGACTTCGCGTATTCGCAGGATTAGGCAGGTTTAACGACGACGGCGGTGCCGTAACACAAAACTTCCGTGACGCCCTGCATGATTTCATTCGCATCGTAGCGAATGCCAATCACAGCATTGGCGCCGATCTCCTGGGCATGGCGCAACATCATCTCAAACGCTTCGTTGCGTGTTTTTTCGCATAGTTCGGTGAACAACGAAATGTTGCCGCCCACCAGCGTTTGCAGCGACGCGCCGATCGTGCCGAAAATCGAGCGCGAGCGCACGGTAATGCCGCGCACTACGCCCAGGTTCCTGGTCACTTGATAGCCGTCCAGAGTGAACGCCGTGGTTGTCATGGCATGTTGTATCATCGTACTCTACCTTCCTTAGAATCATCAACCTAACAATTGTCGCTGCTGGGCAAGGTCATACGTCAGACTGGCAGGAAGGTTACGAAAAATTTCTCATAACTTCAAAAATATTTTGAGGGTGCAAGCTGCGGCACGCTGTGCAATGCTGCGCCAATCTTGGCCATTATTTATAAGTGGAACGGATAAAGCTTCTCTCATCCTATGGGTTCTTCTATCTGCCGTAGATTTTCCTTTTAGCTGTCGCTCGGTCGCGTTGGGTCAAGTTCTTAAGAACTCTTGCCTGAACGCGCCATATCGCGAGGCGCAACCGGGAATGCCTCGCAAGCTGCCAGGAACGCTAGGGGAAATTCTTTCCCGGTGTTGAAAACACATTAAACAAATTCCAGCGCGGCCTGTCTATCTCTAAAAATTCGCTGACCTTAAATCCATCCCGTTTCACTTTGAGGAGACCAAACCATGTCCTTTCGTCAACGGCGTTGTTTTCTCGTGCTCGCGCTGCTGCTGGGTTTTTCGCTTTCGGCGAGCCACGCCCAGAAGAAGCTGACGCTCAGCACCAAGTCGCAAGATGCAAAGCATGCTTATGCTGAAACCATCAAGGGCATCGAATCCTTCCAACAATTCCAGCCGCTGCAACAACTCGCGCAAAGTATTGTGAAGGCCGACTCCAATTTTGCCATGGGACATATGTTGGTGGCGGCTTTCTCTCAGCCGGACGTGCGCACGAAAATTACCGAAAAAGCCTTGCAACTCGGGGCTAAAGCCTCGAAAGGCGAACAACTCTATCTCGAGGCTACGTCTTACGCCTACACCAATAATCGCGAAAAAGCGATTGAGATTTTTGCCAAGTTGCACAAGCAGTATCCCGGCGAACGTCGCGTTTGCATGATGCTGGGCCAGTTGCATCAGCAGCTCGGCCAGTTCAAAGAAGCGATTTCGTATTTCGAAGCGGCCAACAAGATCGACGCCAGTACGCCGCGCGCGCATTCGATGATCGGCGATTGCTACGTATTGCAAGAGCAATACGCCAAAGCGCGTGAGTATTATGACGCCGCCATCAGTCGCGTCGGGCCGGACGCCTCGCCTTTTGGCCCGTTCTTCGGCAAAGCGCTCAGCAATATTTACGAAGGCCAGCCTGATCCGGCCATTGCAGCGGTGAAGGAGTTTCACAGCCGCTACAGTCGCAACGGCTCAGCCGAGGGCTTTCCGGATGTTTGGATTTGGAATTTCACCGGCCGCGTCAATTTGGAATTTGGACGCTACGACGAAGCGTTAAAATGCTACGAAACCGGCTACAAATCCGTGCCGGGCAGCTCGATTGACAGCGTGAACCAAAAAGTCTGGTTCGGCCGCGTCTTTCACGGCAAAGCGCGGACGCTGGCCAAAATGGGCCGTCACGGCGAGGCGCAGCAATACGCCGATCAAATCAAAATGATGATTGAAAACGGCGGCAAGGAAGGCGAGCAATATTGGAAGGCTTATCATTATTTGGCGGGTTATCTCAAACTCGAAAGCGGGGATTACAAAGCGGCTGCCGAGCATCTCGAACAATCCGATCAGGAAGATCCGTTTCAAAAATTGCTGCTGGCCAAAGCCAACCTCAAGCTCGGCAATAAAAGTTATGCGCTCGACATTTGCAAAGAGATTGTGAAGAACACCAACAACAATTTCGACCGCGCCCTGGCCTATCCGGAAGCGAAAAAGATTTTGGCTTCAGCCGGGACGTTTTGAGGTAAGTCACAAGACAGTTTTACTACTTTACACCTTACACGGCGCCGGACCATGTAAGGTGTAAAGTTCAACGTGATTCAGCTCTTCTCCGCCTGCAACTTCTTCGCTGTCTTTTCCACTTCCGACCACACGCGCAGCAAATTCCCCGAGCAGATCTTCTCGATGTCTTTGTCGGAATAGCCTTTCTTCAGCAATTCGTAAATGAGATTGGGAAAATCCGCCACGCTTTTTAAGCCGGTGGGGAGGGAGTCGCCCACGCCGTCGAAATCCGAGCCGAAGCCAACGTGGTCGATGCCCACCAGCTTCACCACATGATCGATGTTTGCGACGACATCGGAAATGTCGGCATACGTGAGGTTATGTTCTTCGCGATATTTTTTGACAAACGCCTTGCCCTCTTCAGAGTTGGGGTTGATTTTCTGCTCGACTAAGGCTTTCCACAAACCTTCTTCGGTTTTTTGATAAGCGCCGTTCACGAACGAGGAACCGAACGCGATTTGAATGACGCCGCCGTTTTTCGCCAGGGCTTTGATCATGTCGTCGCTCATGTTGCGTTCCCAGCCGGGCGTGAAGCTGCGGCAGGAGGAATGCGAGGCGATGACCGGCGCTTTGGTGAGGCGAATCACTTGATAAAAAGCCGAGTCTGACACATGTGAAATATCGACCATGATGCCCAGGCGATTCATCTCGGCCACGACTTCTCTGCCGAACGGGCTGAGGCCGTTCCATTGATGATTGGGATCATAGGAAGAATCGCAAATGTGATTGCTTTTGCCATGCGTGAGCGTAATGTAACGAATGCCGCGATCATAAAAATGCTTGAGGTTTTCCAGCTTGCCTTCCACCGGCGCGCCGTTCTCCATGCCCATCGGTAATGAGATCAATCCCTTTTTGAATTGCGCTTTGACCTCCGCCACTGAAGTTGCGATGGCAAACTTGTCCGGCCAGTTTTTTTGAAAGCCTTCCACCATGTCGATGAGGCTGTCGGCCAGCGCTTTGGCCAGGCCTTTGGGTTCATATTCTGAAGGCACGTAAATCGACATGAACGGCGCGTTGAGGCCGCCTTCTTTGGCGCGCACGTAGTCGAAATCCCCGCCGGCGGTGCGCATGGAAATATCCTCAACCTTTTCGCGCATGCGATAGGGCACATCAACATGCGTATCGACGAGGAGAAGTTTTTGCGCCAAGTGGTTGGCTTTCTCGCGCAGTTTGGCGTCGTTTTGATCCGTGGCATAAGCCAGCGATGCCCCAAGCAACAACCAAAGCAAAGCATAACGCTTTTTCATGTGATCCCTTTCCTGATTTTTGAGATGCGGATATTTACTCTTGATTGCGGTGAAGATTTTCGGGCCTTGGTGGCTAAATTTATCTGCAGATCGGCTATTTGACATAATAACGCATGATCGGCCGCGTTGCTGAGCGGCGCAGGATTTCTTTGAACCCCGCTTTGCGAAAAGCGCTGGCCAGGCCGGTCCACATAAACGTGTCCGGTTGCATCTTCTTAGCGCCCGCGTCGGCGGTGGTGGCTGAGCTTGTCGAAGCCGAGCCTGTCGAAGCCGAACCTGCCGAAGCAGGCTCCACCGGATAGCCCTCGAGAATTTTCCCGCCGCGCTTTTTGACATAAGCAATCGCCGCCTTTAACAGCTCGACCGTGACGCCTTGTCGGCGAAATCCTTTGGCAATGAAAAAACAGGTCACCGACCAAACCGGTTGATCGTCAATCGGCTGCAAGATGCGCGAGCGTTCCAACGCTGAAAATTTCTCGCGCGGAGACACGGAACACCAGCCCACCGGCTCATTCTGGGCATAAGCGAGCAAGCCAGGCACGTCGTTCGCTTTGACCAGCTTGTGCATAGCCTTTTTATTTTTCAAGCCTTTTTGCTGCTCAAACGTGGCCCGCGGCAAACGCATGAACATGCACCAGCATCCGCCGCACGCCCCGCGTTCGCCGAAGAGTTTTTCAAAGTCCGCCCAGCGTGCCGGCGTGAGCGTTTGTATTTTTAATTGTAATATCGTTGATTTTTTTATCATCTCTTCATGCCCGGTTTTTAGGCGTGCAATGCCTGTTCAAAATCTGCCAGCAAATCCTCCGTTGCTTCGATGCCGATTGAGACGCGAATCAAGCTGTCGGTGATGCCCAGCCGTTTGCGTTCTTCTGCCGACATGCCAACATGCGAGGTGGTAGCAGGTCTAGTAATCAATGTTTCAATGCCGCCCAGGCTGGGAGCTTTGAGAGGAATTTTAACCGCATCAATAAAACGTTTGGCAGCGCCCAGGCCTTCTTTCAACTCAAAGCTCATCATCCCGCTGTAGCCGTTGAATAGCTCTTTGGCAATATGATGTTGCGGATGCGATTCCAGGCCGGGATAATTGACTTGCGCGACAGCGCGATGTGAGCTCAAAAAGCGCGCGAGGCGTAACGCGCTTTCATTTTGCTGCCGCATGCGCACGGCCAGCGTCTTCATGCCACGATGGAGCAAAAAACAGGCGTGCGGATCGAGCGAACCGCCGAGATGATTGAGCTTGCGCCGGATGTTTTCAACCAATCCCGCGCGGCCGATGACAGCCCCGGCAACAATATCAGAATGGCCGTTGAGATATTTGGTGCAACTGTGCAAGGAAAGATCATAACCCCATTCCGCCGGACGAAAATTGCAGGGACTCGCAAACGTGTTGTCGATCATCGAGACCAAACCATGAGCATTGGCAAACGTCACGGCCGCTTTGAGATCCGTCACCTGCAGCATGGGATTGGACATGGCTTCGACGTAGAGGGCGCGCGTGGTCGGCTTCAGCTTGTGTTTCCAACTCGCGGGATCATTGCCGTCGATGAAATCATACGTAATGCCCAGCGCCGGCAAATCTTTGGTGATGAAATCGTGCGTGCCGCCGTACAAATTATCTTGTGCGAGCAAATGATCGCCGGCGGAGAGCATGGTGAGGAGAGCAGCGGAGATCGCAGCCATACCGCTGGCCGCCACCAGCGCAGCCTCGGCGTTTTCCAAGGCTGCCAGCTTGTTCTGTAACACAATGTGATTAGGCGTGTTGTTCAAACGGATATAACGAATGTCATGATAACCGGCGTCTTCGCCGTCGTATTCGAACATCGCGGTTTGAAAAATCGGCATGCTCACCGCGCCGGCAATGCGAGGATCCGGCTCACCGGCATGAATGATTTTGGTTTCGAGCTTTGGGGAGGGATGGGACATTGCGTTCTTCTCCGGTTGGTTGACGTATTAAAACCCAATGAACGTCACCCTAAGAAATTTTATCCATCCTGACATGTCATCCAAAAGGGAACTTGTGGAATTGCAGACATAATGCCGGGTCCTTCACAGGATTCTTTCAGAATGACATCAGGTGTGGATATATTTTCTAGGGTGACAATGTACTAGCAATTCCGTGGCTCATCGCGTTTCCACGCATACCCGCGCTTCGGCATTCTCCGGCAATTGCGCGGGAGGTTCTGCTTGTGAGATTTTCGGTTGAGGCCGGCTCAAAATAATTGCAATCACCGCCGTCACGATGAGCAAGGTTGCAAAAATGGCGCGCGGCGTCAGCGCCTCGCCGCCAATCGCCCAACCGAGCAAAACAGCGACCACCGGATTGACAAACGCATACGTCGAAGCGCGCGAAGGCGTGGTCATGCGTAGCAGCCAAATATAAGCCGTAAATCCAATGAGTGAACCGAAGACGATCAAATAAGCCAGAGCGAGAAATGATTGCAATGAGATTTGCTCGAAATGTACTTTTTGCCATTCGCCCGAAAGCAGGCCCACCAGCAGCAAGGAAGCGCCGCCGCAAAGCATTTGCATGCCGGTCGCGAGCAGGGGAGAAGCGTTGATGCGAGTATGAGTCGAATACAAGGAACCGGCGGCCCATGAGAACGAGGCGAGGAGCAACACGATCATGCCCAGCGGATCAACCGCGCCGCTGCCCATCAGGCGTTCCGGACCGACCAGCACGGCAATGCCGCTGAGGCCGATGATGATTCCAAAAAT
>QEVD01000267.1 GCA_003576975.1 Candidatus Zhuqueibacterota bacterium
TGGATTTGAGCAATTCCTACGCGGTTTCGAATTTCATCATCAACGGCGACCGTTTGAACTTCTGGCTGCCGGGCACGACCACGGATGTTTCGCAATCCGCCCTGGGCGTGAACTCTCTCATCGGCAACGCCAAAGAGCTGGAAAAAACTTACAATAGTTTTGCCGTATCGACACAATATGATGAAATCCCCTCGGATTTGGATACGCGCCGGCATAACGCGCTGCTCGGGCAGGAAGCGTTTTCGAAAGCGTTGCTCGAATATGCCGCGAAGAGCCAAGTGCTGGCGAAAACGTATGATTCAATGGCGGTGGAGCTGCAACAGCAAGTGATCAACAATAAAAACAAATTCACCGAAGCGGAACGTACACAATTTTTGCTGGAGGCTGTGAAGCTGCGCGAGTTTTCGAATTCCTATTATGAAAAGTATTTGAAGTATTCTGAAGAAGCGCAGGCGCTCAAGTCGCAGGTGAATAAAACTTCAAAAATCCGCTACGGTTTTTTTGATATTGGCAGCACGAGAACGCAATAAGCTCGTAGTCGCGCCTTGAGGCGCGTGCTGCGACGTTCAGCCACGGTTAAACCGTGGCTTTACCCGGTCAAATGCCATGGCCAAGCCGTGGCAGAGCAAGTTGAGAATTAAAGATTCTGATCGTCGAAACCAATGAAGCGTGTGAGTCAATAACCACAAGAACGCCCCTGAAGGGGCGACTACGAACGACAAACTATGCTCGAACTTTTTTTCAGTCCGGTTTTTTTCGATTCCGTGCATCAGCTCGTCGATTACATCGTGACGATCTCGACGTACATCTTCACGGTCGGCATGATTTTTTACTTTTTGGCGACAGTGATGCGCTTGAGCAGCGGCCACGAGGGCGGCGATCACTTTTATCATTTGCTGTTCATCGCGTTCAGTGCGATTGGATTGGCAACATACAAAATCTGGGCGGTGTGGCTGGGCAAATTGTTCGTGCTGCTGGCGCGCGCGATTTTCGATCTCGAATCCGACAACCTGATGGCGGAATATCTCGGCGCCTTTTTCGGCGACGGCAACGGCGGGGTGAAGCTCTCGCTGTTCAACATTCTGAGTTTGGAGTCTTTGTCGTCCCTGTCATACTTGCTGGTGATGATCGTTTATGAAATCTTCGTGATCATTCAAGTGCTGGTGCAGATCTTTTTTTACTTGCTGGGACCGATTGCGATTGTGATTTCTTTGTTTCCACAGTTTCATGATGTTTTCAAAATCTGGCTCTCAAATTTTTGCTCAGTTAATTTCTGGTCGGTGCTGGTCGCGATTCTGTTTCGCCTGGTGAAGACGATAACCTCGGCTTCGGCATTTCAGCAAGCAGTGGCGGCCGGCGACAAGGGTTTGCTGTGGGACACGTTCATTCTCGGCGTGTTGATCGCGGTGACGATCGTATTGATTCCCAAACTTTCCGCGGGCATTTTCAAGCTGGCCTCGGCGAGCGCTGATCTCGGCAGCTACGGCACCGGCTTAACGGCAGGCCTGGTGATTTCAACCGTGTGGAAAAACGTCAAGGCATATTCGAGCAACATCAGCCACAATGTCGCGACGCGCGCGGGCGACACGATTATTACCGGCGCACAAACCATGACGAGCAGTCCGGCCAATCAGGCCACACAAGCGGCGGCCGCAGCAATGATTCAACCGGAATCGCCGGTGGCAACGTGGCCGTTTGCCGGCTCGCGACAACCGGCAGGCGGCACGGGATAATCGGAGTGATGGAGATCTAGTTTCAAAAAATACCGCCCGGGCGTTGCTATGCTGCCAAGATTACCGTCCATGCGTGTGCGTAAGTGAATGGCATTGCGCCCGGGCGGTTTAACACCTAACCTTTGAGATGCGCTATGCGTACCAATCCTGAGTATTACGAGTTTTACGGCGAGCTGATCAAGAGCAACATTTTTCTGAAGCGGCTGGTCATGATCCTGGTCGGTGTGAATTTGCTGCTGGCGTTCATCGCCTACCTTGGCTTTTCGCGGCCGGTGGAAACTTTTTTGGTAAAAGAAGGGTTTGCATACGCGACCACACCTTACGGTGAAACGCGCTCGGTACACGAGGTGCGGCAGTTCGCGCAAACGTTTGCCAAGAATTTGCTGGAATTCAACCGTGAAAATTTCAACGAGCGCATCAAACTGGCGTTACAAATGTGTTCCACCGAACTGGAAGTGTTGATGTACAACACTATTAAAACTTCGGAGATTCCCAAAATCGTGCAAAACACGCCGGGCACAGTGAAATTCAATGTAGAAGAAATCCGTGTGACGCAAGGTGATCCGTTCAACGCGCATGTCTCCGGCTTGCAAGTTTTTCCCGGCCAGCAACCGATTCCCTTGCGTTTTACGTTGACGATCAACGTGGTGAATCGCACCGACGCGAACCCTTTTGGCCTGCGCATCATTAACTATACTCAAGAAAAAACATGAAAACCCTCAACACCCTTTTCGCCGCCCTGCTGTTGATCACGAACAGCGCGCCCGCGCAAGCGCCGAGCACCGTGCGCGTGAAGCCCGGCTTTGCGACGATCATCGTTTGCCCGGCGCCGCCGGAACTGGTGACGGTCGGCAATCCCGAGCAATTTTCCACGCAAAGCTCGGCCAATTACATTCTGGTGAAGCCGCTGGTGAATCAAGGCAGCACGAACATGTTCATCAAATCCGGGCCGGATTCCTACAATTTACTGTTGCAGGTTTCCGCACAGCCCGATCTCGAAATACGCTTGCAGCCGGCAGCGCAACCGCCGGCGAATCTGGCGGCGGAGGGCAAAAACGGAAGGTCGCATCAGGCGGATAACGAAGCGGTGACGCCGCCGAAAAGCGCGCCAACCAAAGCCGTGGGTTTGAAGGCTCTTTCACCCAAGACAAAAAATGTGCTCAACTCCTATCTCAAAACGCCGCGACCTTATACCTACAGCGTGGTGAATTCGGACGTGACGTTTGCCGTGGATCACATGGCGATGATCGAAGAAAAGCTTTTTGTTATTTGCACGCTGGTGAACAAGTCACGCATTCCGTATGACATCGGTTTTGTAAGATTCCGTTTGGTGGAGAATGCGCGTTCAATGCTGCTCTTCAAGAAGAGAGTCAAAGAAGAAGAGCTTGAGCCTTTGCAAGAAGCTTATACGCCGCGCGTCGAATCGAACAAATCGACGCGCATGATGTTCGTGTTCGACAAGCACGGGTTTTCTGATCGCAGCGATATTGAAATCAAGTGCAGTGAAGAGAGCGGCCGCCGTGATCTGGCGATCAAGGTGCCGGGCTCGTTCGTGGAGTAATTTGTTGTTTTAGACCTTGAGTTGCGCAACCAAACACAGCGGACTCTTTCTCGCCGGCCCGGGCAAAGGGCGGCGCTGACTTAGGAGATTTTGCGATGAATCTTGAAAAGATATTTTTTGAAACCCGGCAGGGCCAGCGCCGGCTCAAGCCCCACATGGTGATGATGGCGAGCGTGGCGGCCTTCATGGTTTTTATTCTGTTCGTGTTGCTGGCTTATCAACGCAATGCCAAGGGCGAGCGCCCCGCGCCCAACCCCTTCGCGGCGCGTCCGGTAACACCGCAGCAAAAGCTGGATTATGACATCGTCAAATTGGATACGTTTTCACTGGGCGATTATTACAAGCCGGCACCGGAACCTTCGCTGTCGCCAGTGGCGCCGGCGCCGCAAACCGAACGCTCCGTTTCGGCGCGCCCTCGACGCGAACCAACAGCGCAAGCGCCGGTAGAAGAGGTACGCAGCGCGGCCTCCGCGCCGGCGGCCACCTCCTTTCCGAGTGCGCCGGTGACAGTACCCAGCAGCGGCCGCAGCATGATCGTACACAGCTCGCTGGGTTCGAATGAATTCTCCACCAGCAACGTGCTGGGGCTGCAATCCGTCTTGCTCAAAGTGATGTTG
The DNA here is from genome assembly GCA_003576975.1 of Candidatus Zhuqueibacterota bacterium. Classification (GTDB taxonomy): domain Bacteria; phylum Zhuqueibacterota; class Zhuqueibacteria; order Zhuqueibacterales; family Zhuqueibacteraceae; genus Coneutiohabitans. Next base: position 3,912 of record QEVD01000267.1, read on the forward strand.
CCGGATAAAACCCCGGTGACGAACAACAGCCTAGTGCTGGCGCGCGTGATCGGCGAGGGCCAATGGGGCAGCATTGAAATTCCACGGCGCGCGCAGTTGCTCGGCGTGGCCACGCTGCAAAACAGCCGCGTTGAAATTCAGTTTCGTGAAATTCGCATCAACGGCGTGACGCGCACCTGCACCGGTCGCGCTTACGATCTCAAGCGCTTGCCCGGCATTCCCTACACGCCGCTCGACGATAAAACCCGAAAAGTCGTATTAGATGAGCTGCGCAGCATTGCCTCGGGCATTCCGATCGTGGGACGCTATGCTGCCGATCAAGAAGTCACCCCGTTTAACCAGGAAGTTACCACCTTGGAGGAGGGCTTGGAGTTTTATGCGCAGATTACCAACATTTTCTAAGCACGCGATGAAAACATTCCGTTCAACTCTCGCCGCTGCCGCCGGCATGTTTGTGCTGGGCATCTTGCTTTCATGCGAGACGCACAAAGATCCGTTTTCTGGAAGCAACAGCTCGCCGGTCATCACCAACTTCACCTTCAGGCCGGATGTCACGCTGCCCGATCTGCGTTTGCGCTCGAGCGGCGACTCCCTGAAATTCAAAGCCGGTGAAGCCTATGCGATTGCCTTGCAATACGAAGACGCCGAACTGAAAAACAAAGGTCGCAACCTGCGCGCGCATTTCACGTTTCTCGCGGGCAGCGGGCGCATTGTGAGCAATCAATTCACCAATCCTAGCGCGGACGGGCTTTCTTTCGACATTCCGCCTTCGCTCACTGACGATATTTTTCTGGTGCCGTCGAAATCCGGAATCGTCGATTTGCAATTGGTCATTACGGACGGCATCAAAGACTCGCAAACCAAGTTGGCCTCCACAACGTTTTTTGAGAACTTAAAACCGGTGGTACGATTTCAAGCGCAGCTCGGCGGCCAGCAAAATCCGCCTTACGGCGTCGATTTCAACGCCGCCAACAGCACCGACCGTGACGGCACGATCGACACCTATGTCTGGTCGTTTGGCGACAACAGCCCTCACGTGACCTCGCGCTCGAGCACCATTCATTATGACTATCAGCAATCCGGCTCGTACACGGTGCGCCTGATCATCAAAGACAATGAAGGCGCCCAGGATAGTTTGGATCAAGTGGTGACGACGTTCAATCAGCCGCCGATTGCGGCGCTCAGTGTCACGCCCACCATCGGCAGCGCGCCGCTGACGATTGCCTACAACGCGCGCGGCAGCCGCGACATTGACGGCAAGATTGTGGCGTATGACATCACGTTCGGCGACGGCGCAAGCTCACAAGCAGACAGCGGCTCGCATACCTATACACAAGACAGCCCGCCCAACAGCCCTTATAATGTACAGCTCACCGTGCGCGACAACGTCGGCGCCACGACCACGCAAACCGTGCAAGTGACCGTGATTAGCCCGCCCGTGGCTGATTTCATTTGGCAGGATTGCGATCTCGGCAATGTGACTTTTATTTCAACCAGCTACGATCCCAACGCCCCGCCCAACGATCAGATCGACAACTATGAATGGGATTTTGGCGACGGCGACATGCAGAGCGGGGCCACGCTTTCGACTGTGCGCAAGAGGTATGAAAACAGCGGCACATATCCCGTGCGGTTGAGAGTGCGGAACCGGGGTGTGATTGGGGAAATCGTCAAACAAGTGAAAATTCCATGCAATTGATGGGAAGCGACCAACGAGGTGTTTATGTATGAAAAGAAAACGGGCTGGCAGAGTAAGGCCGGAGAATCGAACATGGAGAATCGAGAATTGAAAAGCAAAACACGCCATTGGTGTAATCGTCGATCAGCGTTCGCCCATCTTCATGGCTTAATCGCGCTGGCAATTGTGGCACTGCTGACGGTGGGTTTTCCGGCAAGCGGCCGCGCGCAACAAAACACGTACTATCACACCATGCACTCGAACTCACTGGCGTTGCAATACGGTCGCACGGCAAAGCTTGACTATTCCTATCAAATGAGCCGCCGCCAGCAGTTCAAGCTCACCGCTCTTTTTGTCAACGACAAGTTCGATGTGGGCCGCGACGAAGTGCGCTCGAAAGTTTACAATATGAACTTGCGATTTCAATACAATCTCCTGCACCTGGACCGGCTTTTCATCAACGGCAGTCTGGGGGCGGGCGCTTATCATTTGCGTGCCAAGAACCTTCTCGATCAAGAGCACAACGAGACGAAGATCAATTTTGTCGGGGGGTTTCAAGGCGAGTATTTCATTTCGGGCAGCAGCCTGGCCTTGGTGTTTGATTACGATTTTCTCTACCTGCGTTTCAGCGATTTGTATGAATTCGTGCATATTCCGGCCGTGGGTCTGGCGCTGGTGTTTTGAAGGACGAGGAAAAGAGTGCTTGCGTTTTGTGACTCAAAATTTTATCATTCTTCGTCAATCATGAATATTGCCCTCCAAATTCAGTTTTAGAAACCATGACAAATTCCATTTCGACAATAGGCGAGAGCACGGCTCCAAACGCCGCTGAGGCCTTGGCAGAGAGCGCCGGCATCCCGATCGAGCAGCGCACGGATATCACCGTTGACGAGCTTGAACGCATGTCGTTGCCTTATCCTGCCGAGCTCTATGATGGGAGGATTACTTACAAAATGTCGAACTTTGAGCATGGCGTCATCCACGAAAACGTTGCGTATAAGATTCGCAACTATCTCGAGAATCATCCCGTTGGCCTGCTTTCCGTCAATGCCAATTATCGCCTTCGTCCGGAACGCAAAAGAGATTCCCGTGCGCCGGATATTTCCTTTGTCGTTAATGATCGTCTTCCTCAGAGCCGGAGGCGTTATTTGCCGATGGCGCCGGATTTGGCGATTGAAATCCTTTCTCCGGTTGATAGCTTCGACAAGGTTATGGAAAAAGTGGAGGAATATCTGCAAGCCGGCGTGAAAATTGTTTGGCTGATTATTGCCAGCACGCGCGAAGTTTTGGTTTGCAAGCCGGAGGGCAAGCACAGCGTGCGTGATGTTTTAACCGCGCCGGAGCTTTTGCCAGGATTTGAATTGCCAGTGCAGGATATTTTTGCCGGTGTGGAAACGGCAGCCACTTCAAAATAGATTCATGAATAGCGTTTTGCAATTGAACGAACATGTCATTCTGTAAGAATTTTGTGAAAATTCAAGCCTGGACAACAGCTTCACAAGATTCCTTCTGAATGACAACATCGCCAGTCAAGTGAAAAGCGCTATAAAACGACCCTGCTAATTTTGAAATTCCTCAGATTTTTCTGAGGAATTTTTGTTTTGTCATGACATGAGATGATAATCCTCGCCAAGCACTCCTCGAACAAAAATCGACGCAAACCAAACCTGGTCAGGCAAAATTCCTTTGCCTGACATTCTGCCCGCGTGAGAAAGAACAGGCTTTGTTGTTTGTACTAGAATGTTGAAATTCTTTCTCAATGCTCCGGCATTCCGGTTGAGGCTTGAACTCTCAAATTTTCCTCAAACAATTTCAGGATTCTTTTGTATTCATCTGTCCACGAACTGATTTCCTTGAAGCCGTGATCTTCCATCGGATAGATTGCCACTTCCCAATTATCCTTGCCCAATTCAATCAAACGC
>QEVD01000268.1 GCA_003576975.1 Candidatus Zhuqueibacterota bacterium
TCCGGGCTTTGACATTCACGCGGCGCTGACGCAATGCCAGGATTTGATGCTGGCCTACGGCGGCCACAAATACGCCGCGGGCTTGAGCATTCGCACCGACAACATCGCCGCGCTGCGCGCAAAATTGCAGCAGGTCGCGGCCGGCGCCATTAAAGAAGATATGCTGAAGCCGCGCTTGCTCATCGATGGGGAAATCGAATTTTCGGATATCAACGAACGCTTCATGAAATTCCTGAAAGTCATGGCGCCGTATGGTCCGCAAAACATGCGGCCGGTGTTTGTCTCACGCGGCCTGCGCGTGGTCGGCAATCCGCAGATCGTCGGTAACAACCATTTGCGCTTCAACGTCATGCAGGGCAACAAGCGTCTGGATTGCATCGGCTTCAATCTTGGCGAACTGCGCTCGCGCCTCACCGACGGCCGCAGCGACGTCGATCTTGCCTATCTCGTCGAAGAAAACACCTGGCAGGGCCGCACGACGATTCAATTGCGGGTGAAGGATATTCGGTGAACGTGCTATAGAGATTTTTTAAATGATGAAAGCGAGGTGAGCAATGAACGTTTTAGCGTATGAAGGGATTGTTGATAACGGTTTGATCCGTCTGGCAGAGGGCGTGCAGTTGCCGGAGAAGGGCAGGGTGTACGTCATCATTCCGGATTTGGAACCGAAACGAGTCGCGCATGTATACAGCCCGCGGTTGGTGCATCCGGAACAGGCTAAGGATTTTCGTTTAGAAGTCAGAGAGGCGCCGCCAGATGCCGGCATATAATACATTTTTGTTTGACCCTCCTGCGCCGATTGCGAAAGTCACGCTACGCAATTTGCAGAATGGCCTTACTTTGCCCGACGTTGCTCTCTTGATCGACTCAGGTTCAGATATCACGATAGTCCCCCAAGCCTCAGCAAATCACATTGGTGTGCCCTCCATTTTGGATGCGAGTTACCAAGTAGAGGGGTTTAAGGGAAGCCCCCTGGTTATGCCGGTTGCAATCCTGGAAATGTTATTTCTCAATCGCATTTTCAAGGGGCAGTTCTTACTGACTGATCAGGACTATGTTATCTTGGGAAGAAATGTTTTGAACAATGTGGCGATCTTGCTTAATGGGCCGGGTTTATCCTGGGACGAATATCACCTCTTTACGAGATAAGGTCGCCAACGATTGAATTCAGCCGATGACGCTGATCCCGGAGCCCGCATGAAACCATTCCCTTCCCAACTCGACACCAAATCCGAAGAATACAAGAAACGCCACAGTAATTTTTTGAGGTTACTCAGCGAACTGAATCTGCGTGAAAAAGAGATTCGTGAACCTTCCGCCGAAGCGGTGAAGAAACTCGCGAAACGCAACAAATATCCGGCGCGTGAAAAAATCCGGCGCATTCTCGATCCGGGAAGTGAGCCGCTCGAAATCGGTTTGTTTGCTGCGTGGAACATGTATCAAGACATTCCCGGCGGCTATCCTTCCGCCGGCACGATTGTGCAGATCGGCCGCGTCTCCGGCAAGCTCGCGGTGATTGTCGCCAACGATCCGCTGGTAAAAAGTGGTGCGTGGGTCGAAATCACCTGCAAAAAAAATCTGCGCGCGCAAGAGATCGCGATGGAAAACCATCTGCCCATCATTTACATGGTCGATTCCGCCGGCGTGAATCTCGAACGCCAGGCGGAAATTTTTCCCGATCGCGAGCATTTCGGCCGCATCTTCCGCAACAACGCGAAAATGGCGGCCCTGGGCATTCCGCAAATCGCCGTGGTATTCGGGTTCTGTGTGGCGGGCGGCGCGTATTTGCCCGGCATGTCGAGCGAACTCGCGATGATCACCGAACATTCGAGCATGTATCTCGCCGGACCGTTTTTGGTGAAAGCGGCGGTGGGTCAAGTCGTCGACTCCGAAACGCTCGGCGGCGCGAGCATGCACAATGCCATCTCCGGCGTCGCGGATTATCGTTTCGACACCGAAGATGAAGCGTTCGCGTTTATTCGCGATCAAATGGCTTTGTTGAATTATTCGCGGCCCTCGCCCTTCGAACGCATTGCAACCGAGGCGCCGGCTTACGATCCCGAAGAATTGCTCGGGATTCTGCCGGAAAATGCCACGAGAACATATGACATGCGCGAGATCATCGCGCGCTTTGTGGACGGCAGCCGTTTTGAAGAATTCAAACCGGAATACGGCAAGACTATTGTCACCGCATTTGCCAGAGTGGGCGGTTTTGCCGCCGGCATCGTGGCCAATCAAGGCATGCCGGTGAAGCGGCAAATGCCGCCCGATCATCTCGGCCGGCCCCAGCCGCCGCAGATGCAGATGGGAAATGTGATTTACTCCGACTCGGCGAATAAAGCGGCGCATTTTATCATGCTGTGCAACGAGCGCCGCATTCCGCTGTTCTTTCTGCATGACGTCACCGGCTTCATGGTCGGCAAGCAAGCGGAAAGCGGCGGCATTATCCAAGACGGCGCGCAATTCGTCAACGTGCAGGCGAATGCCGTGGTGCCGAAATTCTCGGTAATTGTGCGCAACAGTTTTGGCGCGGGCAACTATGCCATGTGCGGCAAGGCTTATGACCCGGCCTTGATTTTCGCGTGGCCAACGGCTAAATTAGCGGTGATGGATGGCGGCATTGCGGCGGACACGGTTTTGCTCACGAAGAAAGAACTTTCGCCTGAAGAAAAAAGTGCATTCCGCAAACGCCTGGTGGCGAAATGCGACAGACTCTGATCACGGGTTTGGAAATGGCGGCGTTTCGGCCGGAAGTGGGGGAGTATCGCACGGGCGTGATGCGGATGTGATGCACATCGCAAACCGGTTAGGATTCTCGCTTAAATAAATTGCCCATATCACAAACCGCGAATGGACGCTAATAAACGCGAATTTTGAAATTAGCGAATATTCGCGTTCATTCGCGGTCTCCTTAGTGACGGATGCATGAAAAACGAGATGAAGCATGAATAGAAAAAATAGGAATGCAAAGCCGCTTGATTTGCATGTCTTGATCGAAAAGGACAGCCGGCTCTATCCGCCTTATGTCTTGAGCTTGACGTGGCCTCGCAAGGCCGCACTTTGGCTCAGGCCAAAAAAAACATTGCCGAGGCTATTCAACTTTATCTTGAGAGCGTTTGCGCCGCAGGCGATGAAAAGGAGTTTATCCCTCGTCCTGCGCCGTTGGAAGAGTGGCTGAAATATTTTCAAGCCCTGGCGCGACAGATGAATAAAAATTTTCGGCCGGCGGCTAAACCTCAGCCATTGTGTCTCCAATTCTGCATCTGATTCAAAACGTTTGCCCAAAAGAGCGGGCCAATATCACCATTAAACGAAAGGAACCCTGTCATGGAAGAAAAAAAATCGTATCTGCAGAAGCTGGCAGCGCAACTGCAAGATTGGGACGTTGAGCTTGATGAATTGAAGCTGAAAGCCGATCAAGCCAAATCCGGCGCCAAAGCCGAGATTGAGGAACAAATCACCGAGCTGCGCGCCAAGAAAGATGCGGCCATGGTGAAATTCAATCAATTGCAGGAAGCCAGCGATGAAGCGTGGGACGACATCAAGGCAGGTGCGGAAAAAAGCTGGACCGAGCTGAAGGGCGCGTTCAAAAGCGCGTTTTCGAAGTTCAACAAGTAGGTAAACCCTTTTTGTGGAATCGCAAGAAGCACGCGCCGAAGCCGGGCTTGCGCAAAGTGATCTCGCTTTTGGGGAGATTCTTCCAGCGCATGCCCGGTTTCGCGTGTCAGGCAAATTATGAGCGTGGCCGATGGCCGTCGTTGAGCAAAACATTTTCGGCATCACCGAGGAACTGCTTCAGGAGATCACCGCGCGGATCGTGCGCGAGTGGCCGCTGCACTATCTCACGCTCGATGAGCTCGCCGAGGTGACGATGAGCATTATGCATGCTTGCAAACAAAATTCGGAGCCTTGTTCATGAAAAAAATATTATCAAAGCCGCGCAAACGCGCGCAGAGCCAACGCGCGCAAAATGACGTTGACCTCTCTGCGCAAGAGCTGCGCTTGCTGCGTAAGCTAAAAAGCAGCTCGCGACCAACGTATGAAGCGCTCGTGCACGTCATCTATCATTTGGTCGAATTGCCGCCGCAGACCACACCAAAGATTTCAAAAAAAGATTACTTGAACGACCCCTTATGGAAGTTGGTGGGAAAGGCCGCTTCGGGCAGAAAAAACGACGACAGCGCGATTGAGCACGACCGCTATTTGTACGGAGGCACGGCGTGAGAAGCAGAGTGTTCGTCGATACGAGCGCGTGGAAAGCGTTGTACGATAAAGACGATCCCTTTCACAAAATCGCAAAGCGCACATTGGCCGATCTCAAACGAAAGGGGAGCTTTATTTTTACTTCGAATTATGTAGTTGACGAAACGCTCACGCTCTTGCGCATCAGAGTCGATCACCTGAGCGCGATAGAATTTGGCGAGTACGTGCGTGCGAGCAAGGTCACCTCAACTCTTGCGGTGGACAACGCCATCGAGAATGAAGCTTGGGCGATTTTCAAAAAATATCGGGATAAAACTTTCAGCTTTACGGATTGCACGAGTTTCGCCCTCATGCGCAAGTTGTCGCTTGATTCCGCTTTCACGCTTGACGAGCACTTTCGCCAGTTCGGTTTGATAAGCGTGCCGAATCGCCGCAATATTCAAAACGCACTGCGCGGTAGAAGATTTGACCAATGATATGAGAATCTTTGAAGCAGCATAATGCAGAAAACTAACATGAACGCAACCTCTCCTCTGCTCATCGCCAACGGCCAGGGCTTTTGGGGCGATTCGATTCTCGGGCCGGTGCGGCTGGTGCGCGAAGGGCCGCTGCATTATCTCACGCTCGATTACCTCGCCGAGGTGACGATGAGCATCATGCAGAAGCTCAAGAGCCGCAATCCCGAGGCGGGATATGCCACGGATTTCATTCAAATGCTCGAGCGCATTCTGCCGGAATGCCATGAGAAAGGCATCAAGATCATCGCGAGCGCAGGCGGCGTGAATTCGGCGGCGTGTGCCCGCGCAACCGGACAAGTGATCAAGAAGCTCGGGCTGAACAAGCTCAAGGTCGCAACCGTTACCGGCGACGATATCCTCGGCCGGCTCGATGAGCTGCAGGCTGCCGGCGAAGTTTTCAAAAACCTCGATGACGGGCGTTCCCTCAACGAAATTAAAGGCAAAATTTCCTCGGCCAATGCTTATCTTGGCGCTTTCCCCATTGCCGAGGCTCTGGCGCAAGGCGCGCACATCGTCATCTGCGGCCGCGTTACAGACCCTTCACTCGTGCTCGGACCTATGATCTATGAATTCGGCTGGCAGCCCGAGGACTATGACAAACTCGCGGCGGGCACAGTTGCCGGGCACATTGTGGAATGCGGCGCGCAATGCACCGGCGCGAATTACAGCAATTGGCGCGAGATTGCAGACTATGCTCGCATCGGCTATCCTGTCATCGAAGCACATGCCTCCGGAGAATTTTTTATCACCAAGCATGCCCAAACCGGCGGCAAAGTGAGTATTGAAACAGTCGCGTCTCAGCTCGTTTATGAAATGGGTGATCCGCGGCGTTATCTCACGCCGGACGTTGTCGCGGATTTTACCACGATCAAGCTCGAGCAAGCAGGGGCCGATCGTGTGCGCGTGTATGGCATCAAAGGCAGCGCGCCCACGGAAAGCTTGAAAGTGAGTTTCAGTTATCACAACGGCTACAAAGCCGTTGGCCAACTCGTGATCTCCGGCCCGGAAGCGCTGGCCAAAGCCCGGCTTTGTGCCGAGATGATTTGGGAACGGCTTGCGCTTGATGATTGTACGTTTACCGAAGACGAACGGTTGGTGGAATTTCTAGGCAGCGGCGTTTGTCATGCTGGCATTGTCGCGCCGGTTGATCCTGCGGAAATCGTTTTGCGCGTGGGCGTCAAAAGTCATGACAAAGCCAGGGTCGATCGCTTCGGTATGGAAATCGTTCCGCTCGTCACCAGCGGTCCGCCGGGCGTGACCGGCTTTGCCGGCGGCCGCCCGAAAGCGACGGACATTATTAGTTATTGGCCGGCGTTAGTGGGTAAGGGTAAAATTCGACCGCAAGTGGAGGTTATGGCATTTTGAAAATATTTGATTCATGATTTTGCCTGATTACAACCAAAGAACACACAACTTGAGGAAGGCTTGACTATGAAGGACCAGGACTGGGAATTGCACGTGAAATTGCAGGAATTATCGTCTCCGATCGATGCACAAGGCCTGAACGTTGCCATGATTTTGGCCGCCGGCCATGGCAAGCGTATTAAATCAGAAAAATCCAAGATGCTGCACATGATTTGGGGCGTGCCCACGGTCACACGTGTTGCCAACGCGGCGCGCGAAGGCTTGGAAACGGCAAATCAAATCATCGTCGTCGGCATCAAGGCGCTTGATGTTGCGCAAGCGCTGGGCGCGGCGCCGCATCGGGTGTTTGTGTTGCAATCGGAGCAGCGCGGCACGGGCGATGCCGTGCGCGTGGGCTTGCAAGGTTTGATCACGGAGCATTTCAACGGCGCGATATACGTTTTTCCCGGCGACATGGGATTGCTGAACAGCCGCGCCATTCGCGATTTGCGCCATGATTTCGAGCGCAACGTTTGCGACATGATGGTGTTGACCGCGGATTACCAGGGCAAACCCGAGGAAAATTATTACGGCCGCATCATTCGCGTCCCGCAAAAGGACGCGCAGGGCAAATCCGCGGGCGGCGATTATGACAAAGTCATCGCGATCATGGAGCATCGCGACATTCTCGCGCTCAAGCCGGATCAGCCGCATCGCATCACTTACAATAATCGCGTATACGAGTTCTCGCGTGAACAATTGCTCAATATACCCGAGTTCAACACGGGCGTGTATGCTTTTAAATTTTCGCTCTTGGCGAAATACATCGAAACGTTGCAAACCAACAATGCCCAGGGCGAGCTTTACATTACCGATTTAATTGCGATTTTCAATCAATACGGCCTTTCCGTCAAAGCCTCACGCGCCAGCGACTACTCCACCGTCATGGGCTTCAACAATAAAAGCGTATTGAAGGAGATGGAGAAAATCGCGCGCGACAAGGCATATGATCGCCTGAAAGACATTATCACCATCGATGACAAAGATGATTTTTTCGTTGCGGATGAAGTGATCGAGCAGATCATCGGCATGGACATCGCGCGCGCGCCGCTGGACATCGTCATCGGCAAAGGCGCGCATATCGGCCCGCACGTCAGCCTGAACAAGGGCGTTGTGATCAAAAGCCGCGCCACCCTCGAGGGCAACATCGAGCTGGGGGAGAATGTCGTGATTTATGAAAATGTCTTTCTCAGCTCGTATGCGCATCAAAAGCTGATTATCGGCCGAAACTCTGCCATTTTTCAAGGCAACATCATCAAAGGTAATTTGATCATCGGCGAGAATTGCCAGATCGAATCCGGCGTCAACATGACCGGCTCGGATGAGTATCCGACACGCATCGGCAACAATGTGCTCATCAAAGGCACGAGTTACATCTTTGGCACCATCATCGATGACGATGTCTGGGTCGAGCGTTCCGTGTTGAAGTACAAATATGTCGAGCGTCTCGTGCGCAAAGACGGCACGGTGCAACCGGTGCGCTGGGTGTTGCCGTTGCCGGAGGGGCTGGATTCGCTGCATTCGCTGGAAAAGAAATGAAGCTGGATGCTCGTTGCTCGCTCCAGCAACGAGTGACCAGCAACAAGCAACCAAGAACGATTATGAAACTAATTCATCTCTCCCAAATCGCCTATGCACGCAGCGGCGACAAAGGTGACGCCAGCAATGTCGGCATCGTCGCGTATGATCGCGCCGGCTATGAGCTGCTCAAAAAAACTCTCACTCCGGCTAGAGTTAAAAAGCATTTTCGTGAGATTTGCCGGGGCGAGGTCGAACGCTACGAAGTGGACGGCATCATGGCGCTGAATTTCATTTTGCATGATGCGCTCGGCGGCGGCGGTTCGGAAAGCCTGAAGAGCGATGCCCAGGGCAAGACGCATGGCCTGGGCCTGTTGCAGATGGAAATCGAAGCGCCGGATGATTTCGAAGCTAGAAAATAGAACAGCGAGGATTGCGCCCGGCAGGCTGTAGCAATCATCACTATTCAACAAATCGCGGGAATGCTTGTGACTGCTTTCGAATTTGTCAAATATGAAGTCAAGAACACGATCGGATTTCTGACGCTCGCCCGCCCGCCGGTGAATGCGCTGGGACGCCAGCTCGTGAGCGAAATTGCAGTAGCGGCGCAACATGCGAATCAGGATATTCTTGACAAAAAACTCCGGGTTTTGATTGTGCGGGGCGAAGGCAAACATTTTTGCGCCGGCGCCGATCTCAAAGAGCGCAAAGAGATTCCGGAGAGCCAGGTCGAGAGCGTGGTGCAAGGCATTCGCGGCGCCGTGCAAGCAATCGCAGAGATTAACGTCCCCACCATTGCGGCGGTGCACGGTTCGGCGCTGGGCGGCGGCATGGAACTCGCGCTCGCCGCAGACATGCGCGTGCTCAGTGAAAACGCGACCATGGGCTTGCGCGAAACCGCGCTGGCGATCATACCCGGCGCCGGCGGCACGCAACGGCTGATGCGGCTGATCGGCTATGCGTGCGCCATGGAATGGATTGCCACCGCAAGATTGTTCAATGCACAGGAATGTTTGGTGCACGGCGTTGCCAATCGTGTTGTCTCGGAAGGCGAGTTGATGAATGCGGCAATGCAGCTTGCCGGACTGATCGCAGCAAACGGCCCGCTCGCCGTGCAGGCTGCGAAGGAGGCCATGCGCCGCGGCCTGGATTTGTCATTAACCCAGGGGCTGGCCTATGAGCTGGAATGCTATCGCCGCATCATTCCGACGAACGACCGGCGTGAAGCGCTGGCGGCCTTCGGCGAAAAGCGACAGCCGGTTTTTAGAAGTGAATGAATATTTTTTCGAATCATGACGACGCTGCGCGAAACCAAACAACGCATCGAAGCCGATCCGTCGAACTGAGTCGTGTCTTGATGGATTTTGTTGACGACTTTCGCTATTACAAAAGCCCTTCAGCCATTACACAACTCTTTGAATTGAGCAGCGAGAGATACGATGCTTTGTTGGCCGCGACTGGTTATTATTTGTGTGATGAGCTGCACCTCGATACGCCGCGCTGGATTCTGGAAATCCCGGCCTGCAAAGAACCCTGGTTCGTCTCCGGCATGGAGAGTTTGAAAGCCATCACCCTGGTGGAAAGCCCGCTGCAGTTTCGCTTGCGGAAAATTTTCGTTTTGGAGAATTTTTTGCAGAGAGTTTAGGCGTCCCTCCGGCGTTGTGTTTTTTTCTCGAGTGCTGAATTCTTTTAAACACCTAATGTGAGAGAACCTCATGCTGAATTTTACCGATGAGCAGCTCATGATTCGCGACACGGTGCGCGAGTTTGCCAAAAATGAAATCGAGCCCAAGGCCGCTGAAATCGATCAAACCATGGAATTCCCCGGGGAAAATTTGCGCAAGATGGGGGAATTGGGTTTTCTCGGCATTCCCTTTTCCTCAAAATACGGCGGCGGCGATCTCGACACGGTTTCATTCGTGTTGATGATCGAGGAGCTGGCGCGGGTTTGCGGCGCAACCACGCTATCCGTCGCGGCGCATTGCTCGCTGTGCGCCACACCCATCTCAATGTTCGGCAACGAAGCGCAGAAACAAAAATATTTGCCCGATTTGCTGACCGGCAAAAAGTTTGGCTCGTTCTGCCTGACCGAGCCCCACAGCGGCTCCGATGCCGCCGCACTTTCCACCACCGCAACGCGCCAGGGTGATCATTACATTTTGAACGGCAGCAAAATGTACGTGACCAACGGCGGGTATGCCGGCACGTATGTCGTGTTCGCCAAAACCAATGCGCAAGTCTCCAAAGCCCGCGGCATCAGCGCCTTTATTGTCGAGCGCGAGTTCCCCGGTGTGATCATCGGCAAGAAAGAAAACAAACTCGGCTTGCGCGCGAGCGATACGCGGCAGGTTTCGTTTGATAATTGCAAAGT
>QEVD01000269.1 GCA_003576975.1 Candidatus Zhuqueibacterota bacterium
TTGTTCGCGGAAATCAGGCGTGGCTTCGATAAGCCAGCGCTCGTTGGTGGCGGGATCGATCAGGGCGAGGCAAACGACGCGGCGCTTGCTGCGCGCATCTTCCCAACCGGGATGATGTTTGGTTCCGGCTTGCGGCACGCCGCCATCTTGGGCGATGCCGAGCACGAGGAGAAAGGGTTGTGCTGCCGTAACAAGCCGTGTAGGCGGAATTTCGGTTTGACCAAAAACTCCTTGAAAAAACAAGAATGGAAAGACTAATAATTGCACGCGCATAAAAATGAGGTTATTGCGAGAAGTCAATACAAATAACGCCCGATGTCCAATGCGCCATGAAAGACCCCAAGTATGTCTATGTCACGATTTGGCTTGATCAGGTAGGCGATACGATAGTGCCCATACATAAGTATGCGGATGTGACGATCCGTGATGGCATGAAAGCGGTAACCTATCTCTGGAAATTGGGAAAGCACTTGCGTCCTCTCATAGATCGCTTCGACTGTGCGCAAGGCGGCGTTCGGATTGTCGGCGGAAATGTAATCATAAAAGTCCTGCAACCATTGCTCCGCCTCTGCCGTCCATGCTATCTTTGCCACGTACGAATTCTCCGCTTCATTTCTTCATTGCTGATCGTACGCTGATCATCCGAATCCGCCAATCCTCTTTTAATCATACGCGTCAAAGCCAGCTCGCGAAGAATTTCATCGTACGTACTGTCATCCGGCTGGTCCTGGATGATCTTAATCATTAGCTCTTTCGTCGCTGCCATAGTCTCTTCTAATTTTTGATATTAACCGAATGAGATCATCATTTGAGAGAAATCGAGTCAAACTGTGAGAAATTTGAAAGTCTGAGGCACCAAATGCAAGCACAATATTTACGACTTAAACCGCCACCTCCAGCTTGTGCGCCTTGCGGCCGCCGCGCGGCGTGCGCTCGACGAGGCGTTCGAGGCCGAGCAGCGTGTGCGCCAAATCAACAGCGCGCCCAACCAATTCCTTTGCGCCTTCGCGCAATTCCTGGCTCTTCATGACATCGATGACATTCTGCTCCATGTCTTCCGCAGACCAGCCGCGCGAGTGTGCGATGAATGGGAATTGCGGGAAGTAAAATCCCAATTCTGAAAAAAAGCCCAGCAGGTGGCCGGCTACGCCCTGCACGTTATCCTGCCCGCCGGTGATGATGAAACTCGCAACTTTATTGCGCAGCAACACGCGATCCCGGATCGTGACTTGATTCTGCACGCAATTTAAACGCTCCGCCATTTTGAAAAACAGCGAACTCGCTTGCCCCCAGCGAATCGGCGTGGCAAGCACGATGACATCGGCCCAATGCACCAACGCCTCGTAGACTTCGACCATCTCGTCTTTGTCATCCATCTGCGTGATCGAGCACGGCCAGGTGCAAGCCTGCGCGCTTTTGGAGTAATATCCCTCGCAATTGCGAAAGCGCAAATAGCTCAACTTGATCAGCTTCGTTTCGCAATGCAACTGTTCAGAGGCGTGCTTGAGCGCAATTTCCAACAACGCTTCGGAGGTGGAATATCTTGGATTCGCCGGATCAATTGCGGTGGTCGAAATTCCCGCGACACGAATGGGGCCGTCCTCACGCTTGATAGGACGGCTGAGCGGATGCGGCGCATGCGGTTTTTTCTGGCGTTTGTTGCGCGGCTCGGCGTGCAAGAGCAGGCGGCCGCCTTCGACTTTCACTTCATAGCTCGGTACGATGTCATCTTCAAAGCCCGGCTCGCCCACCCCGGTTTTGCGATGAAATTTCCAATTGTGCCACGGGCAAACGATGAAGTCGCCGTCCAGCCGACCTTGTCCTAACGGCCCGCCGACATGATTACATACACCCGACACGGCTCCGAATTCACCGTCACGATAAGAAATCGCGACCGGTGTCTTGCCGCCCAGATGAACTTCAGTCAAGGCTGACTTTTGAAATTCTTCGATTGAGCCCAAATCCTGCCAAGCATTTTGCGCCATGAAAGCCCCTGGGTTGTTTCAATCCGTGCCTTCCAGTTTTGGAATTTTGCCGAGAACTTGCGCAATTGTTATGGCATTGATCACGCCTAAATCCAACGCCTTAATGCCGCTCTCGATTTTTGCGCGATCACCGACGATAACAATCGCAATTTTTTCCGGGTCAATATATTTTTGGGCAGCCGCCTGCACCTCGGCCTTCGTCACCGCCAGGATTTTCTGCACGTATTCGTTGAAATAAGTATCCGGGAGGTTGTATTCGACCAACTCAGAAAGTTCTCCCGCAATCTGGCCGGTCGTTTGAAAATTGCTGGGATAGCCGAGCGCCACATAATTTTTTGCGCGGGCCAACTCTTCGTCGGGAATATCGCCCAAGATGCCGCGCAGCTCTTTCATGAACTCGGTCAAGGCTTTGTCAGTCACATCGGTTTGTACGTTCGAATAGGCGATAAACGCGCCCGGCTGCGGCCGCAAATTAAAAGTCGAGCCAGCGCCATAAGAATAACCATGTTGCTCGCGCAAATTTTGATTCAAGCGCGAGGTAAACGAACCGCCCAGAATCGTGTTGAGCACGGTTAAGGCGTAATAATCTTCGGTCATGCGGCTTGGGCCGATGCGCCCGATGCGAATGACGGATTGCGCGGCGCCCGGTTTGTCAATGAGATGAATCTGCCGGCTTTCCACCTGCTTCGTTGCCGGCCATGCCGCCGCGCCTGCCGCCTTATCGCCTTGCCATTTGCCGAACGCGGCTTCAAGCTTTGATTGAATTGCATTGGGAGTAACATCACCCACCACGATCAAAGTGGCATTAGCCGGCGTAACATTTTTGCTGTGGAACTCTTTGCAATCTTTCGCGCTGAAGGCGCGCAAAGACTTTTCGTCGCCGCTGGCCATGCGGCCATAGGGGTGTTGCTCACCGAACATGACACGATTAAAGGCCGCGCTCGCAATCGCAGTTGGTTCATCATGCGCTTGCGCCAAGGAGGTCAAACGCTGCTTGCGCTGGCGCTCCAACTCTTCGGCCGGGAAGGTTGGCCGCAATGCGACATCAGCCATAATGGCAAGCGCTGCCTCAACGCGTGTGACCAGGGTATGCAACGAAATTTGCGAGGTATGCAAGCCTGCGCCGGTTGACAGGCTCGCGCCGAGAAAATCGATTTCATCCGCGATTTGCAGAGCATTGCGGCTGCCCGCGCCTTCGTCCAACATCGCAAAGGTCAAGCTCGCCAGTCCGGTTTTTCCTGGCAGATCCATCACTGAGCCGGTGTTGATTTTGAGAATAATGTCAACCACTGGCGCCTGATGCTTTTCCATCAACACGACCGGCAGGCCGTTGGAAAGCTTGAAGCGCTGAATCGGCGCGGTTTTGAGCGCGGGCGGCTCACCGAGAGCCGGCGGTTTGCTGCGGTCAGGCGTTTGCGCGAAAAGGTTCGTTTCCGCAAGAAGAAAGATCGCAATCAGACAAAAGCATGCAGTCATGGCACGCGTCTTGGATTTATGATTAAATGCATACATAAGCGTTAGCCTTAGTAGTGAAGAATGATGAGCCGATTCTGAATTCACCAAATCGCATTAATTATTCTGAGGTGGGGCCGCATTCACCACCTTACCTCCCACGCCCAGTTCCTGTTTGCCGGCGGGCACCACACTGAGAATGACGCGCGCCTCGTTGCGCAAAAATGTCATCACCGCGCTGCGCAAATCTTCGGGATCAATGGCTTTGTAGCGCGCCAAATCCTCATTGAAATAATCGGGATTGCCCGTGCGCATGAAGTAGGAATTCAATTGATCTGCTTTGCGCGATACTAGCTCAAGCCCGCTGAGATAAGAAGACTCATATTGATTGATGGCGCGCTGCACCTCGCGCGGTTGTGGCGGCTCTGTTTTCAGCCGATCAATCTCTTCTTGTATTACTTTCTCCAACTCCGCCAACGTATGCCCGCTGCGCGCCGTCGCCATGATGATAAAGCTGGAAGCCAGTCCCCCCGAGTTTTGAAATGCTGAGACATCTTGTGCAATCTGCAAATCATAGACGAGCCGCTTGTACAGCCGCGAGTTCTTGCCGCCGGCAAGCACGCTTGCCGTCAAATCCATTTCCGCATCGCCTGGCGAAAACAGCGGCGGCGTGAGCCATGCCATATAAAGCCGGGGCAACTGCACGCGATCTTCGAGTATCAACCGCTTCTCTTCATTGAGATAAGCCGGCGGCACGGTTTGCGGCGGTTCTTTGGAGCGACCTTTGACATCGCTGAACCATTTTTCCACCATCGCCTTAACAGCTTTTGGGTCGATGTCGCCTGCGATGACCAAACTCGCATTGGCTGGTGTGTAATATTTTTGAAAAAACTCAACCACATCTTCATACGAAGCCGCGCTCAGATCTTCCATATAACCGATGGTCGGCCAATGATACGGATGATTCGGCTCATACAAATTTTCGCCGAGCGTCGGAAATGCCAGACCATAAGGCCGGTTCTCATAGCTTTGCCGGCGCTCATTTTTGACGACGTCGCGCTGGCCATCGACTTTCGCAGGCGACATCGCTTCGAGCAAAAATCCCATGCGATCCGACTCGAGAAACAAGGCAAGCTCAAGGGCGCTGGTGGGAATTTCTTCGTAGTAATTCGTGCGATCGGGGTTCGTCGAGCCGTTGTTGTTGCCGCCCGCCGCTTCGAGCCATTCGTCAAAGGCGCCTTCCGGCACATTTTTCGAGCCTTCGAAGAGAATATGCTCGAACAAATGTGCAAACCCCGTGCGCCCGGGCTTTTCGCTGCCGGAGCCGACATGATACCACACATTCACGCTCACGGTTGGCGTGGTGTGATCTTCATGCAGAATTACCGTCAAGCCGTTGGGTAAGGCAAAACGTTCATACGGGACCCCAAGCGCGGCATCTTGCGCCAGGGCAGCAGTAAACGAGAGCAAAAAGCACAACCAGATCGTCTTCATCAAATACCCTTTCAATTATGTCCCGGTTTAGGAAGAGATCGAACTTCAATAGTTTCCGGTGGCGTAGAAATGGAAAGAAAATGAAGCTGTTCGTCGGCCACAACCCATTGGCCCTCGGAAAACGGGCGAGCGCGGCGCGCGACCAGAATGACAGGAGGCTGATTAAAAAAGCGCTGTAACGTTAATCGGGTCGATAAAATCCCAAGGCGCAGGCGCACCACCAGCCACGAGGCAATAAAAACGACAAAACTTTTTTGCGCCACGAGATATTCTCCTAACAATGCGATGATCAAAAATCTACATCAAATCCCTGCGGGAAGCAAGCAGGAATTGCCCACTAGAAGCCTGGCCGGAAAGTCAATTTTCGTTCAAAACTCCTACTTCGATTCAGGTGGTTAGCATCACGGAAAATAATCAAGCCCACGCGCCTTCCCAGCCCAGTTCGTTGGCCGGTTGCGGCTCTTCCTCCCGGACAAGCTGCTGCCGTTCGCGATACAGATGCACCTGTCCGGCATACAAAGCGAGTTCGAGTGTTTTGCGGCAGAATATGTAAAGCTGCTGTAAGACAAAAAGTAGAAACACGATGAAGCCACTCGGCGCCGACAGGCTGTTCGCCAGCGGATTATAGAGCAATAGTACCAAAGCGCCGGCGAGAAAAAACAGCAGAGACAAACCAAACGCCGCAAAAAAGTTTTTGGTCGCGAAGCTCAGCCCCTCCAAAAATGAAAAACGCATTGTTCGTTCGCCAGTCATGACAGTATGAATCCTGGCATAATCCAGCACTAGTTTGAAGAAAAGAAAGCACAGAAACCGAAACCCGATTTTGACCCAGCTCATCCAATACGTAATGTTTTGATAGGGATCTTTTCCCCAAATAACACGCTGCACAAGATCAGGAAGAAACTGCAAAAAAATCAGCGCCAGCGCGAGCAGCAAGCTCCAGGCAGCGAGCCGTACAAATCTGCCGAAATAGCTGGCCGCACCGCCCCAAAAAGCGGCGGGCGTGTATTTTTCGCCGCTGACAAAAACGGCAAATGCCCCGCCGGAAAGAAAAAGCGACCAAAATATGTGAACGCTAAAGATCAATACGATCAACCAGAGCAAAGTTGAGATTAAGTTGGGCGTATTTTTTATAAACTCGAACAAAAAATCCCAATCAAAATTGCCGGCCAGAATTCTTCCCATTTCGCTGGCACCGATAAAACTGCGCAAACTCGACCATAGCGGCGCCATCAAAATCAGGCCAAAGATCAGGCTCGTCAGATAATAGACGATGATCATACGGCGGTTTAAGTTTAGTCGGACAAAACCGTTTTTCAAGCTTTGCATTATCATTGATATTTCCTCGGGTTCGCGGCTTTCACCGTAATGACCAGTCTAAACGCGCTTCATTACAACCAGGCACTTCGGACTAGTGCGCTGCATTCTTAATTTGCAGCAATACCATTTCGAAATATCATTCAACCGAATCTTGTGAAGTGCTTGACATTCGGCCGAGCACTTCACAAGCTCCTTTCAGGATGACAAGATACTCCCAGAAACAGCACAACAGTGCCAAGAAAACAATCCTCACAACCAATCAAAACTCGGGAATGAGATTCGAGAAGAGATTCAAGAATTCCGGCTGATCCAGAAAGAATTGCATCCAAAACATCCAGCGCAGCGCAAGTTTATTCGCGCCTAGCTTCGAAGGTTCGACGACCGCGCTGTTGTTGGTGTAATTGATATCAAGCGGAATCTTGCGCTCAGGATCGACGGTTGCGGAAACAAGCTTCGTTGGTTTCAGATAGCTGAATTTTTTCCAAATCTCCTGCCCGTCCCAGGTCTCACGCACGGTCTCGCCGTTTGAAAACGTTACAGCAATTTCAACCGGAAACTTGAATGTGCCTTTGCGCCGGACATAAAAACTGCTTTGATATTGCTTGCCCTGGCCTTCTTCGGCGAGGCTGCCGGTTGTGTCAACGCGCTCCGCCGCATCGGCATCTTCCGCCGGGGCTGCACTGGAATCGCGGGCAACGGTTGCGAGCGAAAAATCGAACCCTCTGCTCTTTCCAACTGGCGTCGAGGCCACCCGTTCGATGCTGTAATCCAATACGGCGTTTGAGAACAATGCCTGGTCAAAAAACCAATTGAGATCAAGCCCTGACACGTCATTCACGACTGCGATGAAATCCCGTGTCTTGGGATGTTTGAAACGCCAGCGGGCAACATACGCGCGCATGACTTCCAACATCTTTTCCTTGCCAAGATAATTTTGCACTGCCGGGATAATATTCCCAAGCCTTGCGTACGGTTTGATCGAGATCCGCCGAAAAAAGATAGTCGGCGCGTTGCACTTGCAGGTTGTTGATCTTGAATCCCATCACATCGATTACATCGCCCACCGGACCGTAGCGATCGTTCATGATTTGAATTTCGGTGTAGGTGTTGATGCCCTCATCCAGCCAGCTTTCTTCAAATTCATTCGAGGCGAGCAAATGATACCAATAATTGTGGCCGAATTCGTGAATGATCACGGCTTCCACCGCGCGCAAACCTTCCGGCAAACCATACGTCGTGCCGGCGGTGATCAATGTGGGATATTCCATGCCGCCGGAACCGCCGGCGCCGCGGCGCGGATCGACGACAGTAAGATTCGGAAACGGATAGTCGCCGTACCAATTTTGAAAATATTCCACCGCTACTTTCGTGGCCTCGACATGGCGCGGGCCTTGATACGCACGATCGGGCTGCATCAACACGCGAATATCGACATCTTGCGCGCGATCATTGAATTCCACGAATTCCGGGCTTGAAGTCCAGGCAAAATCATGCACATCTTCGGCATGATAAATATGCGTCCTGGTGCCGTCGCCGTTGTCTTTCACCTCGACCTCAATGCCCGTCGCGCCGAGAATATGATCTGCGGGCACTGTCATGTTCACATTATAAACGCCATAATCTGCAAAAAACTCTGAGTTGGCGTGAAACTGGTGGCTGTTCCATTCACCGTCGATATAAACCACGGCTTTCGGAAACCATTGCGCTACAAAGAAAAACTCCTCTTTGGCGCCGGTGCGGGCAAACGGCGGTTGCGGCATTTTGGCGGTGAAATCAAGATGCACGACGACGGAATCGCCCGGACGCAGCGGCCTGGGCAACGGCACGCGCGCGAGGGTTTTGTCATTGACGTTGCCGTCATCCGGTTGAATAAATTCCAGGCTGGCGGTTAAATCCTCACCGCCCGGCAACGTGATGCGATGCACATCAATGTAACCCCAGCCCTCTTTGTCAATACGGCTGCCGCGCATGACGCCGCCGGACTCCTTCATGAATGTCGAACGGCTATTGCGAAACGCATTGAGGTAAAGATGAAACTGCAGCTCGGTAATTACATCAGCAGATTTGTTATGCCAAATAAGCTGTTCCTGGCCATGCAGCAGATAATTTTTTGCATCAAGGGTGACAGCAATGTTGTAATTGGCAATACGCGGACTGAGCGGCTGGGGGAATAAGACGGGCTGGTTTTCAAGTCGCACTGCCGGCGCTGACATTTGGCTGGATTGCGCCGCAAGCCGGGCAGCGCCGGGTGCCATGACGGCGACACACAGCAGTTTTATCAGGACACATCTGAGTGTCATGCCTCCTCCTCATCACAGTGAAGACTCGTTTCGTTAACTAAAACTGAACCCGTTGCTGTCTTAAAATTTTGTACACGACTCAAACGAATAAAGCCATAAGGCGCTCAAAGGTAGAACAAAATTCTGAAAGTTATGCAGAATAATTTGTCGGCAGGACGATTCAAAATAATTCTGCCGATAAATCATCCTGCCAAAGTTTTTTCGGCGATGCTCGGTGACTTCGGCGCATTTCGGTGGAAAAACTTTATCGCCGATGGTCACCGAGTTTCGCCAGACAGTTATTTGCTGCTTCGCAGAAGCTTTGATTTGCAGCTTGTCTGCAAATCAGGGTAGACGCTTATTTGCCAGATTCAAAAATCCGCTTTCAGTAAATTCTTAGGTACAATTCGTCCGCGTGTATTTCAATCTTCGAATGTCGAGCGACTCTTCGTTCTTTCAACTTTTTTTCGTGCCTGCAACGCTTTCGCGCGCAGGCGTTGCTCTTTTACGGTTCGGGGAACTTTGGTGGGCTTGCGCGGTTTGGGCTTGCGATTGCGTTTTTCGAGTTTTTCGAGCAAACGCCGCCATGCCTCCTCGCGGTTTTTGATCTGCGAACGATGTTCCCGCGCAATGACGACAATCCCGGTGGGCAAGTGCTTGAGGCGAACCGCTGATTCCGTTTTGTTTTGATGCTGGCCGCCGGGCCCGCCGGCGCGAAAAGTCGTTATTTCAACTTCGTCGCCAAGTTTAGCACGGGTTGGCGCACTGGGGTTTTTATCTGATGTGGTCATGGCTTTATCGCATCACAACTATTTTTTGCACCACTTCGTCGCTGGCTTGATCCGCGCGCGCAATCACTTTATAAAAATAAACGCCGTTTGCCAACACATCGCCATCGGCGTCGCGGCCATTCCATGCAAAACGATTGAATCCGGCGTTCGCCGGCGCATACTCGAAGGTCGCGATCAAACGTCCGGCCAGCGTGAAGATCTTGATTGTGACTTGCTGCGCGGGTTGCGTTAGATAGTAAGTGAATTCCGTCTCATTTGCAAACGGATTGGGGTAATTCATCACCTCGCGCAGATGCAGCTCGGCATCGACGCGAACTTCGATTTCATCTGCCGCAATATTTTGTGTTGCGTCGCGCACTTCAAACTTGATATGATGCAACCCGGCATCGAGTCGCGGCCGGAACACGACTTCAGCCCGCGCAGCGCCGGCGCTTGTGCTGCTGAACTCCAGATTTCCTGCGGCAGAAGCATATGCCTGGCGTTGACCGTTGAGATAAACTGAAACGAAACTGGTATCGGCAATCGGCAGCACGCTGTCATCGAAAATTTGACACAGGATATGCGGCTGCGGCGCAACATAATCGCCGGACATGACAACATTGCCGTCAACTGTTATGGCAAGGCGCGGTGGTTGGGTATCCGTTTTGATAAGAATCTGTTTCGCGGCAAGATTGTTGAACTCAAACGGCTCTGCCAGATTATGCTCCGGATCGATTTCCACATATATTGTCACAAGGCCGCGATAGCCGGCGGAATTCCAGGCGGTGGAAAATTCTTTCGAAGCGTTATATGTTATGCTGGAGGTTTGCAGATTGATTGTGCGTGATCCTTGCTCTGCATTTGCATCGCTGTGAGCAAAGCGGATCAAAACGTTTTCGCGCGCGCCCGCAGCTTCGGCGTCTTGCAAGTTGAAATTAAAAACCTTCGCCGAAATGGTGAGCAAATCGCCTTCCTGCACCGTATCTGCTGAAAAAGAAATAAGCTCAGAGGCGATTGCGAAATCACTTGTTTGATCAAATCCAACACTATACCCGGCCAAATGCGGCGAATCAAGTCCGTCATCATCACTCAGCGTTGCGGATATCTTCAAAAAAGGATATTGCCCGGCTGAAATGCCGGCCAACGGATAACTCTCACCAACAATGTCTGCGGCGATTGTTTCCCAGGCAATGAGACGGTTGCGCCGCCCGGAGATGGCCAAACGAACATGCGAGGCTGGTTCGGCTTGCCAAACAAGTTGCTTCCAGTTTTCGGCAGGCCCGATTTCCGGAGTATGATAGACGCCGCGAGCAAAAAACGGCGTAGCGGTCGAGGTTACCGCTACCTCCCCGCTGCCTGCGCGTTTGTGCGCCTCTGCCGCAGCGCCAATTGTCATGCCCTTCGCACCGATGATGGCCCACGAATCGCGCAAAGCAACCTGGCGCGTGAATTGGCTGCCGATGGATTCCAGCGCGCGATGCGCCCGCTCCGTCATGCGGAAGCTGCCGTCATCTTGAATGCCGGCCAGCACGATCGTACGCGGCGGCAGATTCTCAATGAATGCTGCCAAGCTATCCGCAGCAGCGCTTGATGCAAATGTATCAAACGCACGCGGCGGCGCGAGCATTTGCTGTGTTGCAGGATTAATTGCGACGAGATTGTGCCCCCGGCTGTCATCATTGACGAGATTGAAATTCACAATCAAATAGCAACGATTGCCGTCATCGTGTCCGGCAGCCTGCACTTGCAAGTGCAGAGCGCGAGATATATCGCGCGCCAGCGTCACGCCTTCAGCAACAGGCATGGTGTTTTCAAAATGACCATCATGCAACTGCTCGCCGATTCTGCGCATGCCGGCAAACGGGCTTTGCGTTGCCAGCCCAAACCATTGTGCTTGCCAGGCGCTTGCCGCACCATTCTCAATACTGCGGCTGCGCCAGAAGTATATTCCGTCAGCCAGCGGCGCCGGAACTTGCCAGTTGGTAAGCACTTCTCCCGGCGGCAGCACTGGAGAGACAACTTTGCTCACACTTTCAAAACTCGCTTCTGTGTCCAATTCAAATTGAATGCGCTGCTCATTGGCAGAGGTTGCGGCAGGATTATAAACCGCAAGCGTCGGGCGATCCTGATTCAACAGCGCAGCAGTAAACGGCGCCGCTAGCGTAGCAGAGACCGGTGAGAAGTAAATCAGGCGTTCGGCAGTATTGTTTAGCTCATCGAGTTCAGCGATCACATTCTCGGCATCGGCTTCCACGCGCACGAGATATTCGCCGCGCTTGGCAACATTCAACCATGTCACTGTGAGGCTGTCAACAAATCCAATGGGCGGCAGTGTGGGCTGCGCAATGATGAGAGTCTCATTGTTGTTGCGATTGCGCGCGGTGAGGTTCACGCGAACGCTGTCGCGGGTTGCCAAACCCAAATTGCGCAACAGGATTTTGATTTGGATTTGCGGCGTTTGTTCAGTCGGTGATTCCGGCGTGATTTGCACAGCCGTTGGTGATAGCACAAGATCAGGCCGCAACGGCAGAGACAAGCGGGTTGCGGGATCGCCCAGCAGCGTGTATTGATCGATGCTATTCACGTTGTTGGTGGCGCTGCCGTAGGCTTCCCATAAACGAATGCGCGCCAGCGTCGTGGCCAGGCCGAGAACACGCACGCTGTCGCGGCTGATGCTGGTAAACAAACTGTCGAGCAAAACGCGATCTTGGAAGATGAAGCCCCACCCGGTTGTTCCCCAAAATGCCGTTGCGCCTTTTTCGGAAGCGCGCAAAAATTCTTCGCCAAAGCTGGTTTGATTGGGCGTCGCGAAGCGCGCCGTGTGGCAGGTCATGCTCGCGATGAAAGGGTATTTGCCGCGATTGCGCAATTCGCTAATGTCGGCATTGATCATCATCAAATCCCAGGTTTGGCTGCCGGCGTGGCCAAGAAATGTCAACATCGCCGCGCCCTGATCAATTGCAGCGACGATTTGTGGCTTAAGCTCGCCGATCAAGCGGCCGGGCGTGGTTTTGTAAATGCGTACCGGCTTTCCGCCAATGGGCGGAGCAGAAACGTGCCGCTGAATCAACCTCTCTGCCTGATCATAAAACAATCCCTGCTCATAACTGTCAACGCCGCCGTTTAAAAAAATAAAATCTTTGCTCCACTCTGCCGGCGCCGCGGCTTCGGCAGAAATGATTTTATCAATCACGGCATGCGCCTGTTCGAGATTCTCGACGGGAATGCGTCCGGTAATCATCTCGGGCAGGAAATCATCCTCGCCATCGAAACAAACGAGACGGCTGTCGCTTACGGGATTACCGAAGGACAGAACAAAATTGCGCTTGTAACTGTCTGCGGCATTTTGCTTGGCATCCCAACTGGCATCTCCGAAAAAGCAAACCA
>QEVD01000270.1 GCA_003576975.1 Candidatus Zhuqueibacterota bacterium
CCGCAAATCGTGATACATTTCGCCCATCGCGTTGGCGCGTTGCTGGTCACCGCTTCGATTGTTTGGACCGTGGTTCGCATCTTTCGCAAACATCGCGAGGAAGCCATGCTGCTCAGCCCGGCGTTGTTGCTCACCGGCGCGATCATTCTGCAAATCACCCTGGGCGCGCTGACCATCTGGACGCAAAAAGCCGTGACGCCGACCACCATGCATGTCGCCACCGGCGCATTGATTTTTGGCACGAACGTGGTGCTAGCGCTGCGCGCGAGGCGATACACGGAAATTCCGGAACGGATTCCGGCCGCCGAAAAAATGGGAAAAATCATTCCACAGGCGGGGTAGAGGCTTCGGCAAAAGAGATGTTTGGGGTATTCAAAAGTTTGTTTATATCGGGATAACCAAGATCAGAAGAAGAGAATGTTGCATGCCTTCAGATATGTTGGACAAAACCAAGGTTTTTTCCCTACTGCAAGAACACAAAGATAGAATTCGAGGTTATGGCGTCTTGCAGCTAGGCCTTTTTGGCTCATTCGTTCGCAACGAGCAACAACGAGATAGCGATATCGATCTTTTGGTGGAATTTGGAGCGGGCCAAAAAAATTTTGATAACTTCATCCATCTCGCCTTTTTTTTGGATGATCTGTTTGGAAGGCCGGTTGAGCTTTTAACACCCGAGTCGATAAGCCCCTATATTAGGCCTTATATCATGGAAGAGATTGAATATGTCTCTTTCGCAGCTTGAATATTTACGTCACATTTTAGACGAAACGCAGTACCTAATCGGCAAGTCGCAGAGCTTGCCGCGCCGGCAATTTCTGGAAGATGATACGCTGCCACGAGCGTTCGTGCGAAGCTTGGAGATCATCGGAGAAGCGGTAAAAAATCTACCGCATGAATTTCGCCAAAAACATCCTGAGATCGACTGGAAAACAATTGCTGGCATGCGCGACAAGCTCATTCATGGTTATTTCGGAGTTGACTATGAGCTCGTCTGGGATGTGGTTCAGAATAAAATTCCCCGTCTCCAAAACGACATTGAAGCGATCATTGACCGTGAGATGAATGGTATATCGTAGATGAAAACAAAGAATTCAATGGGTCCGAAAACGATGCGTGCAACGCTGAATCATCCCAAACCTTTTTTTGATTACTTCGCCCTCACCAAACCGCGCGTCACCCTGATGGTCGTGCTGACGGCCCTCTTTGGTTTTTATCTCGGCGCGCAGGGCGAGATGGATTTCATCCTGCTCTTTCATACCCTGCTCGGCACCGCGCTCGTCGCCGGCGGTACCAGCGCGCTCAATCAATATTTCGAGCGCGACCTGGACGCAAAGATGTTGCGCACGCGCCACCGCCCTTTGCCCGCGCGGCGTCTCACGCCCGGTGCGGCGCTGGCGTTCGGGGTGAGCATATCCGTTCTGGGCATCGTTTACTTGATCATGTTGGTGAATGCGCTAACCGGACTGTTGGCCGCGATCACACTCATCAGTTATGTGTTTCTCTATACACCCTTGAAACAAAAAAGCTCGCTCTCGACCATCATCGGCGCGATTCCCGGCGCATTGCCGCCCATGGGCGGCTGGACAGCGGTACGCAACGAGATCGGCGTCGAAGCGTGGATTTTATTTGCGATTCTTTTTCTCTGGCAGTTGCCCCATTTTCTCGCGATTGCGTGGATTTACCGCGACGATTATGCGCGCGGCGGCTTTCGCATGCTCACTGTGATCGATCCGGAAGGCGGCAGTGCGGGACGCCAGATCATTGCCAACTGCATTGCGCTGCTCTCGGTTAGCCTGCTACCCACCTTGATCGGCCTGACAGGAATCGTCTATTTTGTTACGGCGCTGCTGTTGGGCCTAGCCTTCTTGAGCGCGGGAATTGGAGTGATCGTTTCGCGCAATGTCGCCGCCGCCCAACGCTTGATGCGCGCTTCATTGGTCTATTTGCCGGCATTGCTCGGCGTCATGGCCTGGGATAAGACTTTTTAGATCGACACCAAAATTATTATGACAGCAGATGAACGCGCGCAGCTTATTGCGCAATACAAGGATGGTTATAACCAGGTTGCTGAAGCCCTGCGGGGCATTAGCGCGGAGGAATTGGATTATCGTTGGTCGCCGGCAAAATGGTCTGCGCGCGAGATCGTGCATCACCTGGCGGACAGCGAGATGACGAGCGCGATTCGCCTGCGCAAATTGTTGGTCGAAGAGCACGCCCAAATTCAAGGCTATGATCAGGAAGAATTCGCGCGGCGGTTACACTATCGCGAGCGACCGATCGAAGCCTCGCTCGAGGCCTTCAAAGCCGCACGCGCCACGACTGCCCAGCTCCTCGATTTGATGACAGAAGCTGATTGGCAGCGCGCCGGCCATCATAGCGAAAGCGGCGCCTATTCGGTGGAAACCTGGCTGCGCATTTACGCCGTGCATGCGCATAATCACGCCGACCAGATTCGGCGGAACCGCAAAGCGTATCTTACTGCTTCCACAAGCGAAGGGCATTTGTGATTTCCGTTTCCGACCTTCCTCACCTCAATGCCGCGTTAAACTCGGCGAGCGCGATCTTTCTGCTGCTGGGTTATCTTTTCATTCGCCGCAAGCGCATCAAGCAGCACAAAGTCTGCATGCTTACCGCAGTCACGGTTTCAATATTGTTTTTTATTAGTTATCTCATTTATCACTATAACGTCGGCTCGCGACCCTTTCAGGGCCAGGGTTGGATTCGCCCGGTTTATTTTGCCATCCTGCTCTCGCATACCGTTTTGGCCGTGGTGAATGTGCCGATCGTTATCGTCACGTTGATACGCGCCTTCCAGGAAAAATTCGACCAACATGCCCGTTTAGCCTCTCGTTTCACGTTTCCGCTCTGGTTATACGTGTCGGTTACCGGGGTGATCGTTTATGTCATGCTTTATCATCTCTAAAATCATCTTGCTCCCGCCTCGGAAGTTTGCTACTTTAAGCCGGCATCATTGATTATCTGCCTCCAGCTTCATTTCACATAAGCGACCCAATCTTCAAAAATAAAGGAGGCGACTATGGAAGCCTGGCTGGTCTGGCTGATCCTCGGTATCGTTCTTTATATTCTGGAGATATTCGTGCCCGGTTTGATTCCGGCATGCTTCGGTTTGGGCTGCTTTGCCGCAGCGATTACGGCAGCGTTGGATTTCAATTTCACCGCGCAGATTGCCGTGTTTACGGCTGTGACGTTCATCGTGTTTGTGTCCATTCGTCCGGTCTTCCTCAAACTCTTGAGCAGAACCAGGAATCATGTGACCACCAACATCGACCGCCTCGTCGGCATGGTTGGCATTGTGACGGACGAGGTTTCCAATCTGCAAGGCTGGGTAAAGCTTGAAGGCGAGGTGTGGAACAGCCGGAGTGAAGACGGGCAAATCCTGCCGTCCGGAACGTTTGTGCGCGTCGTGCGCGTGGAAGGTAACAAATTGATCGTGACGGCAAACGGCATTCATCAAAAATCGAACTAAGGAGGGAGCGATGCAACCGTTACATTGGTTTGTGTTGGCGTTGGCGCTGCTGGTCGTTCTGATGGTTATTCGCGGTTTGCGTATCGTGCAGCAGGCGGAAGTCGTAATCGTCGAACGGCTGGGAAAATTTCATACCACGCTCACCAGCGGCATCAACATCATTTGGCCGTTTATCGACAAGCCGCGTAAAATCATCTGGCGCCATATCGTGTCCGGAACCGCCGACGAGCCCGCGCATTATACTTTGCGCGAGTTGGATCGCATCGATTTACGCGAAAGTGTTTATGATTTTCCGCGCCAAAACGTTATCACCGCAGATAACGTGCAGATTGAAATCAATGCGCTGCTCTACTTTCAGATAACCGACCCGATCAAGGCAATTTATGAGATCTACAACCTGCCCGATGCCATCGAAAAATTGACGCAAACGAGCCTGCGCAACATCATCGGCGAGTTGTCGCTCGATCAAACGTTGACCAGCCGCGACACCATCAATCAAAAGTTGCGCATTTTGCTCGATGAAGCCACGGACAAATGGGGCGTGCGCATCAATCGCGTTGAGCTGCAGGATATCGTTCCCCCGCCGGATATTCGCATCGCGATGGAGAAGCAAATGCGCGCCGAGCGCGATCGTCGCGCGATCATTCTCGAAGCCGAGGGTCAGAAACGTGCGGTCATTCTGCAAGCCGAGGGCAAGCGTGAAGCACAAATCGCGGAAGCCGAGGGCGGCAAACAATCCGAAATTTTGCGCGCCGACGGCGAAGCCATTGCGATTCAGCGTGTCGCCAACGCCGAGTCTGAAGCCATTCGTTCAATTGCCAAAGCCGTGGGCGAAGGCGGCGCTGATCCTACCCAATATCTCATTGCCGTGAAGTACATCGAGGCATTGAAGGAAATGACCACAGGCACCAACAATAAAGTCGTGTTTATGCCGTTCGAGGCCACCGGCATTCTTTCCGCCATCGGAGGCATTCGCGAGTTGTTGAAAGAGAATACTACCAAATCGCGTGCGTGACACGCAAGCAAGGTGCTGCTTGCTTTTTCTCAACGCCGGTTTGTCTTGCGCCTTCATTGATTCCCTCTCTGCCCCGAAAGATAGTATTCGTGTACCCCGGACAATCGGCTCTTGGCCGCACGCCGATGCTGCCCGGCGCTTTTGTTTCCGGCACGAAGTTTTTCAAGCACCCGGCAAGCCGGGAATCGACGGAACCATGAGCTCGCGGGCCTTGGCCGGCATTGCGGCAAACAAGGTATTCCTTTTGCGGGCCACATGCCGGCCGGCGTGAGTGCGGCAGAAGCTTCCGCGGCCGGCCAAAGCAGCATCGAGCATCTCGGCGGCGGCCGCATTCGCGAAGCGTGCTATGTTTTTGAAACGGAAACGCCGGGAGCTTTGCCAAGCGATCCTGATCCTTCGTTGACTGCAAAATTACAGGAAATGCTGGCCAGCTTTTGGGAGGGCAATCATGATCCCGAGCTTCTCACCCCCGCACTCAACGCCTGGTTGGAATCGGAGGCTGGTAAAGCGATTCTCAAATCCGTGGCCGCCGAACAAGGCAAGCTGCTGTCACTCACGTTTCGCAAAGAAACTTTCGAGGGCAGTGCACGCGTGATTCACGGCAAAGCCGTTTTTGAAAAGAGAACGCGTTTTTACAAATTTCCGATAACCGCAGCAGGCAGAATTGACTGGATTGCCGATGAGGCGGAAATCTACAGTGGAACAAGGGCCGCCGGGTTGTTTGCGCGATTCAAACGGAAAGGCACCTGGCAATGTCCGACGCTGACAGCGCTGTGCGCGTTTCACCGCGCCGATCCCAACGTCATGAACGATCCGCGTCTCAAGTACGTCTCGCCGTGGCTGCAAATGATGATGCACCCCAAGAACGATCCCCGTTATAAAAACTGGACGGCGCTCGAGTTCGACTGGGCGAAGCAAATCTATCAGCTCGATTCCGCATTGCTGCGCAAGATGAAGGATGCCGGAGTGGAGTTTCTCGCGGGAACGGATTCGATTCTCGAATTTTGCTTTCCGGGATTCAGCCTGCACGACGAGCTGGCATTGCTCGTTGAAGCCGGGCTCACGCTGATGGAAGCACTGCAAGCCGCGACGATCAATCCGGCCAGATTTCTCAACCTGGCGGATTCGCTTGGCACGGTGGAGAAGGGGAAAATCGCCGATCTCGTTTTGCTGGAGGCCAGCCCGCTCGACGACATTCACAACACGACAAAAATCGCCGCGGTTGTGCGCGACGGAAGATTGCTTCGGCAAACCGAGCTGCAAAAGCTGCCGGCGGAGGTTGAAACGGCGGCGGGCAAAAAATAATATTGAAAACAATTCAGAGACCGCAATGATCGGCAAAACGATTTCACATTACCGGATATTAGAAAAGCTCGGCGAAGGCGGCATGGGCGTGGTTTACAAAGCCGAAGACGCCAAGCTCCAACGCCTGACGGCGCTGAAATTTCTGCCAGAAAATTTGATGCGTGACGCCGAGGCCAAAGCTCGGCTGGTTCAGGAAGCCCGCGCCGCGGCGGCGCTCAATCATCCCAATATTTGCACCATCTATGAAATCAATGAGAGCGAGGGGCAGTCGTTTCTGGCGTTGGAATTTGTCGAAGGAGAAACGCTTCGCAAGACATTTATAAGTAAGCAGTTATTAGTAAACAGTGTAATCGAATATGCGATTCAAATCGCCGAAGGTCTGCAAGCCGCACACGAAAAGGGCGTCATCCATCGTGATCTCAAAAGCGCGAACCTCATGGTCACGCCCAAAGGCCAAATCAAAATCATGGATTTCGGTTTGGCCAAGCTCGCCGGCAGTTCGTTTCTGACCAAAGAGAATGCAACGATGGGCACGGTGGCGTACATGTCGCCCGAACAGGCGCGCGGCAAAAAAGTTGATCAGCGCACTGATCTCTGGTCGTTTGGCGTCGTGCTGTATGAAATACTCACCGGCCAACTGCCGTTTCAGGGTGATCATGAGCAAGTGCTGATTTACGCGATCATCAACGAAACGCCCGAGCCGATCAGCGCTTTGCGCGCTGATGTGCCGAACGAGTTGGAAAACATTGTCAACAAAGCATTGCAAAAGAATTTAACCAACCGCTATCAGAGCGTCGAGGAGATTCTCTTCGACCTGAATAAAATTCTGGAGCCCGCGAGCCTCAGCCCTTCGCCCACCAAATCTTTGAGTGCGCATCTCCATAATTTGCCGGCGCCGGCCACGCCGCTCATCGGGCGCGAATCTGAGCTTGAGGCCATCACCAAGCTTTTGCGCCGGCCGGAGATTCGTCTGATAACTTTAACCGGCCCCGGCGGCACGGGTAAAACGCGGCTCAGCTTGCAGGTTGCAACCAATGTGCTCGCGAATTTCGACGACGGGGTGTTTTTCGTTTCACTCGCGCCCATTAATGATCCGGCGCTGGTGTTATCAACAATTGCTGAAACGCTCGGCGTCATCACCAGTCCCTTGCGCTCGCTGTCGGAAAGCCTCACTGCGCATTTAGCCGAAAAAAGACTGCTGCTCGTGCTTGACAATTTTGAGCAAATCGTGGCCGCGGCGCCGAGCCTGGCGGAATTGTTGGGCGCTTGTCCAGAACTTAAAATTCTGGTTACCAGCCGCGTCGTGTTGCATCTCACTGGCGAGCACGAGTTTGCAGTGCAGCCGCTCGCCACGCCTGATCCCAAGCAATCGC
>QEVD01000271.1 GCA_003576975.1 Candidatus Zhuqueibacterota bacterium
ATACGTGCGGCCGCCCAAACGTTGCACCAGCGTGCCGTCCGCCGCATAAATCTCGGTTGGCCGCGCATAGACCAGGCTGCGCAAATCGTTGGGGATGTAAGGCAGGTCGCTCAACACGACGAAAAAAAGCACCATGCCGAGCAGGATCAAGCTGGCGACAACCAACATCAAACTATAGAGGATTTGGGCTCGCATGCTCGCCTGCTTTCATGATGAAATCCGTTGTCCATTCCTCCGGCAGATAATAAATAATGGCGCGGCCGTCGTCAAGCGCAAAAGCGGTTTCCACGAAGCCTGCTGTAACGCGATTTGAAAACCCCACGCGCACAAGATATGTGCTGGGATCGGTTAATACCGGCAATTCCTTGATCATCTCCGCGCGTTCATCGTAAAACTTGCGATCCAAAACGTCGAAAAACTCGCGCGCATTTAGTATGCGTCCGGAAAAGCGTGCTACCGTGCGCACGTCGATCTGCCGTTCTTTACCGTGATTGACGATCATCTCGATCTGATCGTTCGGCAGAGAGGTTTGATACAAGACGGTATTATTGGCGTCGAGTAAGAACAAGTCAAGGCGGTCGGCGTGGCGATTGATCGTGACGTTCGTCACATTGCGTTCGCGATTGAAGCTCACCATGTTGCCGGTGGGCACGAGCAAGGGCCGGAAAATGGCGGGCAGTTCGCGATAGATAAAACCAAACTGCTCCGGCGGCAGTTCCGTGCGCGCGCTGGCGGCGGTGAAATTAACCAGTTCTTCGAACTTCGAAATGCCGGCGATCAGACTCAATTGTTCGCGCCGCACTTGCGTAATTTTTTCAAGATTGGTGTTGGCCACCAAACGGTTTTGATCTTCCTGCCAACTGCGCCCGATTTTTTCCCTGCCGGTGTTGTGCCATACGAGATAACGGCCGAGCGCACGCTCGACGAGATTGAAACCCGCCTCGCCCACGAGAATGAGCAGCGCAAAGCTTCCGACCCAAAGCCAGGTCGTGCGCACATGCTTGCGGTATTCTAAAGTTATTTCGGACATGATCTCAAAAATGAATCTTGATTTTTTGTATTGAACGGGGCCACCGTGATTACTGTTTTAAGAGACGGTGGTTTTAAAGTCACATCATCCAAGCGTCTTTTGCGGTTTAAGTTTGTGAGTAGGCAGAATACCCGGGACTTCACAAGATTCGTCTGAGTGATGCTTTAGTTCCTTTAAAGTGAAATCGTTGCCTTATAGCGTTTTTCAAATGCGTGTGCAGGAGCCGTAGTCTTGCCCCCTCGTGGGCACTGTTGCAACCGCGAATTTAGTGGCTTCGACAGCCGCCCACGAGGGGCGGGGGCTACAAACCTGTTCATCCAATTAAAAACCGCAATAAAAGCAAGAAATTTTTCCAACGGATTGAAGCAACCCAGCGGATATTTTTTTATCTGTTGGGTTGTTTCAATCCGTTGGCGATTTCCTTTGTTTTGCGGTTTATCCGCGTTGGGAGAGTACTCCTACAAATTATGTGATGTGTGCTAAATTGCTTCCACGGCTTCGCGCCGCAACCATCCCACTTTGCCATCGGCCAGCCGCACCCGCGCCCATTGGCCGCTTTCTTCTTGCAACTGAAACTTGGCGCCCTCGTGCAAAATAAAAGCTTCCGTTGCCTCCGCGTCCGGCGCGCTGTGCACAATGACCCGTTTTTGCAAAACGATGCCATAGCGCTCGGTGCGCTGCCGATAGAGCAGCGTTGCAAAAATCAATGCAAAAAGCAGCCCGGCTGCGCCCGCGCCCCACGCCACCCGCCGGCCCAGGCGCTGCCAGCTTCTGTTGCCGGCAATGAGATTCGCAGTCAAACCAAGAAACATCAAGACCCAAAAAATCAAACCGAACAGCGCCACTTGCTGCAGCGAAAAGACATTGAGCGCCGCGTCAATCCACACGACGATAAGCGAGCGCGGCGGTTCGGGAATGTGATCTGTGATCGCCAGGTTCGCGAGATCGAGATTGAATCGAACATCCTCACTCCGGCGATTACGTTGCAACGCGCGTTCGTAATTCAAAATCGCCTTGCCGTGTTGGCGCAGCTTGAAATACGCGTTGCCGAGATTATAATAAACCTGCCAATTTTCCTTGCCCAGCGCCAAAATTTCTTCATATGTAGCCGCGGCTTCAGCATATTGTCCGGCTTGATATTGTTGATTCCCTTGCTGAAACAAGCTGGCCGCTTCATCGGCAAAAATGCGCATCGGTGCGAAGGTACACAAAAAACCAACAAAAGCCCACAGAAGTGGAAATCCCACAGAAGTGCGATGTCGCAAAACCTTTTTCTGTGGGATGGTTTTTTCCGTGGGCGAAATCTTTGGGATGGACGTTTTCTTCATAGTGCGTCCTCCAACTCCTCAATGACGCCGCGCGCCTTGTCATAAAACTGCTGCATTTCGCCGCCGTTTGCGGTGGCGGGCGCAAAGCGTTGGAAGTCGCAGGTATGCAAACAAGCAAGATAATTTGAGATCAATTCCGGTGCGACGTTTTTTCCCTGGAGAAGCTGGGCGATGTCATCAGTAACCAAACCAGCTTCCGCGACATTTAATTTGTTGCCGAGAAATCCCATCAATGCGCGCTGCACCTCGGCGTAAAATCCCTTGCTGTCATTGGCCTGCAGCAGTTTTTTGGCGGTATGCAATTGCTTTTGCGCTGCGCACGTCGCTTTACGGCTGCGGGCATAAGCCACATTCGTGGTCAGCTTCGCTTGATGGCGCTGCCAAAACCATGCGCCGATAAAGCCCAGCACCGGCAAGGCGAGCAGGGTGAGAAACCACGCGCTGGTGTAGTTGCGCGCGCCCATCTGTTGCAACGGCAGTGCACCAATCGCGATGAAGCGAATATCCTGTCCGAGCAATTTTACGTCTTCCTTCGAAGCGCCGCCGAAGGCCGCGTTCGCATATTCGGCGCTGCCCGGCTCGATGGTCAGCGCGATCGGCTTCGTGCTGGCAACGGCATATTGTTTTGCGCGCGGATTGAAATAATGAAGTGCAATCGGTTTGATTTCATGCGTGCCCGCATAACGCGGCACCAGCACATATTCCCAAGTTTTGCTGCCGGAGATCTGAGCGTCTTCGGTATCGACTTGTTGTGAAACTTTGGGATCATACACCTCAAAGTCCAGAGGCAAATCTATCTGCGGCGGCGGCAACGTTTTAATATTGCCCTGGCCGGCAATGCGTACCTTCAGCGTGATGGCCTCGTTCGCTTTTGCCGTCGTGCGATCCACCGAAGCGGTGATGGAATAATCGCCCACCACCCCGGAAAAATTTGCCGGTTTCCCGGCCGCGGGCAACGGCAGAACCTCAATCTCAACCGGACGCGAAGCAATGGCGACGCGTTCCATCGGCGCAAAAAAAGGATCATCAAAAAAATTATCAAAGAGATCACGCGAGCGGCGGCGCGATTGCGCCTGCACTTCGCATTCCAGGCTCATCGACTCAATGGTGTTCTTGCCGGCGGATTGCGGAAACAACGCCGTGCGCTTGACTTCTGCCACGAGAAAGCGCTGGCCGTTGATCACTTGCTGATACGTGCGCGGTTGCCGCGGCATGGGATAATCTTCCACCCAAAAGCCCGTGAAGCTCGGGATTTTTGCGTTGCCATAATTACGGATATTGCGCGCCGTGTAGATTTTGAATGTCACGATCACCGGTTGATTTTGGTAAACCTGTTTGCGATCAACCTCCGCGCGCAAAAAAATGCTACTCTCGGCTTTGACGTTGGGATCGGTTTGCGGCGCGGGTCCAGCGCCGGGCGCAGACGGCTGGCCACCGGCGGCGCTTTGCGCAATCTCGATGCGGATCGGCTGGCTGCGGTAGACCTGGCCACCGGCTTCAACTTCCACCGGCCCGATTTCGAATTTTCCTGCGGCAATTGCGATGAAGGTGTAATGATAGGTGTGCGACGACGACATGCGTCCGTTGATAATCTGAATGCTTTGCGAGCTGCTGGTGCCGGCAATCCGCACGAAGCTCTCCATCGCCGGCAATTGCGGCTTGCCGGCGTTGCTGCCGGACACTTCCACGCTCAACGTGAAATCTTCATTCAAGCCGATTTGCGTTCGATCAATCGTCGCCGTCACTGTGACTTGTGCGTAACTCGTAACGCTTGCCAGTATGACAAACGAGGCGCAAACGGCTGCGGCTTTCAATGTCGCCGCTATTTTATGAATTGCCATGGTCATCACCAATCTTTCTCCACCCGCACACGCCCGCGCGCCTTGACCTGGCGTTGTTTCTGCGCGTCTTTTTCTTGTTTCTCTAAAGCCTGCAACAAACGTTCAGCTTCTTCTTTGGTTAATTTCTGCTCTTGCGCCTGGCCTTGCTGTTCCTGCGCCTGCTGCTCTTCTTCGCCTTGAGATTGTTCTTGCTGTTGCTGTTCCCCCGCTTGCTGATCTTGCTGCTGTTGCTGTTGTTGTTCTTCTTGTTGATTCTGGTCGTTCTGATTTTGCTGCGAATCTTGCTGCTGATTTTGCTGTTGCTGCTGTTGCTGATTCTGTTGTTCTTGCGGCTGTTTCTCAGCATTTTCTTTCAATTTGGCGCGCACATATTCCAAATTGTATTTGGCATCTTCATCGTTCGGATCCAGCTTCAGCGCCTGCTGATAGGCTAGAATACTCTCCGGCCATTTGTTCAAACGATACAGCGTGTTGCCGATATTGTAATAGCCCTGCGCTTGCAGCTTGAGGTCGTCGCTTTTTTGAATGGCTTCTTGATAGGTTTTCAGCGCCTCTTCATAATTCCGCTTTTGATACAGCACATCGCCGATGTTGAATTCTATAATCGCGGACTCCGGATTGTCGATTTCGGCGTCGCGATAGCTGTCATTTGCTTCGTCGTATTTGCCTTCGGCATATTTGCGATTGCCCTCCAGCACTTGCTTGCGCCCCGCGCCTTGCGCAAAAAGTGAAGCACAAAAAAATGAGATACCGGCGACAGTCAAAAGCAATACCCGCCGGGCCGGGTAAACCAAGCATGTTCCCGCTGATTTATTCCATGAACTATACATGTTTATCTCTGTGCCGAGTCGATTTGTGATAAAGTGCCGTTGCCCTCATCCTCCAAAACAGGTGAGGCCAAACGCCCGCGCCACTCCGTTTTGACTTTGCGGCGCTCTGAAATCAACAGTTCAATGATTAGAAACAACAACGCAAACAGCAACACGTACTGAAACCGTTCCTCATAATGCGAGAATTTCAGCGAAGCCAATTCCTTCTTTTCCATTTTTGAAATTTCATCATAGATGCGATCCAACTCGGCTTGCCCGGAGGAGGCGCGATAATATTTGCCGCCGGTTTGCAGCGCAATTTTCTCGAGCGTGAGTTCATCCAGTTTCGTGATGACGACTTCGCCGTTGCTGCCTTTTTTAAAGCCTCCAGTGCGATTGCCCTGCGCATCAACGACGGGAATCGGTACGCCTTTGGTCGAACCGATGCCGACGGGATAAACCACCACGCCCTGGCGCTCGGCCTCTTCCGCCACCGTCATGGCCTCTTCATCGTGACTTTCGCCGTCTGTGATCAAAATCAGAACTTTATATTGGCGTTCGGTGTTCTCGAAACTTTGCAACGCCAACTGCATGGCTTTGCCGATTGCCGTGCCCGGCGTGGGAATCAATCCCGGTTCCAGCACATCAAGAAAGATCTTCGCGGCGCCGTAATCAAGCGTGAGCGGGCATTGCACAAACGCTTCGCCGGCAAACGCAATCAAGCCGATGCGATCGCCCTGCAATTTATCGATCAACGAGGCCACCTCACGCCGCGCTTTCGCCAAACGATTCGGCGGCACGTCCTCGGCATACATCGATTCCGAAACGTCAATCGCAACCATGATGTCAACGCCCTCGCGCTTCACCTCTTCCAGCGCCGTGCCCACTTGCGGCCGCGCGAGCGCGAGAATCATGAATAAAATCGCCGCCAACAAAAGAGTCAACTTCCACGTGCGACGCTTGCGGCTGAACGACGGCATGAGTTGTTCGAGCAGCAGCAAATTGCCGAAACGCGCCATGGCCGCTTTTTTCCAGCGCCCCACAAAATAAAAAAAGACGATCAGCAAGGGTATGCCGAGCAGCAAATAAAGTATGGTATCGTTTGCAAAACGGATCATGAGGTCTGTAAGAAATATTCGTGACAATTCAGACTGCCGCCCGGGCAGTCATGCCCTGCTATGCTGATTTTTTAAGTACCTTATCTTGTCGTCCTGAAAGGATCTGGTGAAGGAATGCCGCGTACTTCACAAGATCCCGCCGGGCGGGATGACACTTCGCGAGCGGACTTCGACCAAGTAAATTGGCAATGGCAACAGTGGCTACGGTATTTTGCGAAATTTCGTATTCGCCAAAACAATCTCAACAAATACCAGTCCCAACGCCACGGCGAGCCACGATACAAACAATTCCTTGTAACGCGTGAATTGCTTGACTTCGATTTTTGTTTTTTCGAGTTGATCGATTTCGGCAAAAACTTTCTCCAGACTCTGGCGGTCAGTGGCGCGAAAATATTTGCCTTTGGTCATTTCCGCGATGCGCGTCAGCGAGACTTCATCAATTTCCACCGGCATGGGCACATAGCGCTTGCCGAAAATGGGGTCTTGCACGGGATACAACGCCTGCCCGCGCGTGCCGACGCCGATGGTGTAGAAACGAATGTTGAACGCTTGCGCCACGCGTCCGGCAGTCAAGGGATCAATCTCGCCGGCATTGTTGACGCCGTCGGTGAGCAGAATAACCACTTTGCTTTTTGCCTTGCTGTTGCGCAGGCGATCAACCGCGGTCGCCATGCCGAGTCCGATTGCCGTGCCGTCATCCACCAAACCGACATCGACTTTTTTGAGAAAATTAATCAGAATGCCGTAATCCAGCGTCAGCGGGCATTGCGTGAAGCTGCGTGCGGCGAAGACCACCATGCCGATGCGATCGCTTTTGCGGCCTTCGATGAACTGTTGCGCGACTTGCTTCGCCGCTTCAATGCGGTTCTTCGGCTTGAAATCCTCGGCCAGCATGCTGCTCGAAATGTCGAGCGTCAGCACAATGTCGATGCCCTCCGTCGTCACTTCCTCCTCGGTTTGTCCGCTTTGCGGGCGCGCCAGTGCGACGATGATGAGGCCGAGCGCGAGCAACGAGCAAGCGTAGGGCAAACAAAAGATGGCGCGCCGAGTAATTCGAGCGCCGCGGCAGAGTCTTCAACAAATCGAGGTTCGAATAACGCAGCGTTGCAGTACGGCGCCGGTATGTTCGCCAATACCACCACACCAACAGCGGCAAAAGCAGCAGCAGAAAAAGAAATTCCGGTTGTGCGAAGGTTAGCATGTCAACTCGCCTCCGCCGGCAGCGGCTCGAGTTTACCCGCGGGCGCCGCTGCGGTTGCCGTTTCTGCCGCGAGATCAGCCGGCGGGTTGAATTTTGCAAATTTGACCAGGTCACTTTGCTCCAGAATCTCTCGCAAGAGACCAAAGGCCTCGCCGTCAAGCTCTGATTTTTTGAAATGCTCCAAGAGTTCAAAAGTCGTCATTTCGAGGGCCTCGACTTGATAGCGGCCCTCGATGTAGCGCCGGATGATTTCAGAAAGCAGGATATAAAAAAGTTTGATCTCGCCGCGCGCCAGCAAATCACTGTTGCGCAGCTCGGCCAACTCGGCGAACGCTATTTCGTGCGCCGGCTGCGGCGGCTCCTGGCGCTGCGGCAACAAACCCTTGCCCTGCCGCTTGCGCCAAAAGTAATAGCCCAACCCGGCAAGCAGCAAAACCCCGGCGGCGATTGCAGCAATCATGATCACTTGCCGCCAATCGCGCGGCAGTTCCCACGGCGCTTTGATGTCGCGAATATCGCCGGCTTCACTGGGGCGCATGGAAACAACCTGGATATCAAGAGTTTCCGTGCGCAACTCACGCCACAGCGTATCCGGCGGCATGAGGTATTGCACCGTGAGCGGCGGAATAACGAAACGGCCGGTGTCAAAGGTGGAAATCGTGTAAGCGGCCTCTTCGATAATTTTATCGCCCTCTTCGCGCGCTTCCGGCGTTTGATAGCGGCGAATCTCGAACATGCCAAGATTCGCTGCCGGCCCGGGCCAGCGGGTTTGGATGTTCGGTTCGC
>QEVD01000272.1 GCA_003576975.1 Candidatus Zhuqueibacterota bacterium
CCGGCTATGGGAGGTAGCCAGCGGTAAGGAAGTGAGCAAGCTGGAAGGCCATGAGAGAGGTGTCAGGAGTGTGGCATTTAGCCCGGACGGCAAACTGCTGGCCTCGGGGTCATGGGATAGAACCATCCGGTTGTGGGACGTGCAATTGCTGGATTATGATTTCAAACGTGACCGCCGTTTTTTCGAAGCATGTAAGTTCGTTCTCGGCTGGGAGCTGGAGGGCCTGGAGCTGAAACCAATCGAGCGCCAGCTCACCCTAAAGGCGCAAGACGGCTACAATTTTGTTTATCCCCAAGAATTTCGCCCGTTGCTCAACCCCCGGCCGCCCGGCAAAAATCCGGTGGCATGGATACTTGAAAACTTGCAGTAAGAAAACGGGTGAAGTGAACGAGTGAGTTGAGAAACAGTACGCCATGCCTGAATTCGACCAAAGCCTCGCCATCATCATCGGCATCGAACAGTACGGAAACGACATCCGGCCTTTGCGCACAGCCGTCAATGATACCAATCGACTTGCTGAGATATTGGTGCAAGAGCATGGGTATGAAGTTTCCATTCTGAAAAATGAAGAGGCCACCCTGTCAAAGCTAAATGTACTTCTGCAAGAGACCCTTCCTCAGCAAGTCGGTTCAAATGATCGAGTGCTCTTCTATTTTGCCGGACACGGCATTGCATTAGAAGAAGATAAAGATGGCCCAGCAGGCTATCTACTGCCTCAAGACGCACAGTATGCTTCATCGAGGTCCTTTCTGCAAATAAGTGAATTGCACAAGGCTTTACTCACGCTGCGTTGTCGCCACATGTTGGTGATTCTCGATTGCTGTTTCGCCGGCACTATCCGTTGGTCTACCAAACAATACCGGCGTCATATACCAGAGATTATCCACCAAGAGCGCTATGAGCGTTTCCTTCAAGACCCGGCCTGGCAGGTCATTACCTCCACAACGTATGACCAGGAAGCTGTGGATGTTGATCTCAAAGACCGTTTCGGTATACGTGAAAGTACGGATCGCCACTCACCCTTTGCTAAAGCGCTATTCGAAGCCCTGCGCGGCAAAGGCGATGTGAGGCCTCGTGCAAAAAACGGTGAGCCTGCGGGAGATGGTCTCATCACCGCCACCGAGTTATATCTCTATTTGCGCGACCATACTGAGCTCAAAGCCCCCAAAGGGCGCGCACGCCAGACGCCCGGCTTGTGGTTCTTAAACAACCACAAAAACGGCGAGTACATTTTTCTGGTTCCTGGCTATGAACTCAACCTGCCTCCGGCGCCTGAGCTGGATGAAACAAACAACCCATATCGCGGTTTGAAGCCTTTTGAAGAAGAACATACGGCCCTCTTCTTCGGTAGGAACAGAGTCGTGGAAGCATTGTACAAGAGCGTTGCTGAAGATCATCTCACTGTGGTGGTTGGGCCTTCCGGCACTGGCAAGTCGAGTCTGGTCAAAGCAGGGTTGATTCCCCGTCTTCGTATATTGGCTGACATGCAGTGGCATATTCTACTCGTCAAACGTCTCGGTGAATCGCCCTTGCAAACGTTGGTTAGTGAAATTCTGACAAGTGGATTGATCGCCGATGAAGAGTTGATTGATGGAATAAAGACTGATGTTCACAAACTCGCAACAATGCTATCTGTCTGGCATGAGAATAATCCTGATCGAAAACTCCTATTGATTTTTGACCAATTTGAAGACCTCATCACCTCGTGTCATGCAGAGAGCGAGCGAAAGCAATTCCTACATTTGTTGGCGAATGCCATCGCCGCTCACCCAACATGGTTTCGCATTGTAGTTATCATTCGCGCTGATTTTGAGCCACAATTGTCATCTTCACAATTGGAGCCGCATTGGAAAAACGGCCGGTTCGTGATACCGCCTATGACACAGGATGAACTTCGAGAGGCGATTGAAGAACCGGCCTCGGTGCGGGTGCTTTACTTCGAACCTTCCAGCTTGGTCGATCAACTGATCAACGAAGTGGTGCAAACTCCCGGCGCCCTGCCTTTGCTTTCCTTCACTTTGAGTGAGCTTTATATCAAGTATTTAGAAAGCCGAAGGAACAATCGGGCTTTGGTCGAAGATGATTACAAGAGATTGGGCGGAGTAGTTGGCGCACTACGCCATCGCGCCGATGAAGTATATAATGGCTTGGATCCCGCACAGCAAGCGACCTTGTGCCGTATTATGTTGCGAATGGTAACACTTGAAGGGAGCGAGCTGGCTCGGCGACGCGTGCCACGCTCAGAGCTGGTCTATACAGACGTCAGCGAGAATCAGCGCGTGGATAGAGTCGTCCAAAGTCTTACCGACGCTCGCTTGATAGTGGCGGATCAAGGTGCCGACGGTGAATCCTATGTTGAACCAGCGCATGAGGAATTGATTCGAGGATGGGGTATGCTCCAGCAGTGGATTCGTGCCTCACAGGAAGAGTTGCCCTTACAGCGGCGCTTAACCCAAGCGGCCAAAGATTGGGCAGGTTCTTCGCGTGACAATGAGAACAAAGGCCTACTTTGGGATAAAGATCCTCGTCTGCCGCAATTGAAGCAAGTTGCCAAATCTCCAAATAATTGGCTCAATCGCGTAGAGACCGGGTTTGTCACGAGCAGCATCGAGCAAAAGCGTAAAAAACTTCAACTGCTTGTTGGTTCTGTGACTGCGGTGATATTAACGCTTTTAGTACTCACGCTGGTAGCTCAGTCCCAGAGGAGAAATGCAATCAGGCAAGCAGCGATAATCAAATCCCGTCAACTAGCACAACAAGCCAACGCTCATTTGAATGATCAACTTGATTTGAGTTTGCTGTTAAGTGTAGAAGCTTGTGAGGCTGACAGTACCTATGATGCAAGAAATGCT
Organism: Candidatus Zhuqueibacterota bacterium; assembly: GCA_003576975.1. GTDB lineage: Bacteria > Zhuqueibacterota > Zhuqueibacteria > Zhuqueibacterales > Zhuqueibacteraceae > Coneutiohabitans. The sequence continues at coordinate 2,853 of QEVD01000272.1, forward strand.
CTGTTTACTGCCCTGCAATCCTGCAATCGTTTGACCAATTATTTATACAGTCAAACTGGTTGGGTTACACAACTGATTTTTAGCGCAGATGGAAAAAATCTGACCACAAGTAATGAACGTGGGAGCATCACTTTGTGGGACGTTACAACTCGCCAAGCATCTATTAAGCCTCTTACTGATTCGACAAACAGACTTTTAAGTAGCTTGGCCTTCAGTCCTGATGGTAAAAAACTAGCTCTAAGTAAAGCCGATCAATACTCGGCAGGGAACAACGTCATCATTTTGTGGGATGTTGGAACTGGTAGGCAAATCGGCCAGCCGTTTGAAGGTCACAAAGTAGGAGTGACCAAGGTTGCTTTTAGCCCAAACGGTGAAATCATGGCTTCGGGAGATGAAAGCGGCATCATCATACTCTGGGATCTTATTACAGGCCAGCAGAATGGCGGGCCTCTCATCAGTCAATCTGGCGAGGTGAGCTGTATAGCTTTTAGCCCAGATGGTAGAATTATGGCCTCAAACAGCAATAAGAACAGTATAGTTTTGTTTGATGTCGCTACTGGACAGCTGATTGGGAAGCCTTTAGTTGGTCACACTGACAGGGTCAATGATGTTGTCTTTCATCCGGACGGAAATACTTTAGCTTCATGTAGCCGTGATAATACTGTCATCTTGTGGGATGTTGCAACCCAGCAAAGTCCTCATAAACCTCTGAGGGAACATAGAGGTGTAGTATACTGTTTGTCATTCAGCATCGATGGGAAAATATTAGCTACTGGCGCTGCCGATGGAAGCATAATTTTATGGAAGGTTTTTAGTGAATACAAATCCGCATTTTGGCTCCAGCAACTCGTTACTGGCTATCAAAGGATTGTAAGTCGTGTAGTTTTCAGTGCCGACGGCAAAACGTTCGCCTCAAATGGCGGCGAAAATTCTGTTCTTGTTTGGGAGTTAACCAACAGCCTGTCACCAGCTACGCTTGTTAATGATCAAATCACTGGAGGCATCAGTTTGGCATATAGCCCCAATGGCAAAATTTTAGCATCACATGCTGACAGCAATGCTATTGTGCTGTTGGATGTTTCCAGCAAAAGAAGAATCGGAAAATCTCTTGTTGGTCACACGCAATTAATAAATAGCATGGCTTTCAGCCCAGACGTCAAAATTTTGGCATCGGGCAGTCAAGATGGCAGCATTATTTTTTGGGATGTTCCTACCCAACAAAAACTCGATCAAACCCCACAAGTGCATGGCGGACAAGTTAAGAACGTGACCTTTAGTCCGGATGGCGAAATGTTGGCATCATGTGGGAATGATAACACCGTAATCCTTTGGGATGTTCAGAATCGAAGGCCAATAACTTCAGTGCGTAGTGAGCATCCAAGCGATGTGCCTGAAGTGTCCTGTGTGGCCTTCAGTCCAGACGGAAAAACTTTAGCTTCGGGCAGTTGGGATGGGTCGATTACGCTGTGGGATGTCACGACCCTACGTCCATTTGATCGCCTGCAATCTGAACAAAGAGGCCAAGTGTATAGCGTGGTTTTCAGCCCGGACGGTAAAACTTTAGCCTCGGGTTCGGAGGGAAACATAACGTTTTGGAGAGTCGCAACTCGGCGACCTATTGGTTTTCCCATTACGGGTTTATCTGGGTTGCAAGTAGCCTTTAGCCCTAACGGCAGAATTTTGGCAGTAATCGATCGGGGAGGAGGTAAGCAGAACATCACTCTCTTCGATGCTGTTACGCGTCAACGTCTTGGTCAACCCTTTTTCGAATCCACCATGGGCGCTTATTTTGGTGTTGCCTTCAGTCCAGATGGCGAGACTATGGCCTCTGTTAGTTTTGGTGGCGTGATGTTTTGGGATATGAGCTTGTCATCATGGCTTGCACGGGCGCGCAAAATCGCCAATCGTAATCTCACAATGAATGAATGGCGTAGATATATCGGTGAAGACGTTCCATACAATCTCACCAATCCAACCCTCCCCATTCATCCGAGTGTATTTGAATACGGAAAAGAGCTAGCGAAAGTCGGAGATATAGAAGGTGCTGTGGCAAAATTTGAAAGGATCAAAGAACTTGATCCAGATTTTCATTCTCCGCCAAAAATAGTGGCTAATAAGTGGGCAGCTCAAGGTTTGGTTGCGCAAGGAAGAGAATTTGCCGCACTCGGCAACCTCGACGAAGCCCGCACTAAGTTCCAGCGGGCACAGGAACTCGATCATACACTAGGTTCGAGCCTCACGGACGAGATCAACAAATACGAGGCATTTGGTTTATTATTTCTTAAAGCCTTTCAAATTGGAAAAGAGAGCATGCAACGAATGGCAGAAGGCCAAACTATCGAGAAGAACAAAATAGAAGAGTTCATTACGATCTATAAGAAAGCGGAAGCGCTTTACCCAATTCATAAGATCTCTGGGGATACCTTGAATGTGCAGTTTTGGATATTGTGCATGTGGGGTAATATGTGGGGGCATGGTGATGAAGTAAAAAGTGCCTGTGAAAATGCTGCGGCTATTGATTCTACTAGAATTATCGGTTACCGATTTATTCGTGCCTGTGCCAAGGCTTTGAAAGGTGATAGTGCTGGTGCTATTGAGGGTTTTCAGGCACACTTAAGATGGGTATCAAATTTTCCACAATCACTAGAAGCCGAAGAGGAAAGAGTAAGAATACAAAAGTGGATTAAAAATTTGCAGGCTGGCCAAAATCCTTTAACTCCAGAAGAAATTAAGCGAGTCTTATTAGAGCTTTAGAGCAACATGAAAGCATCCCCAAAATGCTTGATAAGCCATACTACTGGAGTGGCAAGACTATTTTTCGAGCAGCCTTATTGTATGATTTGTCCCAATCTGCCTTCATATCTGGTTGTGCCATTTGAGGATGAGAAAGACTGAATTGAGAAGAGCACGGTATGTCTGAATTTAACAGAAGCCTCGCTGCCATAATCGGCATTGATCAGTGCGGAAACGATATCCCTCCTTTGTGCACTGCCGTCAATGTTGCCAATCGATTTGCTGAGATATTAATGCAGGAGCATTGCTGTCCTACGAATCAAGAAATGATCCATCAAGATGCATCCTCCAGTGAAGCCATCTATCGCCTTCTGATCTGAAGCTCCGCATTCTACTGAATTCGAATAGTGAGCAGATGATGTAGCGGCACAGAAACATACCATACGCAAAAAATACATGGATAGGTTGATTCGTTCATTCGAGCGCTCTTTGCAGGCAGAGTTACGTGGGGAAGAAAGCTCCGCCTGCCCTACCTCTAGCTGTAACTTGACGCTAATTCGACGCTGGTTTTTAGATTCGGTTCTTGTAAGCCAAGCACTTGCGCAAGCCGACCGGTGGTTGCAGCAAGCCAACGGCGAATGCCCAAGCCCATATTTTTCAAGGAAGGACGTTTTTGGATAGAAAGGGCTTTTTGCATAGATATTCATTTACCGCCCGGAGGTAGGCTCACCTGGATTTGCCGCGCCGCGTCACCTTTTTCTCCATTTTCCCCCTTTTTTGCGGACTATGAGGAGTCAGAAAAAAGGACAATTGACGTGCTGCGTCGAAGAATTTCTCGTTCGGGAGTGACAATATCATCTGCATGATTATTAGATGTGTCGATATATTATGCAAATGCTCGCATGGTCATGCGGAGTTGGTATGAGTGTGGGATTTTCGGGAGGGACTGAGTTAAAGATGCACAAGCCAGCAGGGAGGGGGCCGCTTTGGAATTACGGCTCAGTGGCTTCTGGTGGACTTGGCGGAGTCGAGGGATCGTCCGCCGAGGGCTTGAGCGCCTCCTCGAGCTTGCGCACGGCTTCTTTGAGCAATTTGTTGATGGGCGTGCCGGTGCGCTCACGGAGGTGATAGAGGATGGCCATCTCCTCTGGCGTGAGGCTGCTGGCCGGCCATTGGTAGCGAGGTGGTTTGCGATTGTAGGTCGTCATAGGTTCGATTTGTGTTCTGGTGCCGCCATGCGAGTTGTCATGTGGCGAACAGAGAGATGATCAGCTTTTCACGTTCGGTGCTTAAGAGTGCTGCTTGGTGCAACCGTGACACACGATCCCTTGAGTCAACTCACCTTCATCGAGCACCGCAACGTTGAGCCGTTCATCCGCCAAGAACACCATCCCTGAGACATTGCTGAAGTACAAACGCACACCGGATTTCAAAAATCTCTTCTGCCGGCGTTGAAAGCGATAGGCTTTGAGTAGAGCGATGGCTTCCTCCAAAACCGCATCGTCGAATTTGGAG
>QEVD01000273.1 GCA_003576975.1 Candidatus Zhuqueibacterota bacterium
CGAGTTGATCGCCACTTGCTTGTCGTTGCGGCTGATGATGAACGGATCGTTGGTGTAGCTGCTCGGATGAAATTCGAAAATGGGATTATTGTCGATGAAATCATAAAGCCGGCGCGTGCCCAGCACGAATCCCACAATCACTTTGCCGGGATGCAGGGTTTTCTTTTCATTGTTGATCACGCCCCTCTCAATCAAACCGACCACGCCGTCGCTCACCATCTCGGTGTGAATGCCGAGATCTTTTTTGGTGTCGAGATAATGCAGCACCGCATCCGGAATTTCGCCGATGCCGAGTTGCAGTGTCGATCCGTCTTCAATCAAGCCGGCAATGTTACTGCCGATTTTGTTGGCAATGTCGGAAATCTGCCCTTGCGGATGCTCCAAAATGTCGTCTTCAACCTCAATGAGATGATCGATTTTATTGAGATGAATAAAGGAATCTCCCAAGCTGCGCGGCATTTTGGGATTGACTTGCGCAATAACAATATCGGCGTGTTCCGCCGCCGTCTTGGTGGTATCCACGCCGACGCCGTAACTGCAAAAGCCGTGTTCATCCGGCAGCGACACATGAATCAGCGCGACATGCACGTGAACGCTGCCATTCGCAAACAACGCTTCGATTTCACCCAAAAAAATCGGAATAAAATCCGCCCGGCCTTCGTTGATGGCGCGCCGGACATTGGCGCCCGCAAAAAATGCCACATGCCGAAAATTTTGCGCCATCTCCGGCTGGGCGTAATCTGCGCTGCCCGCCGTAAGCAGGTGAATCACTTTCACATCCCGCAATTGCGGCCCGCGGCGCACCATGGCGCGCACGAGTTGCTCCGGCGCAGCACAACCGGGGTGAATATACACCGTATTTCCTGCACGAATGTGTTGGACCGCCTCATCCGCTGAGCAACGTTTTCTTCTGTACGTTTCAAGCCAACTCATATCACTCCATTTTCTTTTGATCAGCAGCGTGTTGAACCGGAGGGAGGGATTGGTGCAGTGGTGGATCGCTGGGTGGATTCCTGGGAAAACCTTTTTTCTCCATCACTCCCTCAATCCTCACTCCTTTGAGATCAACTCGTCGATCGGTGTGACCGGCCAGCCCAGCACGCGTGCCACCTCCGGATGCGTGCATTGCCCTTGATAAAGATACACGCCGCGTTGCAGCATATCGTTGGTCGCGATCGCGGCGACGCCGCCATCGGCGATGAGCTGGGTGTACGGCAAAATCATATTGTTGAGCGCATGTGCCGCGGTGCGCGCCACCAGCGCCGGAATGTTCGCCACCGCGTAATGAATAACGCCATGACGAATAAAAATCGGATCGGAATGCGTCGTCGGCCGGCTGGTTTCCACACACCCGCCTTGATCGATCGAAACGTCCAGGATCACGCTGCCTTTGCGCATGCGTTTGACATGTGCTTCCGTAATCACATGCGGCGATTGCTGGCCGTGAATCATCACCGCGCCCACCAGCACATCGATATTGCCGAGATTGCGCTCGATGTTATAAGGCGTCACAAACGCGGTATTGATCTGATGACGCGTTTGCCGTTCGAGTTTACGCAAGCGATCGAGGTCACTGTCCATCACCATGACATTTGCGCCTGCGCCCACGAATGCTTCCGCTGCGGTGCTGCCCACCATGCCGGCGCCGATGATCAACACATTCGCCGCCGGGATGCCGGCCACGCCGCCGAGCAGCACGCCACGGCCGCCTTCTTGCGTCGCCAGAAAACGTCCGGCAATCTGCGGCAGCAACATGCCCGCAATCTCGCTCATCGTCGTCAGCACCGGCAAGTTGCCGTTGCGATCTTCGATCAAATTGTAACCGATGGCCGTGCATTTGGAATCGCCCAAACTCGCCATGAGCTTGGGATTCAAGACGCTAAAATTGAAAAAACTCATCAGCGTCTTGTCACGCGCAATCCACGTGGATTCCTGCAAAGAAGGCGGCATGATTTTGACAATCACATCGGCGCGTCCAAAAACTTCGGTTTCGCTAAAGGCTAGGACGGCGCCGGCTTCATCATACGCTTCATCTGTGAAATCGCAGCTCAGGCCTGCGCCGGTCTGCACGATGACTTTATGCCCGGCTTTAACGAGCGCATAAACCCCTGCCGGAATCAATGCGACGCGATGCTCGTCACGCCAGCTTTCTTTGGGAATGCCGATGATCATAATAACCCTCTTCAATTAGTGAAGTCGGGCTTGCGCCCGGAAATTTGAAAAGAATTTGAGGCGTTAGCAGCGCAAGCCCGACTTCGCTCTTGTTTCACCACGCATATCGTTCGCCGCGAATTTGGCGCGGGCGGCTCAACACGTGCATGCGTTTCAGCTTGGTCACCTGCGCCAGGCGCTGCTCAGCCAGGCGATTGGAGGCTTCGCAAGTCGGAATATTCTCTTTGTGCGCAATCAGGATTACTTGCTTCAGCACGCCGTAAATGCCCTCCGCCTCTTTAAGCGCTTTATCGCGATGATAGCCTTCAATTTCATTCGCGACATTGATCAAGCCGCCGGCATTGATGACATAGTCGGGCGCATAGAGGATGCGTTTCTCCATCAAGATGCGGCCATGCTTTTGCTCGTCGGCCAGTTGATTGTTGGCGCCGCCGGCAATGACTTTAACCTTCAGGCGCGGGATGGTTTCATCATTGATGATCGCGCCCAGGGCGCACGGCGAAAAAATGTCGGCATCGACATCATAAATTTTATCAGGCGCCACTGCGGTCGCGCCGAACTCTTCGACGCACCGATTAACGCGCTCACTGCGAATATCGCTGACAAACAGCGTCGCGCCCTCCCGGTGCAAAAGATCGGCGAGATAATACCCGACATGCCCCGCGCCTTGAATCGCCACTTTACGGCCTTTCAACGAAGGCGTGTCAAATGCCGCTTCACTGGCGGCTTTTAATCCGAAATACACGCCGCGCGCCGTCACCGGCGAGGGGTCGCCGCTGCCGCCAAGCGCTTCGGAGATGCCCAGCACCCACGGCGTTTCCATGCGCACCCATTCCATATCTTTCACTTCCACACCGACATCTTCTCCGGTGATAAAGCGGCCGCTGAAGCCTTGCACAAATCTGCCAAACGCGCGAAACAGCATTTCATTCTTGTCGCGGTGCGGATCGCCGATAATCACGGCCTTACCGCCGCCAAAGTTGAGTCCGGCTGCTGCAGATTTGTACGTCATGCCGCGCGCCAAACGCAACACGTCGTGCAGGGCTTCTTCTTCGGATTTGTAAGGCCACATGCGCGTGCCACCCAATGCCGGACCGAGTGTGGTGTCGTGAATGGCAATGATGGCGCGCAGGCCTGTGTCGCGGTCGTTACAAAAAACAATTTCCTCGTGATTGTGTTCATTCATGGCAGTGAAGACTTTCATGATCGCGCTCCTTTATTTCATTTCGGCGCTGGCAATGCGCCTTCAAGTTTCTCAAGCAAGCTTTGCAATTGTGCTTGTTCCTGTTTCAAACCGTCTTTGAAAATCGAAGAATCGGTATGATAAATTTCCGCGCGCAAATTCATAAAATATTGCCGCACAATGCGCTGCAATTGCTCCACCTCTTCCGCAGAAAAGTCCAGTTTCATGATACACCTCCGGCGAAATGCGTGTCTCATCGCGCCTCGAAATGATGAGGTTTACCCGAGTATCTCTTCTTGACGGTGTGACGTGACGTCGCGTCTGATGAATTTTGACATTCACGATCGGCACTGTTCAGCCACGACTTGGCCGCGACGGAACAGATTGGGATTACGGAATTTGATTTTCAAAACTCATAAGGCGTTGCTGCGAACAAATTCCTGGCCGGCACGCAAAGCTCTGGCATTCAATTCCACCAGCGCCGGCCGCGCTTTTGCTTTCTTATTCAATACGGCAAGAATTGCTTCTTCCGGCAACAACTTGGCAAGACCAAGATAAGCGCCGAGCATCACGACGTTGGCGACTTTGGTGTTGCCGAGTTCATCAGCAATTTCTGTAGCCGGAATCGCGGCGACCTGAACGTCATCGCGCAAGGGCACCTCGGAAATCAACGAACGGTTATAAAGCACCAAACCGCCGCTGCGAACCTCCGCTTGAAATTTTTCAAGAGAAGGCCGGTTCATGGCAATCAACACATCGCTTTCCGACACCAGGGGCGAGCCGATCAGTTGCTCCGAGATAATGACGTGGCAATTGGCCGTGCCGCCGCGCATCTCCGGACCATAACTCGGCAGCCAACTCACATGACGGCCAACCCGCATGCCCGCTTCCGCCAGCGTGACGCCCATGAACAAAATGCCCTGGCCGCCAAATCCGGAAATTTTCAAACGCGGATTGACGCCGTGTGCTTCCGGCGGCAATTGCCAGGCTTGTGTGTCTTCTTCGGTGATGCCCAAAATGTGGCGCATCGTGCTCGTTTCCTGCGTTGCGCCGTTGGTCGGAGGAAGACTGGCGGGCTTTTCTTTTCTATCGCGAAACACCCCAAGCGGAAAAACCGGCAACATGTTTTCGATGAGCCACTTTTTGGCGAGCGTGGGCGTCACATTCCAGCCCGTCGGGCACGTGGATAACACCTCGACCAGCGAAAATCCGCGCCCCTCGATTTGATTTTGAATCGCTTTGCGAATGGCTTTGCGCGCCGCCATGACGTGTTTGGCATCGGTAATCGCAACGCGCTCGATGTAAGCCGGGGCTTCCAACGTCGCCAACAATTCGCAAACCCGCAGCGGATAACCCTCATTGGCGACGGTCCGGCCAAAAGGCGTGGTGGTGGTTTTCATGCCGAGCAAAGTCGTCGGCGCCATTTGGCCGCCCGTCATGCCGTAAATGGCATTGTTGATGAAAATCACGGTAATGTTTTCGCCGCGATTGGCGGCGTGCAAAATTTCATTTCCGCCGATGGCGGCAAGATCGCCGTCGCCTTGATAGCTGATCACAATGCGATCGGGCAAGACCCGGCGCACGCCCGTGGCAGCCGCCGGCGCGCGGCCATGCGCAACCTGAATGTTCCCGCATTTCATGTAGTAATACGCAAACACCGAGCAGCCCACCGGAGAAATGAAGACAGTGCGATCACGAATGCCAAAATCATCCATGGCCTCGGCGATCAGTTTGTGCACGTTGCCGTGGCCGCAACCCGGACAATAATGCGTCGAGGTTTTGTCAGCGCCGGGTTTGCGCGTGAAGACTTCATAAAACGATTCCGGCCGGCGCAGTACTGTTGCTTGCATGATTTTCTCCCTGATTCGAGAGCGGGGTTTCGAAGATGCCGCAACATAAAAACGAAACCAGCGGCGGCGTCATCAGCCGTTCATCTTCGATTCACACGCCGTTCAATAAACCAAATCGCCTTTTTTCATGGCTTCTGCGGCCTCGCCTTTCCCCATTTGCTGGCTGTGCAAAAACCGCAAACACGCCGAGCAGTACATCGTTTCCGTTGCCTTATCGAACACCAAATCATGTTTCTCACCGCAGCGCTCGCAGCGGAAATCCAATTCCCATTCATAATCGGGAAACAATTCTCTTTCTGGGAAAACCATGATAGACTCCTTGAAAAAGAGGAGCATCCGCCTCATCGTCTATCTTCCATCCATTACGCCAAGCCCGCTGGCTGCTCTCGTCTAGAAAATCCAGATCGCTGACATGGGCTTAACTGCATTGCAGATGCTCCTCGTGTTTATGCGTTGGTTCGTGAAAAACAGTTTTTCACAATGTCCACGGCCATCCTCAACAACGAACTAGCCTTATCCTTATGCGTTTACGTCCAACTCTTTCCAAAAACGCTCGATTTGACGCAGCAACTCTTCCGCGCTCGGCACCATGCCGCCGGTGCGGCCATAAAATTCCACCGGCGTCCAGCCGTTCACGGCCAGCCGGACATCTTCGACCATTTGCCCGGTGCTCAATTCACACACAAGAAAGCCGTAGGTATGATCGGTCAACTCGTCGATTTTTTCTTTCGGGAACGGCCAGAGCGTAATCGGACGAAATAGCCCGACGGGAATGCCGCGCTCCCGCGCCATATCCACCGCCGTGCGCAACAGGCGCGCGATGATGCCGTAACCGACAACAACCATTTGCGCATGCTCCAGGCGATAGCCTTCGTAACGCGGTTCTTCCTGCTCAATGGTTTTATATTTCTCAAAAAGATGGTGGATATGCGCTTCCAAATCTTCGGGAACAAGGTCGATCGAAGTGATCAAATTGTCGCGGGTTTCGGGGTTGCCCGACACCGCCCATGTTTTTTCCGGGAATGTGGTTACCGGCGCGGGGAAATTCACCGGCTCCATCATTTGGCCGATAAAACCATCGGCCAGCACGACAGCAGGATTGCGATAGCGATCAGCCAACTCAAACGCCAGCATGGTGAGGTCACACATTTCCTGCGCGCTGTTGGGCGCGAGCACGATGAGACGATAGTTGCCGTGGCCGCCACCTTTGACGATCTGAAAGTAATCTGCCTGCTCCGGCGCAATGTTTCCCAGCCCGGGGCCACCGCGCATAATGTCAACAATCACCATGGGTAGTTCTGCACCGGCCGCATAGGAAATGCCTTCCTGCATCAATGAAACGCCCGGACTCGAGGAGCCGGTCATGGCGCGCACACCTGCCGAAGCCGCGCCATACAGCATGTTGATGGAAGCCACTTCACTTTCTGCTTGCAAAAAAACGCCGCCGACTTGGGGGAAATACTCGGCTGCAGTTTCCGCAATTTCACTCGCCGGCGTGATGGGATAACCAAAATAAGCGCGACAACCGGCCAGCAGTGCGGCTTTCACCACGGCCTCATTACCTTTGATGAGTTGCATATTCGTATTCCTGATTGCTGAAGCGTTTGCCGGTACACCAATATCTTCATCCTTCAACGACCGGCGCTTTCGCCTCGACCCGTTTGTACACTGTAATCGCGCCCGGCTCCGGGCAAACATAATAACACACGCCACAGCCGGTGCATTCGATTCCGATATACTCTGCGGGATGATAGCCCATCCGATTCAACGCCTCGGAAATTTTCAACACGGTGGGCGGGCACACCTCAACGCACAGGCCGCACCCCTTGCACTCTTCCGCATTGATGACTACCATGCCGCGATTGCGGCTGTCTTTTCGGATTTCTGCCATGGCT
>QEVD01000274.1 GCA_003576975.1 Candidatus Zhuqueibacterota bacterium
GAATTCACCCTGGCGGTTGCGGATTTGCCGGCGTTGAGCCTGGAGTCGCCGCAAGAATCGGCGGCTGCCGTCAATCCTTTTCCCTTTTTGCAAAATGATGCGCGCAGCGTGAATCTGGCGCCGTATCTCGTCGATCAAATCTTTTTTTCGGAAAAATTTCAAACGCTAGTCGGCGGCAGATTCGATGTGATCGATTACAAAGATACGCATGCGATTCCGGTGCAAGGCCAGCTCTTCAGCATTTCCACTACCCGCGAGTACAAAAAATTCAGCCCGATGCTGGGATTGATTTTTTCGCCGACACAAAATCTTTCATTTTACGCCAACGGCGGGCGCGCATTCGGCCCGCCCTCGACGCAGGTGATCGAAGACATCAGCGCCGAAGAAAGCCAGCAACTCGAAGCCGGCGTGAAAACGCAATTTTTGAACGGCCGGTTCAACACCGGCCTGGCGGTTTACCAGCTTGACAAGAACGATCTTATCATTCCCGATTACAGCGGACTGCGCTACCTCAGCGGCGAGCAACGCTCGCGCGGCTTCGAGATCGATGTGACGGCGCAACCCTCGGCAACCTGGCAGGCTTATCTGGCCTATGGTTTTAATGATGCCGAATTGACTAGCTTTGTCGAAGACATTCTGGATCAAACACAAACTCCGCAGCGCGTGGATCGTTCGGGCAACACGCCGGCTTTTGCGCCCAAGCATATCTTGAATGTTTGGGCCACTAAAGCGATCAAAAGCAATCTCGGCTTCGGCGTGGGCGGCCGCTATGTGAGTCAGCAATTTATTGATGAAGACAACGCCTTCGAAATCGACGATTATTTCACGCTCGACGCGATGATTTACTATCGCCTGGGCAACTGGAGTTGGAGCCTTAACGCTAAAAACTTGACCGACACGAAATACGAAACGCGCGGCTACGGTTCCGGTTCGGTTTTGCCGGGCAATCCGTTCGCGATTTTCTGCGCCGCGGAATTCCGGCTGTGAAGCCGCAAACTCTGCTTGTTTCAAAGCGTTTTCGTTTTTATTATGTCAGTTCGTAAGAGTGCGACGTTAACGGCTGAGCAAAAAACAACGGGAGAAATCGTGACAAACAAATCTGTGCGATGGTTGCTGTATGCCGCATGGGTCGTGGTATATCTGCTGCACAACGATCTCTGGAATTGGCATGATCCCAGCCTGGTGTTGGGCTTGCCAGTTGGGCTGCTCTATCACATCGGGTTTTGCTTCATGGCCGCGGGCTTGCTCTTTCTGTTAACGCGCTATGCCTGGCCGGATTACCTCGACAGCAAGGCGCAGGAGGGCAAATCATGATCATTGCCATCATCTTCCTCTACCTCGCGATCGTGCTGGCGGTCGGCGTTTTCGGCCACAAGCTTTTTCGCGCCACCGGCGAGGATTATTTCGTCGCCAGCCGCAGCATCGGTCCGTTCGTTTTGTTGATGTCATTGTTCGGTACGAATATGACGTCGGTGGCAATTCTGGGTGCCTCGGGCGAAGCCTACCACGAAGGCATCGGTGTGTTTGGCCTGCTGGCCTCCGCCTCGGCGTTGGTGATTCCTTCGGTTTTCTTTTTTGTGGGCACGCGCGTGTGGGCGCTCGGCAAGCGCCATGGCTATTTGACGCAGGCGCAATACTTCCGTCAACGCTGGAATTCGGATGCCGTCGGCTTGATGCTGTTCGTCGTTCTCGGCGCGTTGATGATTCCCTATTTGCTCGTCGGCGTCATTGGCGGCTCAGTCACCTTGCGTGAAATCACCAACGGCCAAATTCCCGAATGGGCGGGCGGTTTGTTGATCTGCACGGTGATCTTGATTTATGTTACGTATGGCGGCATGCGCAGCACCGCCTGGGTCAACACTTTGCAAACGATTGTGTTCGTGGGCTTCGGCGTCATTGCGTTTTATGTGATTGTAAACAAATTGGGCGGATTGACGGGCGCGCTCAATATCGTTGCCGAGAGAAATCCCGAGCTGTTGATGCGTGGCGACAAAATCAAGCCGCTGCAATTTTTGACCTACACCTGCGTGCCGCTTTCCGTGGGCATGTTCCCCCACATGTTCATGCACTGGCTCACCGCCAAACGCGCCACGGCATTTCGCACCATACTGCCGTTTTACCCGCTTTGTATTATGGCGGTTTGGGTTCCCAGCGTGCTGCTTGGCATCATGGGCACGATCGATTTTCCTGATCTCAAAGGCCCGGCGGCAAACTCGGTTTTGATCAGCGTCATCGCCAAATATTCTCCCGATGTGCTGGCGGGCATGCTCGCCGCCGGCGTGCTGGCGGCGATTATGTCGTCGCTTGATTCGCAGGCCCTGTCACTCGGCAGCATGTTCACGAACGATATCGTGCGGCACTACGGTTTTCATGATAAAATGAGCGACAAGCAGCAGGTGCTGATCGGGCGATTGTTCGTGGTGGGCATTTTGGCGGTTTGCTTTCTGCTCTCACTCGTCGCGAATCGCAGCATTTTCAAGCTTGGCGTCTGGTCATTCACGGGTTATGCCTCGCTTTTTCCCATCGTGGCAGCGGCTTTGTTTTGGAAACGCAGCACGAAATACGGCGCCATGGCTTCAATCGTGACGGTGGCGGTTTTGTGGATCTACTTTTTCTCGCAAGGCTCGGGCATTGTTACAGACAGCGGTATCATGGCAGTCGCCATAATTCTGGCTGCCTCGACTGCCGCGATGATCATCGGCTCGCTGTTGACCCAACCGCCGGAGCAATCGACGCTTGACAAATTTTTCGCGACGGATGGGCATATTTCTGCAAAAGAGGTTTCCTCGCGGACCGAAAAAATGCGCATTTCATAACCGCCATTGACGGCACACGCTGCAAGCCTTATGCGAATCGCCTACATCGCTGCGGGCGCGGACGAAAAGCCGGCGGGAACTTTTAACACAGGATGATGAAATGGCACGAATCGAGATTGGTAAACATCTGGCGGTAGATACCCGCGTTTGCGGCGGTCGCCTGATCTTCAAAGGGTCGCGTATACTTGTCTCAGACGCCCTGGAGCTCTTGCAAGCGGGTTATACACCGGAAAAGGTTGCGCAACAGTATCGCGACATCATTACAACAGAGGCCGTGCAGGAAGCCTTGTCTTTTGTCAAGCGCGGAATCGTCAAGGAGATCGCCGGTAAGGCAAGAGTTGCGGCATGATTGTCCTCGACCATAATATTCCCGAGGACGAAGTCGAGAAACTCCGGCAAAAGCGCTTCCGTTTTCGGCAAATCGGGCATGAAATTGGAAGACCGGAATGGGATGATCAACAAGAGATTTTGCGTTACCTGCATAATGCCAAACAAATGACATTTTTTACCCGAGACCTCGGCTTTTTTCGGCCGCGGCTTTGCCACCTGAATTATTGCCTCGTGATCATCACCGGGCCGGTGCAAGAAACGGCTTCGTTTATTCGTCGTTTTCTGCGCCATCCAAAGTTCAAGACTAAAGAAACACGCATGGGCTGCGTGTTGCGGCTCTCATCTGCGGGCATTGCATGGTGGGAGATCAAACGTGATCGACAACAAAATATTTTTTGGTAGAAGACAAAAGCCGTGGTAGCAGGCCGCTGTTTTTCAAAATATGTGAATTTCTTATGCGAATCGCCTATATCGCCGCCGGCGCCGCTGGCATGTACTGCGGCAGTTGCCTGCATGACAATACTCTCGCCGCTGCCCTGCTGAAAAAAGGCCACGAAGTCGCCCTGATTCCTACCTACACGCCGCTGCGCACCGACGAGGCCAATGTCGCCGTCAATGATATTTTCTACGGCGGCATCAACGTCTATTTGCAGGAAAAATTTTCCTTGTTTCGCCGCACGCCGTGGGGACTCGATCGGCTACTCAATAATCCTTCTTTGCTGAATTGGGTTTCCCGTTTCAGTTCCTCCACCAACGCTAAAGATTTGGGCAGCCTCACCGTTTCCGTGCTTGCCGGCGAGGAAGGCCATCAAAAGAAAGAGCTGGAAAAACTGGCGCTATGGCTCAAAGAATCCTATCAGCCGGAGATTGTGCAGTTGACCAACTCCATGTTTGTGGGCATGGCGCATGAGTTGAAGAAAGCGTTGGGCGTGCCGGTTTTATGCGCATTGCAAGGTGAAGATCTTTTTCTGGACGAATTGATCGAGCCTTACAAATCACAGGCAAAAAAGCTGTTGCGTGAGCGGGCGCGAGAGATTAATGGCTTCATCGTCATGAGCCAGTACTATGCTGATTTCATGGCGGATTATCTCGATATTCCTGCTCAAAAAATTCATGTCGTGAGGCTTGGCATCAATTTGCGCGATCATGGCAGCGCATCAAATGCCAGCCGTGAAACTCCGTTCGTCGTCGGCTATCTCGCGCGCCTTTGCCCCGAAAAGGGGTTGCATCTGCTTGTCGACGCCATGCAGCAATTGGCGGAAAATTTTCAGCCGGGCGCCTTCAAGCTCAAAGTCGCCGGCTATCTCAGTCCGAAAGATCAAAAATATTTTGCGGATATTCAAAAGAAGATTCAGGCCTCGAGGCTGCGTGAGGCATTTGAGTATGCCGGTGAAGTCACGCGCGTTGAAAAGATAAACTTCCTGCAAAGCCTGCATTTGTTATCTGTTCCCACCGTTTACCAGGAGCCGAAAGGCTTGTACGTGTTGGAAGCGCTGGCGAATGGCGTGCCCGTGGTGCAGCCGCATCACGGCGCCTTCCCGGAATTGCTGCACGCAACCAGCGGCGGCATTCTGGTGGAACCGAATTCAGCCTCCGCGCTCGCCGAAGGCATTTTGGCGTTGCGCAACGATGCCGCGCGCCGCAGACAGCTCGGGCGGCAGGGCAAGGCTGCGGTGCATCGCGATTTCAGCGACGAGACCATGGCAGAAGCAACGCTCGCCGTCTACCGTCAGTATTTGAAAGAATCAACGCAAGAAAAGGGAAGATCGATGGTTGCGAAAGAAACGGTTCTCGCTTAAATCGCCAATCAATTCTTTAATCATCAAACTTCCCGCTTCAATCTTGGAGAAATACATGGCAACACCCGAAGCGCAACAGCCGGGCATGACCTGGTTGATCTTCGCGCTCATGACGGTTGTTTCATGGGGACTCTACGGCGTTTTGCTGCACACCGGCCAAATGGCAATGGCGGATTCCGTCAACGGCCGTTATAAAGCATTTTTGTTCGTGGGCATTGCTTATCTGATCACGGCTGTGATCGGGCCGTTGATTGTTTTGTCGATAAACGGCGCGGCCTGGAGCTTCACCGGCAAAGGCATGCTGTGGTCGTTGCTTGCCGGAACCGTGGGCGCGCTGGGCGCATTCTGCGTGTTGCTTGCCTTCGGCGCCAAAGGCACGCCCAGCGTGGTGATGTCGATTGTGTTTGCTGGTGCGCCAGTGGTGAATGCACTGGTAGCGCTGCTGCTGCATCCGCCGGCCGGCGGCTGGCAGAATCTGCGCTGGCAATTCATCGCAGGAATTTTGCTCGCAGCGCTGGGCGGATTTTTGGTGACGATGTATAAGCCGGAGGCCGCGCCGGTAAAGCCGGCAGCAAGACAAGTCATCGAGGTTAAAAATTAATTCGATCTTGCCAGTCTTGCTCAAGGTTAGTATCTTGTTGGAAAATTAGACTCGCTGGAATTTGTTGTCAGAGGAAATAGCATGATTATAACACAAGCATCCGAAAAAATTCCCCTTCGAGAGGACCAAGACGGCGTTGTACGAGTTGGCGAGACACGTGTAACGCTGGATACGATAGTATCTGCCTTTAATCTTGGAGCAACCCCGGAAGAAATTGTGCAGCAATATCCTACGGTTTCCCTTTCGGATGTGTACTATGTTATCGGATATTATCTTCGGCGGCCTGCTGAAGTAGAAAACTATCTGCAACGCAGGCAAAAGTTAGCAACCGATCTACGTGGGCAGAATGAGCGACGCTTCGATCCCACCGGTGTGCGTGAACGATTAATATCACGGCAGCAGAATGGAAGTATATAAGTTATGATCGCGCTCGCTGCCGCTCGGCTGTATACTGTCATATCCATCTCAATTTTCATGTAGATATTAATAAAATCGTATCAAGATGGTTAACTGCAACGATGAGATTTTCAACGAACCTTTTTTCGGAATTTCCAGATTCCAAGCTTCAACTACTACTGCATGAAGAGCAAACGGCTCTCATGTGTGGGATCTTCGAACTAATCACAAAAAGGTTTTTATGGAAAGAATGGGAGAAAGCCACACAGGATTTTGCACATTATGATAGCACTCAAAACTGGCCAGATGTTGCCCCAAGTAGGTTACTGAACATAATAGCTCTCAATCATTTAAATCGAAGGTTTTCCTTTCTCTCCAACGGGGGCGGTTTCAGTAACTTAGAGTCCACGATAGATTCATTGCCATATGATTTGTTGAATGAACTTATAGAAGGTTTATTGTCTGATTTTCAAGTTCAACTTGATACCGTACATTTAACCAGTGACGATATAAATCAAGCTATCAAGAAATATGGAATTCCGACTCCATCGGGAAGATCTATCGAAATCAATGATCGAGGATTATTTAAGGATGCAACAGAAGAGGTAGAACAGCGACTTCCAAAGTATATTAATCATATCGCAACCACGAATGAACTACAGGAAGCTAAGTGGCAAGTTACGCCGTTTCACGACAAAGAAAAAAAATCTAAGAGAGTCAATGACTCTCTTAGACGATGTTTAATGGGCTACGTAAAACAATCTTGGAAAGTCAGACAGTGGAATAACCCCAATCCTGAATCGACTTTACAGCGACTGATTGAGTATCAAGAAAGAAACTTTCCGCTATATGGACGACGACCAGTTGGCCAGCTATCCTTGCGCGTCAGAGACTATATCAGTATTAACCCTAAAACCTCAACCGTTTCCGCGTATAGGCTTCAAGCATTATTCAAAGAAATCCATCGAATTTTGAAATATGGGATTGTCGAGTTCTTAAATAGCATAGGCGCTATAAAAGATGGAGGGTTTCTAAATGAAAGAGTAGCCGAAAAGGACTTACTACTCGGAGCATAAAATACTTTAATTTTCAATAAAATATTCGTATATTGTGGGCATGAAGAACCGCGATGCCCGTCAACTCTCCTCCGAGGCT
>QEVD01000275.1 GCA_003576975.1 Candidatus Zhuqueibacterota bacterium
GTCGGTGTGGCATTATTGGGCATCTTCTTGACATTTGTGATCTCGTGGTTCTTGTCACGCACAATTCTCAAAGGCGAAGCCTCGACCTTCAGCCTGGAATTGCCACCGTACCGTCCCCCGCAAATTTTGAAGACGTTGTATACCTCGCTGATTGACCGCACGATCTTTGTGTTGTGGCGCGCGGTTGTTTTTGCCGTGCCCGCCGGCGCCGTCATCTGGCTGCTCAGCAACATCCCGATCGGCGAGCTTAGCATTGCCGAGCACATTATCAATTTCTTCCATCCTTTTGGTTTGCTCATTGGGCTGAATGGCGTGATTTTGCTGGCTTACCTCATCGCGATTCCCGCGAATGAAATCGTGGTGCCGACGATTCTCATGCTGTCTGTGCTCAGCGCAAAACTTGCAGGCTTTGGTGAGGGCGCCGGTGTCATGTTCGAGCTTGACGATGCCTCTGCTTACATGGCAATTTTCAACGCCGCCGGCTGGACAACGTTGACCGCGGTCAATCTCATGTTGTTTAGCCTGGTGCATAATCCTTGCTCCACTACGATCTACACCATTTACAAAGAAACCGGCAGCGCCAAGTGGGCCGCTTTTTCAGCGCTGATGCCGACTGTGTTGGGATTAATTCTGTGCTTTTTCGTTACGCAGGTGTGGCGGTTGGCGGCGGGAATGTGAGCGGGTAAGTCGTTTCTTGCGCGACTCTTCAAAATTCTTCTGCGATCAAACGTAAAACAATATTCACAAAATTTTCCTAGCGGAAATATGAGCCCAACGGCCTTGATCAGTTGGGTTCATTTATCGCTCCCTTTGCGCCTTCACATGCTGGCATGAACTATTGTTGCACCCTCTTTGCGCGCACTCGCCTTCACTTTTCCGCTGCAATTGCTTTAGCCACAGCCTCTGTAAAGCGCTGGCGGAATGCCGTCGAGCGCATGTTATCATGATCGCCGCGATTCGCCAAATTCGCCGCTTCCAACAAAATTGAGGTGGGCACGCGGCTGTAGCGAATAATGCCGGGCGTCCATTTGCGGCCGCCGCGATAAACATACTGCCGGATCGGCTCATACGTGTGTACCGGCACCCGGCTGCGCCGGAATGCGGCGATCAAGCTGCGGGCAAAATTCTCACTCGCGCTCTCCGCCTGCCGATTCTCCTTTGCCACAAACGAAATCGTGCGCCGCCGGCTTTCCGCATATCTGGCATACACGCCGTCCCACCACGCGCCATAACTCTCTGTGCGTTCTTTTGCGCCCGGGAAATAAACCATCGCCCCGTTGACGGAGGGGTGAAGATGATCGAGATGAATGCTGATCAAAATGATATTGGCCGGAGAAACCCCTTGCGCCAAAAGCCGTTCGTAGATCGCGTCGATCAAATTAATCCGCAAATTCAAGGCGACGCGGCTGTCTTCAATAAGATAAGGCGGCGTGACCAGAACATATCTGTGGCGTTTATCGTTATGGCCGTTGCTCATCGCCGCGCGGACCGGCCGGCTGGACACGAGCGGATGTACAACAACGCCACGCTGTTCCAGCTCGCCTTGCAAGCGGCGCATCAAATCATAGGCAAGATCAGCCTCACGCCAGCCGCGCACCATGGTGCCGGGATCATTTCCGCCATGCCCGGCGTCTAAAATCACGTGCAGCTTTCCGGGGCCGCGCCGCACCTGCGCCAGCGGCGCTTCTTCCTCCTCCGCCGTGAGCAGCGCTTCATCAATCAAACGCAGTGGAATTCGAATCGAGGTGCCCGCCGGTATGGCAGTCTCATCGCGAATGTTATTGATGCGCATAAGCTGCCGCGCGATTTGATTGACCTCATCCGCGTCGACGCGGCCGGTGAATCTCACCACCACCGCGCTATAGAGCGCTTCTCCGCGCCGCAATTTATAAACCCCGAACCATTCTCCGCCAATCTTGCGGAACTTCAGGTCGGGATCGTGCGACACCGGTTTCTCCGCCGCACGCGCGATTGCTGCCGGCGCGCTCAGGGTATCTTGCGGCAACTCCACAAATTCCGCCGAGGAAGGATCGCGCAAAGACTTCGACAACAAATTCGCCGGTATGCGAATTCGTTGCCCGCGGCTCAACGGCGAATGCGAGGGCAGATTGTTCGCCCGTTCGATCTCGGGATACTTATTGCCCTCGCCAGTGAAAATCTCGGCAATCGCCCACATCGTCTCGCCTTTGTGCTGCACAATGTGCACCCAGCCCTCATCGTGCTCGATATCTTGTGGAAATACCTGTTGCAGCGCTTTCTTCTTGGCTTCGTAGTTCAACCATGCAAACGGCGCATCGAGGTATTCTCCTGAATCGGTTTTTACGCTGGCGGCGGGCAATGCTTGCCAGGTGTTGGGATCATGCAAAATGCGTTCGCCCAACGCGCGGCGGCTTTCTTGCGGAACAATTGCCACTTGCACCGCGATACGGTTATCCTTGAATTGCGCCACAATTTTATCTTCGACTTTATCTTCTGTCGCAAGCGGCGCCGCAAAAGAAGTATCAATTTTGGAGATTACCTCGGGGACGATGGCCGGAAGAGATGTGGTATCGGGAATAACGGCAACCTGCGCGCTGTCCGCTTGCGGCGATTGCGTTACCGGCGCGCGTTGATAAGGCTGTAAGCACCCGAGTAAAAAACCGGCGCACAATAGAACGAGGCGGGCGCGAAAATGTAAGCACATTACCTGAGACACGATGCTGCGGGGTTCATCCATGATTTTGCCATCCTTGCGGTTTCGTTTTCATCCTTGAAAACGTTAAGGGCTACACTGATTTTCAGACAAGCTGAAAATCGAAGCTCTTCGAGCGGCCTTGAAAACTTCGCCCACAGTAGAAGTAGAACTGCCACAGAAAGAAAAGCCTTTTCAGTGGAATTTCAGTGGGCGAAACACTTTCAGAATTTTATTCTATGTTTGAATAGGTAATCCGCCTAAGCCTTGTGCCGGAGTTGCTGAATAAAATCCGCGAGATAATTTTGCCACTCCGTCTCATTTTTGTAAAACTTGATGGTTAAATAAGAGTCGGTGTTGCCGGTTAAAATGCGGGTGAGAAAAACGCCCTCTTCACATAAACACAAAACCGGCTTGGGCTGCCGCAGGGCCGTCGCAATCTCATAGCCAACCCCCAGCGAGGGCGTGCTCACCTCCGCGATCAGACCATCACACAACGCAATCAAACTCATGTCACGCTTGAAAATTTCTTGTGCGCTCACATTCGCTTCGCGATGCAACACTTGTGCATGCGCAACATGCTCGGTCAAAACCTCCAAGCCGGATTCCTTCAGAAAATTCACGATCTTGTAATAAAGCGGCTGGCGGTCACGCCCGCCGCTGATGGCGCCGGAGAAATAGATTTTCATTACGATCACAGAATTGAGAATTTCCGCTTAAATAACTTGCCCAAATCTCTAACCGCGAAGGGACTCGAATAAACGCGAGTTTTAAGATTAGCGACTATTCGCGTTTATTCGCGGTTTCAAGAATGAGCAAATTATTTAAATAGCGCTCCCTAGCACTACACCGTTAAGTGCACAATGTTTTCTCCCGAAGGCCAACTTGATGACCCCAACGGGGTCGCATGTAATAGCCCACGGGCAGCGCCCTGGGAACCGATAAAATCTATCGTATCTAGCCCTGAAGGGGCGGCATTCCTGACGTGGTTCTATGGCGCCCCGCTGGGGCTTGGTGATATCTCATGATTACCGATTTCCCAGGGCGTTGCCCTTCGCTTTTACATTTCGCCCCTTTGGGACTATTCGTCTGTGCCATAGGATTCGACTTAACGTTGTAGTACCAGAAATCACGGCAGCGCTTGCAAGACTTCATGAATTTCCGCGTCCGTCATGTTGCGATTCATGGTTTTGGCCTTGTTGAAAATCGCGTCGATGCGTTCACGCGCCGGCGTGATGCCCTGGCTTTTGAGCCAGTAAATCACATTGGACTCGCCGCTCATGTGGCCAATTTCGATTTCCTGTTTGCGGCCGAACCAACCCGCCGGCACGCCGGAATAAACCAAATCCGCAAGCCAATCCTGGCCTTTGTTGTGCGCTTTGATGATTGCAGCCGCATGCACGCCGGTGCCGGTGCGAAAGGCGTCGCGGCCGAACACAGGATAATTCGGCGGAATCGGAACTTCACAGGAGCGCGACACGGTATCACAATACTCTTGCAGCGCCGTCAAATCATTGTCAATCCAGCCCAGCAGCTTGCAATTCACCAGAATGTGATCGAGCGGCGCATTGCCCACCCGCTCGCCCACGCCGAGAATCGTGCCGTGCACGCGATCGGCGCCCGCTTCAATTGCAGCCAGCGTGTTGATGATGGCCATGCCGCGATCGCGATGGCCATGCCAATCGACTTTCACCTCGGGATTAATCGCATACACGGTCTCGCGCACGAATTTTACCAAAGCCCTGACGCCGGCCGGCGTCGCGTGGCCCACGGTATCACACACAACCACGCGCGTTGCGCCGCAACGCACCGCCGTGGCATAAAGCAGCTTCACGTCTTCAGGATGCGAGCGAATGGTATCTTCGGTGACGAACATCGAGGGTAAACCATGCTTGACCACAAACGAAACGGCTTTCTCCACCGTGCGTTGCAGGAATGCCATATCCCAATTCTCGGCGAATTGCCGGATCGGGCTGGAGCCGAGAAAAGTAGCGGCCTCAATCGCAATGCCAACCTGCTGTGAGGTTTCCACGATTGGAAGGATGTCGGCTTCCACCGTGCGCGCGGCGCAATTGGGAAAGATATTGAGCTTGTTGTTCACGATCTCTTGCGCCAGCGCCAGCACATCGGCGCGCGCCCGCGGCCCGGCGCCCGGCAAGCCAATGTTTGCCGCTTGAATGCCGAGCCGGTGCATGAGATGAAGCATGCGAAATTTTTCGGCAATGGGAGGATCGGTTACCGAAGGCGATTGCAAACCGTCGCGCAGCGTCTCGTCATCAAACTCCACCGGCTTGCTTGGTTTAAAATGCCCTTCGTGTTTGTTCCAATCATAAATGAGATCGTGTTCATTTAGGCTGGGCATGATTTGCCTCGGGTTGCGAGCTCCTCTTTGCGAATTTCTCTGTCAATCCCGTTCTTCTGTTGCTGCAAGCCTTCATCGGGCAGACAATACTTCGTCATAATATCGTTCCCAATCCGGCATAATTCTTTCGATATCGAACAACTCGGCGCGGGCGCGCGCGTTTTTTGAAAATGCGATTTGCTTGGCCGAATCTGCCAGCAAATCCGAGGCGGCTTCGGCCATGGCTGCGATCTCGCCGACCGGCAACAAAAAGCCGTTCTTGCCGTGTTCGATTACTTCCGGCAGGCCGCCGGCATCGGTGCCAATGACCGGCACGCCGCAATTCATCGCTTCTAATGCAACCAGGCCGAAACTTTCCTGCTCGGTCGGCAGAAGAAAAAGATCGGCGCAATACAGAATTTCTTCGAGATAATCCACCGATCCCAAAAAACTCACGTCATCGCGCAGGCGCAATTCCTTGACCAATTGTTGCACAAACAGGCGTTCCGGGCCTTCGCCGACCAACAGTAATTTACACGGTATTTTTTCGCGCACGCGCGCGAAAATGCGCACCACATCGCTGACGCGCTTGACCGGGCGGAAATTGGAGGCATGCACCACGAGGCTTTCCCCGTGCGGGGCAAACATTTCGCGCTTGCACGGTCCGGCTTTCGCCGGCCGGCCCTTTTTCACATCGATGAAATTATAAATGCGGCGAATGTCGCGCTTGATATTGAATTCGTCTTTGGTGCGTTTGACCAGATAATCGGATACGGCCGTCACGCCGTCGGATTGTTCAATACTAAATTTGATCACACTATAAAAAGATTTATCTGTGCCCAGCAACGTGATGTCCGTGCCGTGCAACGTCGTGATGACTTTCAGCTTTGCGGAGCCGACGATGTGTTTGGCCAGATACGCTGCCGTCGCATGCGGCACAGCATAATGCGCATGAATGATGTCCAGGTCATACTCTTGTGCCACATCAACGACTTTATTGGTCAGCCCGATGTCATAGGGCGGATATTTGAACAACGGATACGTGGCAACATCGACTTCGTGAAAAAAAATGCGCGGATGAAACTCGCGCAGGCGAAACGGCATGGCGTGACTGATAAAATGCACTTCATGCCCGCGTTGCGCGAGCGCCATGCCCAGCTCAGAGGCCACCACGCCGGAGCCGCCGAGCGTGGGATAACTAATCATGCCTATTTTCATTGCTGTCGTCTCTTAGATGCGAATCTTCAGGCTGACTCTTGTCAACCCTCAACAAACCTTCTATCGTTCAGCTCATGCGATCTCATGTCATTGCGCGCGCAGCGAACGCGCCAGCAGACCAATGCCGCCAACCAGCAGGATCAACATCACCAGCGTGTTGAACAAACTGGTGGGGCGAAAGTAAATATTGAGATGCGTAAGAATGCCGGCGAAAATAATGACCACGCCCGCAATCGTCAACAGCCAGCCGAGCATCGAGCTGCCATTGAAGAACAGCAGGCCAACGCCGAACAAAAACGGTATCAGCGAAAGTCCGAAAGCGCTGACGCCGAAAAAATGCCAAAACCCGCTCGTCACCGTCACTTGGTTCGTCAACAAATAGCCGCCGGCAACCGCCATTACGAAGCCGAGAAAAAATTTGCCGACGCCGCCGGAGGTGCCGCCGGCGCCTTGAGGAAATTGCATGCTAGGACTCTCCGCTAAGAAAACCGATCAAACTTATTCAGGGAATTGCATCTTCGCACCAGGCACCAAACGCGGCCACCGGATCATCGAGCCGCACGCTCTCGCGCACGATGAACGCTTCGCCGTATTTCACGCCAATCATCGCGCCCCAATTGCGGTTTTGCGCGGTGATGAATTCCAGAAACTCCGGGCGTGAAATAATGGTGCGCTCGGCGCCGTATTTGTGCATGTTCTCGCCATGAAATTGCGATTCATGAGCCAACACCGCGCGCATTTTTTCTTCAAAGGTATCCGAAATATCCACAATGAAACTCACGGAAATCTCGTAGCGCTCGGGCGTATACAACACGCGATAAGGCCGCCACGGCCG
>QEVD01000276.1 GCA_003576975.1 Candidatus Zhuqueibacterota bacterium
AAAAAGCAAGAGGCCGAGGCCAATGATCATGGGCGAGGCCAGCAGGCGCATTTCTGCTTGCAGAATATCGAGCGCATGCCACAAACCTCCCGCGAGCATGAAAATGTAGATGAGAACAACGGCAATCGTTTCCTGTTTGGGATAGTGCATGGCGCTGGTCGTGGCTTACCTTTTTGAGGGAATCGGGCGGTTTTTCCAAATAATTTTGCCGGCGCGAAACCAGCGATAAGAATTCAATCCGATGATGATCGCCAACACGACTGCCACGGGATGCAGAATCACGCTGGTAAAAAGCGGTTGTTTATACTTCAACGCCAAGATGAGGCGCAAAAGGAGATTCATCAAAATGGCAAGCCCCGCCAAAGGCGCGAGAGATTCAAACCCAACGAAGAGATAAGGCGTCACGTGAATGGCGAATAACAGCGTCGCGAGCATGAAGAACGGAGCGGTTTGGAATCGCACCAAACCAAAAGCGTTTTTCGAAAAACCTTCCCACACGCCGCGCCAGGAGCGATACATGCGGCAAAACAACGCCCCGGTTCCGGGAAACACCAGAATTTTTTCACCGCGGATTTTTGCGAGACGGCTCAGCTCGACGTCTTCCACAACTTCCCGGCGCACCGCGCGATGTCCACCGATACGATCATACGTTCCGCGCGTGAAGGCAATCCATTGGCCGTTGGCGGCCGCCAGTGAAGGTGATTGCAAGAAATAAGTCAGCCACAACGGCAAATAACTGTAAACCAGCATGTAGATCACCGGCACAATCAGCTTCTCCGGCAGCGTTAACGTGACTTGCTGCGAAAAAGCCGTGAGCATTCCGAGTCGCAGCTTTTGCATCCATGCCACGGTGTGCGTAACGATTTCCGGCGCATGCGTGCAGTCCGCATCGGTGAAGATGAGAATTTCACCGCGCGCACAGCGGCTGAGTTGATCACAAGCCCAATTCTTGCCCAGCCAGCCCGGCGGCAAAGGCTCGCCTGCCAAGAGCTGCACACGCTTGTCCTGCTCGACAAAGCGGCGGGCAATGGCAGCCGTTGCATCGCGCGAACCATCATCCAGGACGATTATTTCGAGATGGGGATAATTCTGCCGCAGCAATCCGGTGAGGCAATTGGCAAGATTTTCTTCCTCATCGCGCGCGGGAATGAGCACGGAAACGAGCGGCGTTGTTTGCAAACGCAGGGCGGCTTGCAGCCTCGGCGCTGTGAACGCATTGAAAAGAGTAATGCCGAGCACGAGGGTGAGAATGCCAAGAATGCAAAAAAATAAAATGGTCACTCTTTTGCCGCCATTAATAAATCTCTTTCACGTGTCATCAACTAGCGATCATGATTGTCAAATTCACGAGCTTGCCCGGCCAACCAACACTCTCCCTTGCTCCCCGCGCTTTATCCGTTGCGTAAGCTCGGACAATAAGCCTTCTTCTATTTTTTCCAAATCCTGGCTGCGCAACAAATCATCATGGCCAACAATGCGATTTTGATCAAACAGAAAAAACGCTTCGGGCAAGCGTTCATTGCGGAATTCGGTTTTGATCGCCACGTTCAGAAGATTCACTTTATCGCCGAACATTTTGAGCAAAACCTCGAGGCCGCGCTGGTAGCCGAGCGGGCGCGTATCCCAAGGCCGTAGTTCGCCTTGCGGAAAGAACCCGAGAAGAACCGGGCGATTTTGCTGCATGAGGGCGGCAGCATAGCGCAACGACGCGCGGACGCTGCTCGCCGAATGCGGATTGATCGAAAAAACGCCGAGCTTTGCAAAAAAGGGGTAGCGCCGAAGCTGTTCTTCCAACATCATCAGATACGGTTGGCGGTAAAAGTTTTTTTTATTGAGGAGATAAACAAAAAAACCGTCCCACCACGTGCTGTGATTCGGGAGCAACAGCAACGGTAATTGCGCCTCACAGCGGGGAACCTCGCCGAGCAGGCAAATGCGCTGAAAATGCCGGTGGAACAGATGCATGACATAGGGATAAAAAATGCGGTCCGCCCAAGCAGCGGGTTTGGCGGGAATCATGCCTTCAACCTGCCTCGAGATGATAGGCCAGGCGTTCTTGCGTGGCCAGCACTTTCGTGCGCAACACTTCTTGCAGGACGATGCTGAGCTTGGCGTGTTTCGGCACGTAAACCCGGCCAAGAAAAGGGTTGTAGGCGCGCGCTTCCAGACGGCGCAGAATGCCGCGATAGATCCGGCTCGCGGCGTAAACCGCAAAGCGGGCGTCTGCGTCGAGCAACTCGATGCCGGCCTCAGCAGCCTCGTAATACGAATGCGCGCGATTGACTTGAAACGCCATCAACTCGCGGAACTCCGGCGTCATCCGTTCGGCAACAATATTATATTCGCCGCACTTGAAGGCTTGCAATTCGTCCAGCGGCAGATAGATTCTGCCCATGCGGCAATCTTCTTGAATATCGCGCAAAATGTTGGTCAATTGCATTGCCACCCCGAGTTTCTCCGCGTAGGCAAAGACGCGGTGATCTTCATATCCGAAAATATGCGTCATCATTAAACCCACCACTGCCGCAACTTTGTAACAGAACGGATATAACTCGTCAAATGTCTGATAGCGCACGTGACGCAAATCCATGCGCACGCCGTTGATCAAATCGAGCGGGTGTGCCAGCGGGATGCCATAGCGCAATGCCACGGCAACGAACGGCCGAATAATGGGATGCTCGGATTCGCCGGTGCGGTAAGCTGTCTCGAGTTCGCATGCGAGGAAATCCAGCTCGCGTTCGATTTCAGTTGCGTTGCGATCGCGCTGCAAATCACTCAAATTATCCACGTAGCGGCAAAAGCCGTAAGCGGCGAACGTGGCCCAGCGTTTTTCTCGCGGCAACAAACAGGTGGAGAGATAAAAGCTTTTGGAATAGTTGGCGGTCAACTTGCGTGAATACTCAAACGCGCTGCGCTGCGATTTTTCAAGCCAAAATTTCATAATGTTCCCGGATGCTTGGGCTAAGCGAGAAAGACAAAGCCTTAGCCCAATCGTTCCTCAATCCAACACACCTTCACTCAACCTTTCAAATTGCGATATATTAAAATCAGAGAGTATGACTCTCTCGGTCGTTTCCGCCGTGAGCAACACGCCGGGCACACCCGCGCCCGGATGCGTGCTCGCGCCGACAAAATAGAGGTTCGCGATATCTTCACTGCGATTGTGGGGCCTGAAATAGGCCGTTTGCGTGAGCTTCGGCTCGACACCCCAGGCGCTGCCGAGATGCGAATTCCGCCGGCGTTTGAAATCGAGCGGCGTAAAAATTTCCAGCACCTCGAGGTTCTGGCGCAGATCGCGCAAGCCAAAATCATCTTCTAAAAATTTCAAAATCTTTTCGGCAAAGGGCTGTGCCATCGTGTGCCAATCAACCTCGCCGGCAAGGTTCGGAACCGGGATTAACACATACATGCTCTCGCCGCCGGGCGGCGCCATCGAGGGATCGGTGCGGGTGGGCGCGTGCAAATACATCGAAAAATCATCCGGCAAAATCTTGCGATCAAAAATATCCTTCACCAATTCGCGATAACGCGGCGAGAGAATGAGCGTATGATGCAAGAGTTGCGGATATTGCTTACGCACACCGAGATACAGCAAAAATGCGCTCATCGCGTAGTCGAGTTTTTCGACTTTACGATTCGTCCATTTGCGGCGATGCGCCGGTTGAATCAAATCACGATGGGTGTGCGCCCAATCCGCATTTGAAACCACGGCATCCGCCGCATAAAACGTCCCCTTTGCCATCACGCCGGTCGTGCGGCCATTTTTGACGACAATCTCGGAAACTTCCACGCCGGTTTCGAGGTGACCGCCGATCTCCCAAAAAACTTTTTCCAATGCCTGTACGAGGCTGTACATGCCGCCTTTGCTGAACCAAACGCCTCCGGTTTTCTCCAGATAAGGAATCATCAAATAAACGCTGGGCGCGCGAAAGGGATTGCCTCCGATGAACAACGGATGAAATGAAAACGCAAAAACATTGCGCGGGTCTTTGAAATAGCGGCTGACAAAATGATGCGCCGGATAAAGTGCTTTGAGCTTCAGCGCGCGCGGCAAAAAATTGAACAGCGTTTTCAGGTCGTGAAAGGGCGTCGCGCCAAGGCCATCCGTGATCACGGCCTGGAAAATTTCGCGGCTGGCGCGCATGAAGCTCTCGTAGTTTTCGCCGTCGCGCGGATGAAACGCCGACATCTGTGCCTGCATGGCGCGCGTGTCGTCGGAATAGTCAAGATGCGTGCCGTCGTGATAATAAATCCGGTAAAACGGCGCAAGCTTGATGAGATCCAAATAATTTTCCATGTGCTTGCCCGCGGCTTGAAACACGCGTCGAATGATATCGGGCGCGGTAATCAGCGACGGCCCCATATCAAACGTATAGCCGTTTTTCTTCAATTGATACGCATGCCCGCCTACCCTCGCATTTTTCTCAAGAAGGGTTACGTCAAAACCGCGAGCTTGCAACCGTATGGCCGCTGCTAAACCGCCAAACCCAGAACCGATGACGATTATCTTATTCATATGATTTTCCATCAACCTTCACCCGGATGAACTCCTGCTATTCTCCAGAATCAACTCCGCTGCCATCCTGCCCGAGAGCATCACCAGCGGAATGCCGCCGCCCGGATGCGTCGAGCCGCCGGCAAAATACAAACCCTTAAGCTCACGACAGCGATTGGCCGGACGCTTGAACGCGGTGCTTCTGCTATTCGAAGAAATGCCGTAAATGCTGCCGCGATTGCTGAGATATAAATCAAGAAAGTCGCGCGGCGTAATCATGTTCTCGACTTCGATATTATCCCGAATATCAAAACCATGACGCTGCAACTTTGCCAGCACACACTCACGCACGGCTTTCGCCTCATGCCGCCAATCGGATTCACCCGTCACGTATGGCATGTTCAACAACACAAACCAGTTTTCGGCGTGTGCGGGCGCGTGTTCGGGATCGCTTTTGCTCGTGAGCGCAACGTAGATCGTGGGATCCTCCGGAGGCACGCGTTGCTCAAAAATTTGCTCAAATTCCCGGCGATAATTCTGCGAGAAAAAAATATTATGGTGCTGCAGCGACGCATGTTGCTTGTTCACCCCCCAAAGAAACACAAGTCCGGAACATGACGGTTCCAATCGTTTTAGTTTATTCCGCCGGCGATTGAAGCCCTCGAGCAACTGTTCAAAGGCCACGACGACGTCCTGGCCGCACAAAACGTAATCTCCGGCAATTCGTTCGCCGTTCACCAGCAAACCCGTTACACGCTTGCCGTCGTGCAAGATTCTATCGACTTTGCTCGAGGTGCTGATCTGCACACCGGCCGCCGTTGCGACTGACTCGAGCGCTTGCGCCAATCGCCGCAAACCGCCGCGCACATAAAAGCTGCCGAGCGTGTACTCGACATGCGGGATGATGTTAAGCGTAGCCGGCGCGCGATAGGGATTGGAGCCGTTGTACGTGGCATAGCGATCGAACAATTGAATCACGCGTTCATCTTCAAAAAAACGCGACACACCCTGATGCACGGTGCGCCACGGATCAATATGCAAAATATTTGCAAGTGCGCGCAAGTGTTGACTACGTAGATTTTTTTTAATTTCGTGAATGGGGGAAAAGAGGAAAATTTCAGCGGTCAGATCATAAATGCGGCGGCTATAGGCGAGGAAATCCTCGTAACGGGCAGCATCGTGTGGCGAAAAACGCGCAATTTCCGCCTTCATCCTGGCAACCTCAGCGCTGGCATCCAGCCGGGCGCCATCATCAAAAAAATAACGGCAAATCGGTTCAATCGGCGCGAATTGCAAAAACTCTTCGCGCGAGAAACCGGCAAACGCAAAGAGTTCGTCGATAACGAACGGCATGGTGAGCAACGACGGCGAAAAGCATAACTTCAAATCCCATGCGGGCGAGGCGAATCGCGCCGCTGAGACTGCCCGAGCCGGAGCCAATAACCAACACACGTTTAGGCATGCGCCCTCAACTTAAATCTTTCATATAAAATCACAGTGAGCGAGATCAGTGCAAAGCCATAACCAAAATCTTCAAGCGGAATCGTGCCGAGACGCATACCGAGTTGATAGCGTTCCTCGTATAAAACCACCGGCCGGGCGGTGAGATAACTATTGCAAATGAGGTTCATTCCAACCGTCGCAGCAAGATAAAACAAATAATCAAGCGTTGCCGCCAATCCCAAAAAAATGAGAACAAGTGCGGTGTATTCTTTGCCGTGCATAATGGCAACAATCCCGGGCAGCGGGCAGAGTAGCAGCAATATCCAAAACCATTGCGCCGCCGCGCTTTTGCGATCGGGCAAATAAGAGGCAATCACTTCCCAAACAAACAGAGCCGCAAACGGCACCGTGAAAAAAAACAGCCACTCTTCCACAGGTAATCCGGCGAAACGGAAATCAAACGTGTATGCGGAATTGAACTGCCAATGCCTGCCGGTGACGAGGGCATCCCAAAGGATAAAAGGCGCGGCAACCAGTGCAACAGCCGGGAGCGCATAACGCCATTTCGAGAAGAAAAAAATGCGCTTCTCAAAACTCATGATCAGCGGTCCGGCAATCACAAAAAGATTGAACAAAAAATATTCGGCTTTCATGCTTTTGATTCCGCCAAATTTATTCATAGTATTTCTTTGGAAAAACTATTACGCCTGCAAAGGTTTTTCCAAACCGCTAATCTACGCGAATGCACGCGATTTTCTTATTCGCGCCGATTAGCGTTGATTCGCGGTTGGTAAATTTGGTTGCGGCAAGTTGCCGCGTTATAATTTTCCCACAGCAGTTTACGGGTTTAAGTGAAAACTTGCTATGATTTTCTCCGTTGACAATGACGATCTCTTACGTTAATTTGACCCCGAAAACGCAAGCATCAACGCGCCGCACGAGGTTGGCTTGGCCGTTGCGCTGCTTTGTTAGATTAATTCGGCGGCGGCTCGACCGTCGCGCAACCGATTCGTCACTGTGAGGGATAAACATGCGGAAGCACGCCATCTCGCTCATCCCCTTGTTGTTCGTTTTGTTCATGATTATTCTTCCCGCCTGCACCGATCACGGCCTCGAGCCGATCCGGGAGGGCATCTCCGGACGCATTACTTATGTTGGTGCATGGCCGGACACAACGGAGTGGGTACGGCTCGCCGTGTTCAAGAAACTCCCGCCCTCGGTTTTTGATATTCCACTCAATCCTCCGGTTTTTAGCGACACCCTGCCGCGCTTCGTGTCATCCTATGACTATAATCTCACACTTGCGCCCGGCACTTATGAATGGGTGGTGCTGGCGTGGAAGCCGAAGAAGCAATTTGCCAGCAGCGATTATAGCGGTTTGGATACGCTGGGCATGTACAGTGTTGCCAACAACCCGGATGCGCCGCGGGCCATTGCAGTACCCGCGAAAGACTTACTTACCGGCGTGGATATCATCGCTGATTTTGCGCGCCTATCGCCCCCTTCCCCCATTTTGCCCTAACCCATCATCATCTACTTCAGGGATTGAAACATGGAACGCTTGATGAGATTTTATAGAAACCTGCTAATATTTCTATTGCTATCGAACTTCGCTTCGCTCTACGGCCAATCACAACCTCAAGCACGCGGTGTGATTGCGGGTCATGTCAAAGAAACGACAACCAACGAAGCGTTGCCCGGCGTCAATGTGATCGTGGAGGGCACGACGATCGGCGCGGCTTCGGATATCGATGGGCGCTTTGTGATTCGGGGCGTGCCTCCCGGGAATTATCGTGTGCGCGCAACGCTGATCGGATATATCGCGAGTTTGAGTTCCACCGTCAAAGTAACTGCCGGTGATACGGCAGTAGTCAATTTTCAATTGCGTGAATCCGCGATTGATGTGCCGGAAGTCGTGGTGACGGCAAGCCGGAAGGCGCAATCGTTTTTGGAAACGCCGGTGAGTGTGAGCGTGGTCAATGCGCGGCAAATCGAACGGCAAAATTTTGGTACGCTCGAAGCGCTGCTGGAATTCGCCCCCGGCGTGAGTTTGATGAGCGGACAAATCAATATTCGCGGCTCCTCCGGCTACAGCCGGGGCGCCGGCAGCCGGGTGCTGTTGCTGGTTGACGGCGTGCCGATGTTGCCCGGCGACAGCGGCGACATTAAATGGGATCAAGTTCCGCCGAATGAAGTTGAACGTGTCGAAGTCGTGAAAGGCGCCGCCTCTTCTCTGTACGGCAGCAATGCGCTCGGCGGCGTGGTCAATGTCATCACCAAGGATCCGAGCGAAACGCCCATCACCGTGTTCAAGTCCACCGCCGGCATTTATGATAAGCCGCGCTATCCCGAGTGGCGCTTCACCGAACGCACGCTCTTCTACAATTTTCAAGACATTTCACATTCGCGCTCCTTCGACAAGCTGAAAATGCGCGCCTCGCTGGGCCGCCGCGAATCAACAGGCTACGCTCAGAACCGGAATTATCAACGGCTCAACGGCTTCACCAAGTTGAAATACAATTTTACCACCACCTCGTTTGTCACCGCTTACGCCAACTACGCGAGAAATCACGGCGGCGAGAGCATTGCCGCGAATAGCTTCAACGATATCACCCGCGTGCCGGAATCTGACGCGGGGTTGAGCACCACCACGCGCCGCCTGCAAACCGGCGTTGCGTATCAAACGATTCTGCGCAGCAATATCACGCTCCGGCTGCGTGATTCGTTTTATTTCAATCGCTTTCAAAACGACTTGGCCGAAACCGATCCCAACCCATTTGTGCAGGCCAACGATCCGCACATCGATTCGCGCGCCTACAAGAATGATATCGAAGCCCAGCTTGACATCGAATTGAATCCGGTGCATTCGTCAACGTTCGGCGTCACCGGCGCAGTCAATCATATCAACTCAACATTGTTCGGCCGGCACGACGGGCGGGATTTTTCCACGTATCTGCAGCACGAGTGGAAAGCCTCGACGGCGGTCACGCTTACCGGCAGCTTGCGCTTCGATTATCATTGGGTCGATACTGGTTTGAAGGAATATCA
Source organism: Candidatus Zhuqueibacterota bacterium (assembly GCA_003576975.1). Taxonomy (GTDB): domain Bacteria; phylum Zhuqueibacterota; class Zhuqueibacteria; order Zhuqueibacterales; family Zhuqueibacteraceae; genus Coneutiohabitans. The sequence goes on from QEVD01000276.1 coordinate 8,987, forward strand.
TCTCAATCCGCGCTTCGGCATGGTTTATGTGGTTTCACCGAACGCTTCGCTGCGCCTGTCCTCCGGACGCGGCTTTCGCGCCGCGACGATGGCGGAGATGTTCACGCTGACCAAGGCGAGCGGTTTCGTGGTGATTCCCAATCCCAATCTCAGCTCTGAAATCGGTTGGTCACATGAAGTCGGCGGACAATTCGTGTTCAGCAACTTTTTTGTCAACCCCGCGGTTTTCTGGAGCGACTATGAGGATTTGATCGAAGGCCGGTTCGTGACGAAGCGCAATCAGAATGTCATCCAGTTTCAAAACTTCAATCGCGCTCGCATTCGCGGCGCGGAGATTGATATCAACACTTCTTTTTGGAAAAAACGTTTGACCATCGGCGGGAGCTATACCTACCTCGATGCGCGCCAGTTGGAACGCCGCAACGATCTCACCGGCAATCTCGAAAAGGTCGATGAGCCGCTGCAATACCGGCCCAAACATTTATTGACCGGCCAGGCCACTCTCACGCTGGGGCGTTATTTCTTTGGCGTGGACTCGCGTTACGTCAGCAAGGTTAGCTTTGCGGTGTTTCCTGACCAGCCTCATGTCGCACAAAAAGTCACAAACTTCAACGCGGGCGTGCGCATTATACCGGCGGAAATCACGCTGAATGTTTATAACGCTTTTGATTATTACTATACGCAGGTCGAGAGCAATCTGGAACCCATTCGCAGCGTGGCCTTGACGACGGCCTTCGCATTTTAGAATTAAGCTGGCGAGGTAATTATGCGATCGTCCGCCGGACGCTCTTTTTTTCTATCCATAATACGTCGCGCGGCCTTCGCCGCAACCAATAGGCAGAATGATTATGTGGCAGAATATTTTTTAATCATTCTGCCGAACCATTATCTGCCTTTCAAAATCTTCGCGGCGTGATAGTTTTTTTCAAAATAATACTATACTTCTCTCGTTTTCGTCCTGAGATATTCTCAAGCGTTTTCACGCGCACACTTCACGAAATTCCTGCTCATTGAAACAAGCATAACGCTGTTGCCTGCTTGACGTTTTCCGCCTGCCGGCGTATTTCGTCGCAAAATTTCTAACGGAACTCTCTCCCATGCCGGACGATTTCGTTTTACAAATGCGCGCCATCCGTAAAACATTTCCAGGGGTGATGGCGCTGGAGGGCGTTGATTTTGATCTCGCTGCGGGCGAGGTTCACGTGTTGCTGGGAGAAAACGGCGCGGGCAAATCCACGTTGATGAAAATTCTCAGCGGCGCCTATCAAAAAGACAGCGGCGCAGTTTTTCTGAACGGGCATGAGATCGACATTAAAAGTCCAAAGCATGCGCGCCTGCTTGGTTTCAGCATTATTTATCAAGAGTTCAATCTTGTTCCCCATCTTTCCGCGGCTGAAAATATTTTTTTGGGAAATGAGCCGCAGCTTTTCCCGGGCATTATCGATCGCAAAAAGATTTTAAACAACGCGGAGAAATTGCTGGCAGTGCTGGGCGTTCGCTTCGATCCGCGCATGCCGGTGCGCTATCTGAGCGTCGCGCAACAACAAATGGTGGAAGTAGCCAAAGCCCTTTCTCATGAGGCAAAAGTCCTGATCATGGATGAACCGACTTCGGCATTGACCACCAGCGAAATTCAGGAATTATTTTCCACCATTCGCCGCCTCAAAGCCAAGGGCGTTGCGATTGTATATATTTCTCACCGGCTGGAAGAAATCTTCGAAATCGGCGATCGCGTTAGTGTTTTGCGTGACGGCAAATACATTGCAACACATCGCCTCGCTGAAACCTCCGCAGCCCAACTGGTGCGCTTGATGGCGAACCGAGAATTACGCGAACATTTTCCCAAACAAAAAGCTGCACCCGGCAAAGAATTGTTGCGGGTTGAGAACCTGACACGAAGCAACAAACTTCGCGATATTAATTTCTCACTGCGTCGCGGCGAAGTGCTTGGCCTTGCCGGGCTGTTGGGTGCGGGCCGCACAGAGCTGGCGCGCGTCCTGTTCGGTGTGGATGCCAAAGATAGCGGCCGCATTTGGATAAACGGCCGGGAAGTCAACCTTAAATCACCGGCCTCTGCCATCAAACTCGGCATCGGCTTTCTGACCGAAGACCGCAAAACGCAGGGGCTGGTGCTCGCTCTTTCCGTCAAAGACAATATCAGCCTGCCAAATGCCGGCAAACTCTCCCGCTTTGGCGTGATGAATACGGCTGCCGAGGAAAAACTTGCCAGCCGCTTTGTGGAAGACTTGCGCATCAAAACGCCGAGTGTAAAGCAAAAAACGCTTTATCTCAGCGGCGGCAATCAACAAAAAGTCGTGCTCAGCAAATGGCTCGCCCGCGAGGCCGCGCTTCTGATTTTCGATGAACCGACGCGCGGCATTGACGTGGGCGCGAAGGTAGAGATCTATCAACTCATGAATCAGCTCACCGCGCAGGGTGTGGGCATCATCATGATCTCATCCGAGCTGCCGGAAATTCTCGGCATGAGCGATCGCATCCTGGTCATGCATCAAGGCCGGATTAGCGGAGAGTTTGAGGCAGGTGAAGCGACTCCGAAAAAAATTCTAAACGCGGCGTTGGGGCGAAGAAACTAGTTCGTAACTCTCAGCCGGTAAGAGTCAGAATAAAAAATCTCACGCAAAGCCGCAAAGAACCCACAAAGTTTTTCTTTGCGTGCCTTGGCGGCTTTACGTGAATTCTTTGTTTTTTTTGCACGGCGTTCACTTTTTAAAAACTATATGTGTCGTTTTTGGGCTTTCACCTTTCGCATCACGCAAACATGGCAATCAAGCAACTCCTCCTCCACCACGGACGGCAATTCGGCACGCTCCTCGGCCTGCTGGTTTTGTGCGGCGCCATGTGGCTCTTGACGCCTTATTTTCTGACAATCTCCAATCTGCTCAACATCGCGCAGCAAACCTCGATCAACGCGATTATCGCGGTGGGCATGACTTTTGTGATCATCTCTGCCGGCATCGATCTTTCGGTCGGCTCGATCGTGGCGTTTGCTGGCATCGTGATGGCAAGCGCACTGCAAGCCGGCGCTCCACTTCCACTTGCAATCGTTGCTGGTTTGTTCGCCGGAACCGCCTGCGGCCTGATCAATGGGTTGTTGATCACGGTTGGTAAATTGCCGCCTTTTATTGCCACGCTGGGTATGATGAGTGTGGCGCGCGGCGCCGCTCTGGTCTATGCCGAAGGCCGGCCCATCTCGGGATTCGAAGCGAGTTTGCGCAATTTTGCGATGGGAGAGTTTCTGTTTGTGCCGCTGCCGGTGCTGATGATGCTCGTAATTTATCTTGCGGCAAATTTTGTATTGCAGCGCACAACGTTCGGACGCTACACCTATGCCATGGGCGGCAATGAAGAAGCGACAAAACTCTCGGGCGTGAATGTGCGTTTTCACAAAACCATGGTGTATGGCCTGTCGGGCTTGATGAGCGCGATAGCGGCAATTATTCTCACGGCGCGGTTGAACTCGGCGCAGCCCATCGCCGGCATGATGTACGAACTGGACGCCATTGCCGCAACCGTTATCGGCGGCACGAGCTTAATGGGCGGCGAGGGTACGGTGCTGGGCACACTGATTGGCGCGCTCATCATGGGCGTGCTGCGCAACGGTTTGAATCTCCTCGGTGTTTCATCATTTCTGCAGCAAATCATCATCGGCGCGGTGATTATCATTGCTGTGTTGGTGGATACGGGTTTGAAGTCATCCAAAAAATAAGAGCAGCTCGCCGCATTTCAGTGCTGATCGCTTGCTGAAAATAATTCCAATAACCGAAGGAGGCATGATGAAGAAGCTTGCCGTTTTACTTTTGGCTTTTATCATTTTCCCAACGATTGCCTGCAATCGCGGCCAGGAACAACAACAAGCGCAAGGTCCGCGTGTGGCAATGGTGTTCAAAACATTGAACAACCCGTTTTTCATCGATATGCAAAAAGGCGCGGAAGAAGCGGCCCAGCGCCTCAATGTAAACGTGACGGTGCAGGCGGCTGAGCGTGAGCTTGACGTTGAAAAGCAAATGCAAATCATCGAGAATCTCATTCAAACAAAGGTCGATGCCATTTGTGTGACGCCCAGCGGTTCGCGCGAGATTGTGCCTGCCATCGCAAAAGCCAATGCCGCCGGCATTCCCGTGCTCATTGT
>QEVD01000277.1 GCA_003576975.1 Candidatus Zhuqueibacterota bacterium
CTGTTGGGCGTGGTGTTTGTGGGAATTTATTATTTTGGGGGCAAACGGATCAAAGAGCGCCATCGCGTGGCCGTGATTCTGAAAAAACTTATGGCATAATAGCGGGAATTTTTGTTCACTGACGCTAAAGTCCGCATCATAAGCCAAGCCTGTTTCTACGCGATGAGGCAGAGCTTTTTCGTCAAAGAAAATACAAACCGCTAATTGCCATGACTAGGCGCGAATTTTTTATTCGCGTTAATTGGCGTCTATTCGCGGTTTAGATTTGTTTGGTTGCGGCTCGGCGGCGTTGCGAATTCGTGAAATCAGGAGTCTGCATGAACCTCAAGAGTTTTGTCGTTAATTTTATTGTCACCTTCATCATCGCATTCGCCGTTACCGCGATTGCGACCTTGCTTTGGAATCTTATTCAGAGCGGAACCGCGAGTGTGGATTGGGCCGCCTCGTTTCGCTTGGCACTCATACTCGGCATCGCTTTCCCGTTGGTGGAAGCGATGCGCGGTAAATCATCGAACAAATGATCATTGCAAACTTTAACGAGCTGCGCCAACTGGCGCAAGAACACGGCCCGAAACGTGTGGCTGTGGTTATGGCTGATGATGAAGTCGCGTTGTCGGCGCTCGCGCAAGCGGCGGCATTGCAGATTGCGACTCCCGTCCTGATTGGCGAAGAAGCCCGGATTCGAGAGAAGCTCGCGCATATGGCAAAAAGCGCGTCATTGCGCCATGCTGTTTTTGTGCCGGCGCCAGATGCGCATTCTGCCGCGCAAACCGCGGTTGCGCTTTGCCGCAACCGCGAAGCTGATATGCTGCTCAAAGGCCATTTGCGCACCGATGAGCTTTTGCACGCGGTGCTTGACAAACAAAGCGGTCTGCGCACCGGCCGCCTGTTGAGCGATGTCTTGCTTTACGAAGACACGCTTTCCGGCGTACGCCGTCTCGTGGGCATCACAGACGGCGGCATCAACGTGTTGCCCACACTTGCGCAGAAGAAACAGATCATTCAAAACGCCGTTCTGGTGATGCACGCGCTGGGTCTTGCGCGCCCGCACATTGCCCTGATGAGTGCAACCGAAGCTGTAACCGAGGCGGTTCCGTCAACCATTGAGGCGCAGGCATTGTCTAACTTGGCGGCGAAAAGCGAGTTGGGTGAATGTGAAGTTTTTGGGCCGTTGGCGCTGGACAATGCTTTGTTGGAATCTGCCGCGCAAGCAAAAGGAATTGTCTCACCGGTTGCCGGGCATGCCGATGTCATGGTCGTACCCAATATTGAAGCCGGCAACCTGCTTGGCAAAGCCGTGAAATATTTGGGCGGCTCTCCCTGCGCGCATGTCGTGGTCGGCGCGCAGGTTCCGATACTCATTCCCTCACGCGTCGAAAGCGCGGAAGATAAGCTCAATTCGGTGGCGTTGGGAGTGATTGTTCATTCACGTTCGTAGTAGCGCCTTCAGGCGCTAAATTCTGATACATTCAAGCCCATCATAACGCAATAAACTACTGTCAATTCCCAATGGCAGAAAATACTTTTCAAATCCTCGTCATTAACCCCGGCTCGACTTCTATCAAGCTTGCCCAGTTTGCCAACGAAGCGCCGGTTTTTACTGAGACCTTGCGCCACAGCGATGCCGAGTTGGCACAATTCATCGATGCGCCAATGCTCGCACAACTGGAATTTCGTCTGGAGAAAATTCTTGCAAGTTTGCGCGATCATGCGGTTGACCTGCGGCGTATCAATGCTGTTGCCGGTCGTGGCGGCTTGTTGAAGCCCTTGGCAAGCGGAACCTATCTGGTCAATGATCACATGCTCGATGATTTGCGCCGTGCCGAACGCGGGCAGCATGCTTCCAACCTTGGCGCATTTCTCGCGCACCAGCTCGCAGCGCAAGCCCGCTGTCCGGCGTTCATTGTTGATCCGGTGAGTGTGGACGAATGGCCGCCGGTCGCGCGCCTTTCCGGGTTGGCGGGAATGGATCGCGAATGTCTCTCGCATGCGCTGAACACCAAAGCCATTGCCAAACGTTTTGCTCGCGAGCAGGGCAAAGTGTATCGCGATTTGCGTTTGATTATCGCGCATCTCGGCAGCGGCATTTCCATCTCTGCGCATGAGAACGGTAAGATGATCGAGGTCACGAACTCGCGAGAAGAAGGCGCGTTTTCCACCGAGCGCACGGGATCGTTGCCGGTGATGAAGCTGGTTGATCTTTGTTTCTCTGGCAAGTATTCCCGGCAGGAGGTGGAAACAAAAATTTTTCGGCAGGGCGGTATTTATTCTTATCTCGGTACCAAAGATCTTGCGGAAGTATTGCGCCGTTCCGCCGCTCGAGAAGAAAGAGCGCAACTTGTGGTTGCCGGACTCGTCTATCAATGCTGCAAAGAGATTGGCGCAATGGCTGCCGTGCTTGCCGGGCGCGTTGATGCGATCCTTTTCACCGGTGGCATGGTGCATGCAGTTGAAGTCGCGGAGAGAATGAAAGCGCAGGTCAACTGGATCGCGCCGGTTTTTGTATATCCCGGAGAAGATGAAATGCGCGCGTTGGCAGAAGGCGCGCTGCGCGTGTTGCGGGGTGAGGAAGAGGCGCTGGATTATCAGCTTCAATGAATACTTGAAAGCTGTCTTTTAAAATCTTTAATATACAGGATGATAGCTATGGAATACACGGAAGAAGCACTCGGCCCCGTTAAGATTTTGCATTTGAGCGGCAAAATCATGGGTGATGCGCAAACGCAAGGGATGTGCCATTTTCTCAAGGACACGATCAACGCCGGTACGGAGCGTTTGGTCATGGATTTTCGTGAGGTGTCCTGGATCAACAGCAGCGGCATAGGCGCCATCATGGCCTGCCTGACCGCCTTGCGCGAGCAGGGCGGCGACATTCGCTTTGCGAATCTGCATCATATGACGCAACACTACTTTCATATCACCAAGCTGGAAACCGTGGTTAAAGTGTTCGCCAGTGTTGCAGAAGCAGTCGCCAGTTTTGAAAGCCAGCCTGAAATGACGTATATCAAGCAAAATGTGTGAGGGCGTTGCAAGTTGGGTCATAAGCTTGCATTATTTTGCCTGCTTTCTGATTGCGTGAAAACGCCGGGGTTCATGTGTGACGCGCCGTTTGTTGGACGCTGAGTTTGTTGCGTCGCACTCATTGTAGCTGGAATTTTTGTAATAGGTCACGCAAACCGCCGGCTGAGCCAGTTGAAGCCGAAGCCTAAGGCTCGCGTGAAATCTCCTCGTCCAACACCGAGCGCGCATCTTTGGCCCAGCCGCTCAATGTTTGAATATCTTGATCATTGAGCTGCGCGTGAGAGGAGTGCAACAGCAAATAAGATTGCAACGGCATTTCGCGCCGCTTCACCAAATCCTCAATTTCTTCGAGTTTGTGACTCGCCTGTTTCGGCGTGTATTTCGCCCAATCCGAAAAATTCAAATGGCGGCGGCCGTCGTTGACGTGATTGATCACAAACCACGATGCCGGGGCAACATGGCTATACCAGGGCCACGCCGTTTCATGCGAGTGACAATCCGCGCATGCGCGCTTGAGGAGAGTTTGTATCTCCGGCGGGGTGGTTAGATTAGCAACAAGCGTCCGGCCTTCATCCACCGGAGGGTTGGTTTTAGCGGGGCCGAAAAATTGCACGATGACGAACGCCGCGAGCAAAACGATTCCTGCTTTTTTAAAAAGTGATGTCATAAGCCTTCTCAATTAGCCGTATTTAGAGCCGGTTGTTGTTTTTGCAATTTTTTGGCGACTTTCTCGGTATCCTTGAATACGCGCAACAAATTCCCGCCCCAAATTTTTCGAATATCTTTTTCCGAATACCCCCGGCGCAGCAACTCCAGCGTGATGTTGGGTATCTCGCTGACATCGTCGATGCCGGTAAATCCGCCGCCGCCATCAAAGTCCGAGCCGATACCGATGTGATCGATTCCCATGACTTTCACCATGTGGTCGATGTGATCAATCGCGTCCGTCAAACGCGGGCGGTTGGCTGGAAATTTTTCGTTGATCTCTTGAAATTTTGCCATCAGCTCGCTTTGTTCGTCCTCGCTCAGTTCGCCGCGCCGCCAAGCTGCGCGTTTTTCCCGGTAAGGTTCGAGCGCCGCCTCGCGTTCGGGATTCGGGGGAAGCTTTTTAATGTAATTGCCCAGCAGGCAGAGTTGCACCACGCCGCCGTTTTTCTTAACCGCGGCCAGCATGTCGTCGTTCATGTTGCGCGGATGATCGCACAGGGCGCGCGCGCTCGAATGCGAGGCAATCACCGGTGCCTGTGTCAGAGCAATGACATCCCAAAATGTTTCGTCATGCACATGCGAAATATCGACCATCATGCCCAAACGGTTCATTTCCTTGACGGCCGCCTCGCCCAGCGGGCTGAGGCCGTTCCACTCGGTTTTTTCATCGGTGGAGGAATCGCCGAGTTCATTGTTGCGCGTGTGCGTGATGGTCATGTAACGCACGCCGAGATCGTAAAACGTTTTGATTAGGCTCAAATCTTTGCCGATGGGATAGCCGTTTTCCATACCCATAAAAATCGCGCGTTTGCCGGATTTCTCGAGGCGCACAGCGTCCTCAGGCGTCAAAGCAATTTCAGCGAGATTGGGATAATCGCTCACCATTTTTTTGGTGATTTCGATGAGCTTGAGCGCATGCGCCTGGGCATTGGCGTGGCCTTCGTCTGTGCGGGGCCCTTGTGAAGTGTAGATCGACATGAACACTGCATCCAACCCGCCTTCCTGCATGCGCATCAAATCCCACTGGCCGCTGGTACGCAAGCCCGGCTCATGCCGTTCACCCGGCACAAATTCCGGCGAGCGCAGTTGGCGCGAGGGCCAGTCGATGTGGGTATCGATCGTCAGCACGCGGTGGTGAATCTTTGCAGCTTTTTGTTGGAGGAATTCCTCTGAAGGTTGTGCAAAGCTTTCCGAGGCAAGGGTGATGATGACAAGCAACAGAAATATGTGCCGGAATTTTTTTTCTTTCACCATGACACCTCCGTGTTAATCATGCAATGACGCACTTGCGGCCCTTCTCCCGGAAGGCAGCAAGCAGGCCACCGGGCAGGCAATTGCACTAAAATTGGCAAAAAGCATAACGCATTTGGGTTGTAAAAGCAAGAGGATTTTGCCTGCGGCAGGGTTGAATTTCAAGGATTAGATTTGCGGCGGACACGTTTTAGAAATAAGCGATCAACGTCTCAACGTTAAAACAAAATTCTGAAAGCATCTCGCCTACGAAAATAAAATCCCACTGAAAAGGCTTTTGCTTTTTTGTGGGAGTGCAACTTCTGCGGGCAGTTTTGTGGAAGCTGCTCGACCGCGATGGTGCTTCGGGTTTCAGCTTGCATAAGCATTCGTTTTGGAGCTTAACTTCGCAAAAGCCAGCGCGGGATTCTACCCGCAATATGCGATGGCAGTTTGCGCGAGAATTTGCGCCAGCACGGCGAGGGATTTCAGATCAACCCATTCGACCGCAGCGTGCGCGCCGGCGCCAACCGGGCCAATGACTACGGTTTCGATGCCGGCAGCCGCGAGCAAAGCAGAGTCCATCCAAAACGACTGCCCGATGTGCTGCGGTCTCTTGCCCAGAATCGGCGTGGCCGTTTCAGCAAGAATCTTGACTAAATCCGCTTGCGGTGAAACTTCAAACGGTGCGCGCGCCAGAATTGATTTTGCCGTCGCGCGGTATTTGGGATCTTCGGCCGTCAGATGGGTAAGAATCGTCTGAATCTCCCGTAGGACTTGCGCTTCGGTTTCGCCCGGAATCGTGCGGCGCTCGATAAAAAGCTTGCAGGTGGCGGCATAGGTGCTCAGGCCGCTGCCGCCTTGCAGCATTGCGGCGTGCAAGGAGGGAGGCCCAACCAACGCATGCCCGGCGCGGCCGCGCAGATCGTGCTCAAGGCGTTCCAGGCGCGCCAGGAATCTTCCCATGCGCATGTTGGCGTCAATGCCTTCGGCAAAACGGCTGCCGTGGGCGGCGCGGCCAAAGGTTTCGACTTCCAGCCAGACGAAGCCCTTGTGCGCGAGACAAAGCTGCAACTCCGTGGCTTCCGTCACAATCGCCGCGTCAACTTTGATCTGTTCGATCACCTCGGCCGTGCCGAGGCTGGCATGTTCTTCATCGGCGACTGCCGCCAGAATGATATCACCGTTTAGCGCAATATCCGCCTCGACCAAGGATTTCAATGCGGTCAGGCACGCGGCGAGACTGCCTTTCATGTCATAGGCACCGCGGCCATACATCTTGCCATCCCGCACTTCTGCGGCGAACGGCGAGGCCATGCCTTCAACGCCGACGGTATCAAGATGTGCATTCAGCATCAGCGAACGGCCACGGCCCTTCCCGGGAAGCCGGCCGATGACGCTCACGCGGCCGGGATGCGCCTGGCAGAGCTTGACTTCAAGATCGAATTTGCGCAGGCCGGAGGCAACATAATCTGCAATTTCCGCTTCGCCGGGACTGCCGGCAGCAAGCACGGGATTGATCGAGTTGATGCGGATCAAATCCTGCAGGGTGCTGGTCAAATAAGCATTATCGATATTCATGATTGCCCTCACGAGGGTTTGCCGCTCTCGGGATGGAATGGCATTCAAGCCGAAATCTTGTGAAGTGTCACGCTTGCAATTGCATTGAGCGTGTTCGTAATGCTTCACAAGCTTCTTGCAGAATGACATAAAAAATGATGTTTGCCATGACTCGAGGCTGTCGTATTCATCCGCCCCAAAATAAAAACACCGGCGGATAGCTGCAACCAATTTGTTTAAAGAGTTTTTGGTTGCGGATTTCTGCCGGTGTTTTCGGAGGTGCTGCAATTTGTTAGGTTGAGGAGTGACCTCACTCGACGCGATATAATGTAATGCCGTAATGACCCGGATCGTGAGGCGGCGACGTGTTCCAATCGTTAAACGAATGCGAATCATCAGTCGTGAAAAACAACTCGTATTCGCCGGGTTTCAACAAAATCGTATCATTGAACACGCGATTCTTGTCGCCGCCGCCGGCATGATCAGTCATGCGATACGTCAT
>QEVD01000278.1 GCA_003576975.1 Candidatus Zhuqueibacterota bacterium
ATGAAGAAGCCGCTGTGCCAGAACTTTTTAACTGATCCTCAACACAAAGGGTGACATGTATGAGCAAAATGATAATAGGCGCGAGCTTACCCGGCATTCCGTGGGAAGACAAACCCGCTGGTCTGCACGAAGTGGTATGGCGTTACAGCAAGAATCCAATTATCGATTGGAATCCCATACCGCGAGGCGCGCGCGCGTTTAATAGCGCGGTACTTCCTTATCAAGGCGCTTTTGTCGGTGTTTTTCGAATTGATCAAAAGAACAGCCGGCCCTCATTGTTTTTGGGGCGAAGTGAAGATGCGATCAACTGGAAAATAGAACCGGAGGGTATTCCGTGGGTTGATGAAAAAGGCCGGCCGGCGCCGACCAGTTATGCCTATGATCCTCGTTTGTTGAAATTGGAAGATAATTACTATATTACCTGGTGCGACGATTTCCCCGGGCCTTCCATCGGCTTGGGAATGACAAAAGATTTCAAAACGTTCACACGGTTGGAAAATGCCACCATGCCGTTCAATCGTAACGGCGTTTTGTTTCCGCGGAAAATCAAAGGACTTTATGCCATGTTAAGCCGGCCCAGCGATAGCGGCCACACGCCCTTCGGTGATATCGTTTTGAGTTACAGTCCGGATTTGACGTATTGGGGCAAACACCGGCACGTCATGGCGAGCGGCGGAAAGAATTGGTGGCAGGGAACGAAAATCGGCGCCGGTCCGGTGCCGATTGAAACCAAAGAAGGCTGGCTATTGCTGTATCACGGCGTGGTCACTACGTGCAACGGATTCGTGTACAGCATGGGTGGCGCGTTGCTCGATTTGGACGAGCCGCATAAAGTACTCTATCGCACGAATGATTATCTGCTCACGCCTGAAAAGCAATATGAACTCGTGGGATTTGTTCCCAATGTGGTGTTCCCCTGCGCGACCCTTTGCGACGCGGATACCGGCCGGATAGCAATCTATTACGGCGCGGCGGATACGTACACGGCAATCGCTTTTGCGCAAGTTGATGAACTGATCGACCATATCAAAAGCAATTCAACTTCAGCCTGAGGTGATGCTAACGGTTTATCTGTTTTTCGACAGAATTTTCTGGTGATCAGTTTTACTGCAAAAATTCCATTTGGGACATACACGAAATTCTCTATTGGACATTACGAGCAATTACGATGAAAGAATTTCCCGCCGGTTTTGTCTGGGGCGCGGCCACCTCGAGCTATCAGATTGAAGGCGCCTGGCTCGAGGGCGGCAAGGGGTTGTCGATTTGGGACGCCTTCTGCCACATTCCGGGAAAAATCAAAAACAACGACACCGGTGACTTTGCCTGCGATCATTACTATCGTTTCGGTGAGGATGTCAAGTTGATGGCCGACATGGGCCTGAAGGCTTACCGCTTTTCTCTCTCCTGGCCGCGGATTCAACCCGACGGCCGCGGCAAACCCAATTTCAAAGGCCTGCGCTTTTATTCTGATTTGATCGATGCCCTATTGGCGCATCACATCACGCCCTGGATCACACTTTATCATTGGGATTTGCCATTGGCTCTGCAAATGGAATACGACGGCTGGCTGAATCCCAAACTGGCAGAATTTTTTGCGGAATATGCGGCCATTTGTTTCGAGGCGTTCGGCGACCGCGTCAAACACTGGCTTACATTGAATGAACCGTGGTGCAGCGCGGTGCTTGGCCACGGCTTGGGTGTGCATGCGCCCGGCCGAATGTCACGAGATGAGCCTTATCTGGCGGGACATACGCTGCTGCGCGCGCACGCGATGGCGGTGGAGAGATATCGCACGCAATTTCAAGCGCAGCAAAAGGGCGTGATTGCCATCACCAACAACTGCGACTGGCGTGAACCGCTGACCGCCAGCGAGGCGGACAAGCGGGCGGCGCAGCGCGCGGTGGAGTTTTTTCTCGGCTGGTTTGCCGATCCGGTTTATTTCGGAGACTATCCTGCGGTTATGCGTGAGCGTCTCGGCAAGCGATTGCCGCAGTTCAATGATAATGAAAAAAACTTGCTCAAAGGTTCGACGGATTTTTTTGGATTGAATCATTACTCAACGATGTACGCCGCGCATACCCCCGGTGCCAAAGTCGCTAACGCCGTTCTTGACAACGCCGGGCTGAGTGAAGATCAAGAGGTTGTGCTCAGTTCTGATCCGGAGTGGAAGAAAACTCAAATGGAATGGAACATCGTTCCCTTCGGCTTTCGCAAACTGCTGCACTGGATTGAGGCACGCTACCATTCCCCCGATATCTACGTCACGGAAAACGGCTGCGCCCTCGCTGATGTCATTGAAAACGGCCAGGTCAATGACCCTCAACGTATTGCCTTTCTCGAAGAGTATCTTAATGCTGCGTACGAAGCGCTCGCCGGCAAGGTCAAACTCAAAGGCTATTTTGTCTGGTCGTTCCTGGATAATTTTGAGTGGGGCGAAGGTTATTCGAAGCGTTTTGGATTACACCATGTCGATTTTCGCAGCGGCCAGCGCTTACCCAAGGCTTCCGCAAAATGGTATGCCGAAATCATAAAACGTAATGGATTGTTGTCGTGAGTGCAAGCTTAGCATTTTTGTGATGCAAGAATAGCATTGTCGCCAGGCAAAATTGGCCACATGCAAATGCCAAATCATCAGAATCGGTTAAGAAAGAATTCGCACACCAATTGTTTCTTGCTGAGGCGTGTGGCCGCAACACCACGGTCTGCCTTGCGCGCATAAACCGGAAGGGAGAATATGCAATTACATTGGATCGACATTAGCATCATTATCGTCTACATGGCGGCGATGGTGATGATCGGTTTCATGATTTCAAAACGCGCCACCAAGAACATCGATTCCTATTTCTTGGGCGGAAAAACCATCCCGTGGTATGTTCTCGGCATCTCCAATGCCTCGGGCATGTTTGACATCACAGGCACGATGTGGCTGGTGTACGTCACATTTGTTTACGGCTTGAAGGGGGTATTCCTGCCGTGGCTGTGGCCCGTATTCAATCAAGTCTTTCAGATGATTTATCTTTCCCTCTGGCTGCGGCGTTCCAACGTGATGACCGGCGCAGAATGGCTCGAAACCAGATTTGGTACGGGCATGGGGGCAAAATTGAGCCACATCAGTATTGTCACATTTGCGCTGGTCAGTGTCATCGGTTTCATGGCGTATGGGTTTATCGGCATCGGAAAATTTGCTGCCTCGTTTTTGCCGTGGGATATTTCTCCCAACGCTTATGCGCTGATCTTTACCGGCATCACGACGCTCTATGTAATCAAAGGCGGCATGTTCAGCGTGGTCTTCACCGAGCTTGCGCAATACGTCATCATGGCCGTTGCTTCCATCGCCATCGGCGTCATTGCCATCAACCGGGTCAGCCCGGAGGCTTTACAGGCCGCGGTTCCCGCCGGTTGGAAGAATATTTTTTTTGGATGGAATTTGAATCTCGATTGGACGGGCATTCTCGATTCCGTCAATGCCAAAATCGCGGCAGACGGTTACTCGCTGTTTGCGATTTTTTTCGGCATGATGGTTTTCAAGGGTTTTCTCGTGAGCGCGGCCGGCCCGGCGCCGAATTACGATATGCAGCGCGTGCTCGCCACCAAATCCCCAAAGGAAGCGGCGCTGATGAGCAGTTGGGTTTCCATTGTGCTTTTTTTTCCGCGTTATATGATGATCGCAGGCTTGTCCGTGCTGGCCCTGGTCTTCTTCAGCCCGCAACTAAAAAGCATGGGAGACAATCTCGATTTCGAGTTGATTCTTCCTTATGCCATCGGCAACTTCGTGCCCATCGGATTGATGGGCGTACTCATGGCCGGCTTGCTGGCCGCGTTTATGTCCACCTTTGCGGCCACGGTGAATGCCGCGCCTGCTTATCTGGTCAATGACATCTACAAGCGTTTTATCAATCCCAATGCCGATGACAAAACCTATGTGAGAATGAGCTATCTTTGTTCATTTGCCGTCGTCGCCATCGGCACGTTGTTTGGCTATGTGATTGAGTCGATCGATTCTGTGACGCAATGGATTGTGAACGCGTTGTGGGGCGGTTATACCGCCGCCAATGTCTTGAAATGGTATTGGTGGCGTTTTAATGGCTATGGTTATTTTTGGGGCATGGTTACCGGAATTCTTGCCTCGCTAATCACGCCCATGGTCGTGGATATTTCTCCGGTCATCTACCAGTTTCCGATTATTTTTGCCGTGTCGTTGTTGGGATGCATTGTCGCCACTTTTGCAACCAAACCCGATGATATGGAAGTGCTCAAGCGTTTTTATAAACAGGTTCGCCCCTGGGGTTTCTGGAAACCGGTGCATGATTTGGTAATAGCGGAGGACCCACATTTCAAGGCGAATAAAGCTTTCAAACGCGACATGTTCAACATCGTCATCGGGATCATCTGGCAAACCAGTCTGGTGGCGCTGCCGATTTACCTTGTGATTCAAGAAAAAATGTCCGTTGTTTACGCCTTGATCGTCATCGCCATCACCAGTTTTATTTTGAAGAAGAATTGGTATGACAAGCTGGAAGATGAGCCTGAAGCTGTACCCCGGAAGGCTTAAGCCACCTCAGGTAATGCCGTGGCAAGGCAATCATGTGTCTTTGGAGAATTCCCTCAAAATGAGTGAGAAACGATGAGCCTGAGCGTTTTATTCATCGGCGGCACCGGTACGATCAGCTCGGCTTGTGTTCAGCTTGCCGTTGAACGCGGTATGCAACTTTGTTTGCTGAATCGCGGCCAGAGCGAGCGTAGCGTTCCGGCTGGCGTTGAAATTCTGCGCGGCGATATTCGCAACAAAAATGCAGTTCAAAAAGCCCTCGGCAGCAGGATGTTTGATGCCGTCGTTGATTGGATTGCCTTTACGCCGGACCACATTGAAATGGATTTGGAGTTGTTTCGCGGACGCACCTCGCAATATGTGTTCATCAGCTCGGCCTCGGTTTATCAAACCCCACCCGCCTCACTGCCGGTTACGGAATCCACCCCGCTCCGAAATCCTTTTTGGGCATATTCGCGTGGAAAGATTGCTTGTGAAGATCGTTTAATCAAAGCTCATCGTGAAGAGAATTTTCCGATCACGATTGTTCGCCCGTCGCACACTTATGATCGCACGCTGTTTCCGATGCACGGGCAATACACGATTCTGCACCGCATGCGCGTCGGCAAGAAAGTCATCGTGCATGGCGACGGCGCTTCGCTGTGGACGCTGACGCATCACCGTGATTTTGCCAAAGGCTTCGTGGGATTGCTCGGCCTTCCACAAGCGATTGGTGAAACGTTTCACATTACTTCCGATGAAGTACTGACGTGGAATCAAATTTTTGAAATCGTGGCGCATGCGGCCGGAGTGCAACCTCGCATTGTGCACATTCCCTCGGAATTCATCGCAGCATTCGATCCCGACTGGGGCGCGAGTTTGTTGGGTGACAAAACGCACAGCATGATTTTCGACAACACCAAGATCAAGCGTTTCGTGCCGGACTACGTTGCCACGATTCCGTTTGCGCGCGGCGCAGAAGAGGTTGTGAATTGGTTCGACGCGAATCCCGCTAAAAAAGTTGTGAATGAAGAAACCGATCGGCTCATTGATAAGATTATTGCGGCGTATGAGTCGGCGTGGCCGTCGACGCAATAACTCGAAAAACATGCGACAATCGAATTTTACGAAAACCAACAAGACAAAACCATTGCTGACAAAACCATTCTTTTAATCGTTTTGCCAATAATCGTGTTGCCTTTGTTTTGCTTTAGAAGCAAAGCCTTGGTATGATGGATTACGGCGAAAACCGGAGATGAAACGATGCACTTTGCAAAAGCCTTCATTGCGCGATTCGTTTTGCTTGCCGCCTCGCTGCCTGGCGCGCTCATTGCACAAGAAGCCATTCGTTTGAATCAACTCGGCTTTTATCCCAAAGGCCCGAAGTTCGCCGTGGCTGTGGGTGCAGCGAGCAATGTTTTCTATCTCACCTCTCCCAATCAAACCGACACGCTGTTTACCGGCACGCTTGGCGCAGCGCAAACGTGGTCGCATTCCGGCGAGAGCGTGAAGCTCGCGGACTTCACCTCGTTTCAGCAAGCGGGACAATACACGCTCGTCATTCCCAATCTCGGCAAATCACATCCGTTTTTCATTAAAGAATATGTGCATCAAAATTTGTCCTCTGCCGCGATAAAAGGATATTACTTTCAACGCGCTTCAGCGGCGCTCGCGGCGCCATATGCCGGAAAGTGGCAGCGGCCTGCGGGCCATCCCGATACGCAAGTTTGGGTGCATGCCTCTGCGGCAACTACGGCGCGGCCGGAGAACACCATCATCTCTTCTCCCAAAGGCTGGTATGATGCGGGCGATTACAACAAGTACATTGTGAACTCCGGCATCAGCACGTACACGCTGCTCGCCGCGTATGAACATTTTCCCGAATACTATCGCGATTTCAATCTCAACATTCCCGAAAGCGGCAACGGCATGCCCGATATTCTCGACGAAGCGTTGTGGAATATTCAATGGATGCTGACCATGCAGGATCCCAACGACGGGGGTGTTTATCACAAGCTCACCACCGCGAATTTCAGCGGCGCAGTGATGCCGCACGTGGATACCGCGCGCCGCTACGTCGTGCAAAAGAGCACGCCGGCCACGCTTGACTTCGCCGCAGTGATGGCGCAAGCGAGCCGCATCTTCAAAGAATACTCCACGCAAATGCCGGGCTTCGATCAAACCTGTTTAAATGCCGCGCTTGAAGCCTGGCGCTGGGCGCAAAAAAATCCGAACGTGCGCTATAATCAAGCCGCGCTGAATGCAGCGTACAATCCCGACATTGTCACGGGCGAATACGGCGACAGCAATTTTGGTGATGAGTTTCAATGGGCCGCCGCGGAGTTGTTCATCACCACCAAGGCGGATAGTTTCATCGTTGCGCGCAATCCGCT
>QEVD01000279.1 GCA_003576975.1 Candidatus Zhuqueibacterota bacterium
GGGCTGAGATCGAGATTCTTCAAGCCGGCAATCATTGCGGCATCGCGCACCAAGTGCGAGGCATGAATGTGATCCGGATGGCGCGCCTGCCAATGCATCGTTGCCACCACGCGCGGCTGCAATTGCCGGATGATGCGCACAAGTTTGAGGCGGTTGATCTGAGTTTCTTCGATACCGGCATCGGGAATATCGAGCATGCCGTGTTGCGACACGCGCATGATCTGCGCGGCGGCATCGTACTCGCGCTGGCGAATCTCGGGCGTGCCGCGCGTGCCGCTTTCGCCGCGCGTCAGCGTGAAGGCGGCCGTGCGATAACCCATTTTTGCGAGCTTGATCAACGTGCCCGCGCAGCCCAATTCAATGTCGTCGGGATGCGCGGCCAAGGCAAGAAAATCGATGGACATGTTCTTTCTATGATTCAACCAAATGGAATTCGCCCAGCAATTGCTTTGCTTCCTGCAAATCCGCCGTGTCAAAGCCTTCCGTGAACCAATGGTAAATTTCCGATAAGAACGCGGTTGCTTCAGCGGCTTTGCCCTGTTTCTGCCACAAGCGGCTCAAGCTCATGGCGGCACGCAATTCCCAGGATTTGGCGCGCTGCTGTTGCGCCACCGTGAGGGCTCGCCGAAAGCATTCTTCCGCTTGCTGCTGCTGCGCGGGCAACAAACCGTTGAATTTGCCGCGGTCAGATTGCATCAACAAAAGCTCACCTTTGATGCGCCATTGCTCGGCTTCAATGTGGCGCTCACCGCCATTCTTCACCATCTCGATGGCCTCGTCAATGATTTGCAGGCCTTCTTCGACACGCCCCAATTTGCCATAAGCCAATGCGCGTTGCGCCAGGCCCGCAGCTTCTCCAATTTGCGCGCCGCCGGCGTGCAAATGCGCCACGGCTTGATCGATCAGGGCCATCGCTTCGTCATGCTGGCCGCGCTCAAAAAGCGCGCTGCCTTTCTGAATTTCTCCGCAAGCGCGCCAAAACGGAAAACCCTGTTCTTCCGCCAATGCGATCAATCGTTCCGCGCGCTCGAGCATCATGTGCTGTTCCCGGCGCAAATAATGCAAATCTCCATTGAAGTTGAGCGCGAGCGCCAGCGTGAATGGATGCGCGAGTTTTTCCGCCAATGCCAGCGCGTCGTTGCTGCGTTGCAATGCTTGTTCGGGATAACCGAGCATCCACAAAGCGGCGGCAAGATATGACAGGCAAACCACGCCCGGGTCTTCGCCATATTCAAAAGCGTCCGTGCGATGCTCCGAAGGCTGATAAAGCTCGAGCGCTTTCGTTAAGTGTTCTTGCGCCCGCGCCAGTTCGCCCCAACTGGCCAGCGTCACGCCCAGCGTCAGATGGCCGGTCAACAACAGCTCGGCGTTCTGCTTTTTTTGCGCCAGCCGCATGCACTCCTGCGCCAAGGCCAGGGCTTTTTCAAAATCAGCGCGCACCAACGCGCCTTTCCACAACCCCAGCATGCTCGAAGATTGGCGCGGTGAATACTCGACGCGTTCACAAAGCTCGCGCGCGCGATGGTAGATTCGTTCGATTTCCGGGGCGGTGTAACCCTTGGTCGCTGCAGTCGCAACGCCCAAATACGTCAACAACTCAAGCTCGAGCTGATCGCGTTGCGCGTTTTCCGGCAGCGTGTTCAACAAGTCCAATCCCCGCGTCAAATGGCTGATGGCTTCAATATTCGCCGAGCGCTGGATCGCGTTTTCGCCGGCCCATTGCCAGTAAGCGATCGCGGTTTCGATCAGGCCGGCTTCGGTGTAATGATGGGCGAGCAGCTCGGGCTGATCGGAGGCGGTGTCATAAAATTTTTCCACCAGCGTTTGCGCAATGCGTTGATGATAATACTGCCGCCGGCTTTTCAGCAAGGTTTGATACGCGGCTTCCTGAATCAGGGCATGCTTGAAAACATACGTGGCGCCGTGTCCGTTGGGATGAGGATTTTCATAAAGCAGTTCGGCCTTGACCAACTGCGCCAGACCCTGTTGCAGCGTGGTTTCCTCCACCAGCGCCACAGCACTCATCAATTCAAAGGAAAATTCGCGCCCGAGAGTGGCGGCCAATTGCGCCACTTCTTTAACCGGCGCCAGGCGGTCAAGCCGCGCCATCAACGAGTCCTGCAGCGTGGCCGGAATGGCAAGCGGCGGCAGCGCGCCGTTCAATTCGAAATGATTATTGTCTTCCCGCAGCATACCGGATTCCAACACCATCTTGGTGAGTTCTTCCACGAACAAGGGGATGCCGTCGGTTTTGGTCACGATTTGCCGCAGCACGGGCGCGGGCAGCATTTTTGCGCCGGTCACCTGCGCCACCATCGTTTCAACTTGATCTTGTGTGAGGCGGTTGAGGTTGATTTGCACGACATCAGGACTTTCGCCCCACGGCGGCATAAACTCCGGACGCGAGGTGAACAACGCCAGCAAACGCGCGGTTTGGGTGGATTGCAGCAGCAGGTTAAGCATATCGAGCGTGGAAGGATCGGCCCAATGCAAATCTTCAACCACAAGAACCACGGGCTGCTGCTGCGCCATCTCCATCAAAATGGCCAGCCATGCTTCCAGGGTTTTCTGTTTCAGGCGATGAGGATTCAGTTTCGGCGGGTTGTAACAATCTCCCAGAGGCACGGAAAGCAGCCCCGCAAACAGTGGTAACGTTTCAGAAGCCGGTTGTTGATAATGGCTGAGCCAGCTCTCGAGCTTTTTGGTTTTGACGTCGCAGGCGTCCTCCCGGCGAAAATCAAGCACACGCTGCAACCATTCGATCAAGGGATGCAATGCGCTGTTTTGAAAATAAGGCGAGCCGTGACACTCCAACCAGAGATGCGGCTCATGGGCAAGCTGTTGTTTGAACGCATGCAACAAACGCGATTTTCCAATGCCGGCTTCGCCGTTGAGCAGCACGGCCTGCCGTTTGCCGCTTTTGACGCGCTGCCATGCCGCGACCAGTTCCTGCAATTCTTTATGCTTGCCCACCAGCGGCGTCAATCCGGCATTCATGGTCGCCTCAAGACGATTGTGCGCGCCGCTTTCGTTCAACACGCGAAAGATTTCAAGCGGCGGCACAATGCCTTTCAACACCCGCATGCCTTGCGACTGCTGCTTAAAAAAGCCTTGCACGAGATGATGCGTTGCAGAGCTGATCACCACGGTATTCGGCTCTGCAAAACCCTGCAACCGCGCAGCGATATTCGGCGCCGTGCCCAGCGCAAGCTGCTCGCGTTTTGCGCCGCCGCCCATTTCACCGATCACCACCAAACCGGTATGAATGCCGACGCGCACCGCCAGGCTTTCATGAAAATCCCGCTGCAAACGTTCATTGAGCTTTTGCGTCGCGTCGACGATTTCCAAACCGGCGCGCACAGCGCGGCGCGCATCATCTTCATGCGCGACCGGATAGCCAAAATAAACCATAACGCCGTCGCCGAGGTATTGCGCGATATGGCCGTCAAAACGATTAACGGTGTCCGCACAGGCTTTTTGATACTGCTGCACCACTTCGCGCAACTCTTCAGGATCGAGTTTCGTCGCGAGCGCCGTCGAGCCGACCAAATCACAAAACATCACGGTGAGCTGCCGACGTTCGGCCTCCGGAACTTTGGCCGCAACACGATTCCTGGTCTCAACATTTTCACCTGGACCGGGGTGGGAAGAAACCGGCTCCGTCAGGCGAGTGCCGCATTGGCCGCAAAATTTAAATTGTGCAGGATTGACAAAGCTGCAATTGGGACAAAGCACGGGCAGAGGCGCGTCGCATTCGCCGCAATACTTCAGCTTATCCGAGTTCTCAAAACCACAATTGGAACACTGCATGCTTTGTCAACTCCCATCGTTCAGGCAATATATGGCTGGGTGAAAACTTAGCCTTCGACAGGCTCAGGCTTCGACAGGCTCAGGCTTCGACAAGCTCAGGCTTCGACAAGCTCAGCCCACGTCACCAGTTCAGCCGCGTGGCGCCCAAAAGTTTTCACACGGCCGCTGACTATTTTCGAATTTGCGCCTGACTGGCGGCAAGATAGCCTTGTTTGCCGTCAGGTAGCTTAACTTTAAACCAATCCTTCGAAGATTCGAGCAACTCCAATTCGATGCCGCCCGGCACCTTGACCACGGTGGCGCTGGCAGCATTCGGTTCGGCCTTGATTTCAAGACGAATTGAGCCTGAGCCTTTGGTCACGACTTTCGTCACCGTGGCGGATTTCAACTCGGCCTGCGTCGCGCTGAATTCATGCTCTTGCAAAACGATGCCCAGCGTGTTGAGTTGATCCCAAAAAGTTGTTTGCTTGGCAATGCGCTTCTGCGCGTCGCGATATTTGCCTTCGTCGCTTTTGAGGCTGAAGGCGAAATTGTATTTTTCCTGCGCCTTCTTAAAATTGCCCACTGCCTCGTGCAACACGCCGGCATTGAAATTCGCCGCGTGATTGTAGGGATCCTGCTCGACGATCGCGGCAAATTGCAAATAGGCCGTGCTGAGATCGTAGTCTTTAATCGCCTGCTTGGCAATGTCGGTGTGGCGCTTGTAATCATTGCCCATGTCGTATTCAAATTTGAGCTTTTGCAAGGCGAATTCCGGCGCGAAATAGTCAACCAACTCATCGGCGACTTTTTCCAGACATTGATCAACCAGCGCCTCCGGCAACGGCAAATCGCCGTAATCGCCTTCGCATTTCTTCTTTTCCTGCTTCTCCTGGCCGTCTTTCGTGCCGATCACTTCGCCGGTTTCCACTTTGATGATGCGAATTGAGGCGCTGACATTGGCCTGGCGCTTTTCGCAATCGACCTGATACTTCTTCTTGTCCTTCTCGCGTTCTTCTTTCAGCCAGCGATCTTGAAAGGAAACATTGACATTGCCCATGACGATGGCATCGACGCCCAGCACCCGGCCCACTTGCGCCGCGGAGGCTTCATCGACCACGCCGGTTTGCGAGAGCTGCAACTCATTCATCACTTGTTGAATTTGCGAGCGCTCGACGACACGGAAAATATTGGTAAATGCGCCGGACTGAAAGCTTTTACCCTCTTTCGAGCCAAGCCCCAGGAAGCCCGAGCTGACATTACCGACGCCGCGATCGCTTTTGATCAACGCACCGGTCATCAAGTCCGACAATTTGCGGCCCGCATCGTTGAAGCGCGTTTTGTTGCGTTCGGCTGCGGCGCTTTTTTCGACCGCCCCCAGGATTTTGTCAAATGTGTTTTTTTTGCCGCTCGGCGCGTCGTCTTCCGCGTAGCTCGAAGTGACGCTGAAATCGGCGATGGCGATCTGCTTGACGCCGGCGAGGATTTGATCCGGCGGGGTCAGGACGAAACACTGCAGATCCTGGCCCGTGGCCGGCTTGATCGCCAATAAACAGACGAATAAGAAACACAGGAAATACCAACGGTTTGTTTGAGACAACATGGCCTCCTCCTTCTCAGGTTTACTTTAGAAATGATACCTGCACACAGCTCCACTTCTCGCCCCATCGCGAAACCCGAACATTCATCTCACAACTCAATGACTTGATGATCAAAATTCTGCAACTCCATTTCATCAAGAATCTGCCGCACGACATTTTTGCCGTATTTGCACAAAAAGGGAACAATGTTGAACTCGCGTTCCTGCAAGCGCTGCTGTGGAAACAAGGCATGGGCCGCTTTCATGATTTGCTGCTGCAACGTTTCGTTTTGGCGTTTGGAAGCTTGCAGCAATTTGTTTTCGATGATTTCCAGTTGATGGAAAATTTTGCCGCGTTCTTTATCAATGAAACCGGCGAGCGTCGGGTCAAGCGCGACGGCGCGTTGCTTCAACTCATCGAGTCTGCCGCCGAGCATATCTCGCGCTGCCGCCACCGGCTCGAATAAACCCTCCGGAGCTTCCTGGCGGGCGACGCGCGTCACTAAATCCTCCGGCCGGATCCAGAATTCACGCAGCGATAAATCATACTTTTCCATCACGCGTTTCACTTTCGCTTCGAGCAGCGTCAGCGATTTGCGCGGGAAAATGGCCGGCATCAACACACCAAAACTCTCATAAACGCCGCGCAATTGTGCGAAATAAGAAATTTCGCCAGGTCCGGCGATATAGGCGACATTCGGCAACAGAAAATCTTGCAGCACCGGACGCAAAATCACATTGGGAGAAAATTGCTGCGGCGTTTCTTGCACGCGCTGCTGCAACTCTTGCGAGGAAAACTCAAATTGCCCGTCGGTGCTGACGCAGCGGCCTTCTTTTTGTTCGAGAGCATGGCGCGCGCTATCGACATAAAACAAATTGAAACGCCCGGGCCGCAACGGCACCTGCACACTATATCCCGCCTGCTCCAACCGCGCGCTGGTTTGCAACGCCGCTTTTGTCGACGGGCTGGCTTGCATGATTTCCGGCAGAAAGATGCGTCGGGCGAGCTGGCGCAATTCCGAATCCGCGGGATTGAGCATCACCAAGCCGAAATCGCCGAGCAAATAATTCAGCCACAGCGCAAATGCCTCCGGCAACGAACGTCCCGCAACATAAGCTTGCGCGAGCGCAGCAAGGATCTCGGCTTTGAATTCGGAA
This sequence comes from Candidatus Zhuqueibacterota bacterium, assembly GCA_003576975.1. Taxonomy (GTDB): domain Bacteria; phylum Zhuqueibacterota; class Zhuqueibacteria; order Zhuqueibacterales; family Zhuqueibacteraceae; genus Coneutiohabitans. The sequence goes on from QEVD01000279.1 coordinate 6,527, forward strand.
TCGACAATCGTATCCGCCAACACCTGATGGCAGGCGGCAATATCCTCTGTGAGATGAACTTGCGCGGCCGGCCGGCGTTGTTCGGCATCACGCAGGCACGAAAAAGACGTGAGATTGTTGTCGCGCGTCATCAAAAGCAGATGATCAATTTCCGCGAGATCATCGTCATCCGCGGCGAGCCAGAAAACCGGAACCACCTCGCGCTGCAAACGCGCTTGCAGGCTGGCGGCGAGCTTCAAGCACGTCAGCGCCTTATACAATGTAAACAGCGGACCGCCAAACATGCCGACTTGCTGGCCGGTGACAACCGCAATACTTCCCGGTTGCGCCAGCGCGGCAATGTTGCTTCTCACCTGTTCACCCGCGCCCCAGCTTTGATTTTGACGCA
>QEVD01000280.1 GCA_003576975.1 Candidatus Zhuqueibacterota bacterium
CAACCTCGGCCTGATCTATCATCAAAAACGCGAATATGACCGCGCGCTGGAGTTTGGTCAAAAGTCATTGGCGACATGCCTGGAGCAGTTTGGCCAGCGGCATCTGGCCGTTGCAGAAAGATACAACAACCTGGGCCTTACTTATCTTGAAATGGGTGACTATGCCAACGCATTGGAATTCCATTGCAAGGCTTTGGACATCCGATTGGCGTTGCTAGGCGAAAGGAGTCGCGCGGTCGCACATTGCTATGGCAACCTGGCCCAGGTTTACGCCAAGAAAGGCGATTACGGCAAAGCCCGGTCGCATTATCAAAAGTCCCTCTCGATTCTGAGCGCCGTGCTTGGCCGGCATCATCCGGATTTGGCAAGAATTCATAATCTTCTTGGCGACTTGCAGGCAGAGAGGCGGCAATCCAGCGCAGCGCTGGCCAGCTATCAACGCGCTCTGCAGGCGAATGCCCGTGATTTTTCCAATGCCGCCATCACGGCCAACCCTTCACTGCAACAGATCCTTTCGGAAGAGATACTGCTGGAATCTCTATACAAGAAAGCGAAGACTTTGGTGGCGCATGCGGAAAATTCAACTCATCCGCATGATGACCTGCACACCGCACTGGCCACCAGCCAATTGGCGGTGAAGTTAATCGATCAAACTCGCCGCGGCTACAAAGCCGAAGGCGCCAAGCTCTTTCTCGCTGAACGAGCCACGGAAATTTATGAGCAGGCGATACAAATCGCACACGCCCTTTACCGCGCCGCAGGTAATCCGCAATACCAGGAACTGGCCTGGCAGTTTGCCGAAAAAAGCCGCGCCGGCATTTTGCTGGATGCCCTCGCTGAAGCCGAAGCAAAAAAGTTTGCCGGCATTCCCGACAGCCTGTTGGCAAAGGAGCGCCGCCTGCGCGCCGAGCTGGCTTTTTATGAGAAGAGACTGCTCGAAGAAGAATCGAAAGGCAAAGCAGTGGACAGCACAAAAGCGCTTTCATGGCAAGCCCAACTGTTCGATCTGAAGCGCGCCTACGAAGATCTGCTGACGCAGCTTGAAACAAACTATCCCAACTATTTCAATTTGAAGTATCAAAGCAAAATGTCGGACGCTGCGCAGATTTACGAGCAACTCTTAGATGACCGCACGGCACTGGTCGAATATTTCGTCGGACGTGATTCGCTTTACATTTTCACATTTAAGAACAATCAGTTGCATTTGAAAAGTGCGCCGCGAGATTCGCTCCTGGAGCGCTATGTCACCGGGCTGCAAACTGGAATCCTCAAGCAACAATATGACCAATACGTGTCTGCGGCACAGGCGCTTTATCAAATTCTCATGGCCCCCATCGCACTGGCGCTCGACGCCGAACATCTCATCATCATTCCGGACGGGGCGTTGTGTTTCGTGCCGTTTGAGGCGCTGCTCAGTGATATGGCCGGTGTTGAGACGGAGATCAAAGATTATCGCGCGCTACCGTTCGTGGTCAAAAAGCACGCGATCAGCTATGCCTATTCCGCCACGTTGTTCTGCGAGATACAAAAGCGCCGGCGCGGTAACGTTGCGCGCGATTATCTGGCATACGCGCCGGTTTTCCCTGGCGGGCTTGTCAGCAACAGTCGCAGCGCAGAATTCGTGGCGGCGCAACGATCCGTCGATTCGGCGCGCGCCATGGAAGCGGGTTTTCTTCCTGCCTCCAGAGATGAAGTGCAGGGCGTGCAACGCTTGTTCAAAGACAGAGCGGCCATTTTCGAGCGCTGGTTCGGGAATAAAACCCAGGTTCAATTGGAACGCCAGGCCAATGAGGTCAATTTGAAATCGAGCCGACTGGCCGACTTTCGTTATGTGCATCTCGCTACTCACGGCTTTGTCAACGAATCGAACCCCAAACTGTCCGGGTTGATGCTGGCGTCGATTGATTCGCCGCAAGAGGACGGCATTTTATATCTCGGCGAAATCTACAATTTAGATTTGAATGCAGATTTGGTGGTGTTGAGCGCGTGTGAAACCGGATTGGGAAAGATAGCGAAGGGCGAGGGGTTGATCGGCCTTTCGCGCGGGTTTCTCTATGCCGGCGCGGCCAACCTGCTGGTCTCTTTATGGCAGGTCAACGATGCGAGCACTGCGAATCTGATGATTGATTTTTATCAGAACATGCTGGCGGGAAAAAGCAAAGCCGCCGCGCTGCGCGAAGCCAAGCTGCGAATGATCGAACAACAGGCCAAATATGCCAAGCCGTATTACTGGGCGCCGTTTGTGTTGATTGGGAAGTAAACGTTCGTAGTAACGCCTTTAGGCGTCGGCAATTCTTTATTCCAGGTTAATCCTTTGCGCAGCAAAAGTTAGAATAAAATTCTGAAAGTTTTCTTAATTCAAAGTCCAACTAAACACGGAGCCACGAAGCAAACAGAGAAAGCACGGAGAGAATAGATATTTTCTAAAGGCTTTTCTCCGTGACGCTCCGTGAACTCCGTTGCTCCGTGTTTTAAAAACCTATTGTGGCTCGTCCACGTTGCGTTACGAATTTCAAATCTCAATTTTTCTCCTGCAATTTTTGCAGCAGCGCCTTCGCTTCCTCCCGATAATCCACCACGTTTTGCGCCAGCACTTGATTTAGCCAATGTTTTGACTGGCGCGCATCGTTTTTCATCAAACAGGCTTTGGCGAGAAAAAAGGCAATTTCCGCGCGCTGAAATGGGTCCGGTGCATTCTCAAAAGCGCTTTGAAAATGCGTCATGGCCTCGTCGATCTTCGCCAAGTCATAACGAGGAAACAAGCCCAACCAATCTTTGGGCGCAGCGAGTAGTGCCGCAGCCCCGCCGGAAAAATCACGGCTCGCCGCCGTGCTCGCGCCCCTTATTTTCGCAGCCAAATCATCTTGATATTGGGCTATCGAAGCGAGCTGATGGGTTTCCGCAAGCGTCGCTCTTCCAATCAGCCACAGCGTGCCGTATAAAGCGAGGACGATCATCGCCGCGACGGCAAAACGAAACGGCCACGACGGTTGCAAGAGATTGAAAATTTCTCCGATCGCGCCCGCTCGCAATGAAGATGGAGGTTTGACCACGGGCTCCGGAAAGAGCGCTTGAGCTCGCCAGTCCACCGACTTCCCCAATTCTTCCTCCAGCGCCTGCCACTTCTGCCGCCAGCTTGGGTTGGCGTCAAGATTCACCGTCACCCAGCGGCGTTCTGCCTCGGTTAAGTGCGATTCGATTCCTTTGCCTTCACATGCGGCGAAATAGCGGCGCAGCAAGGCTTCATCCGGCGGCGTTTTGGCGAGCCGCAGAAATTGATCGATGGTTGAAGTCGCAAGCTGGTCGTCGTTTTGCCGAAACATTTTTTTCCCTTCGCCCAGATTTCGAATGAGACGCCGTGACCACTTCTCACTCGTATAGGGAACAGGCCTTAATTAAAGTAACGGATTTTTTCGTATGTTTTGCGAACGATCGCGTAGAATCGCGTCACGCGCATGCGGATGGCCGTCTCCACCATTCCCAAATGGCCGGCAATTTCTTTATGCTCCAACGGCGGTTCCTGAAGGCGGAATTGGATGATTTGCCGCGTCACCTCGTCGGTGCTTCGCAGCGCGCGCAGCACGGCCTGGTATTGCAGAAATTGCTCGTCCGTCCACTTCTGCCAGGGTTGCATTGTCTCCGCTGACAAGCCCTCGGCCTCTTTTTCAAGCGCCTCGTCGCGCAGGATGATCTCGCGCCGCCGCCGCAGTTTTTGGCGTCGCAAGTGGCGCCGCAAATTTCTCTTCAAAACATGGCGGCTATAACGGGTCGCGCTGTGCAAGCGTGGCCAGTTCCGCTCGAACTCCAAAAAGAAAGCCGTGGTCAAATCCTCGGCGTCCTCCGGAGACAAGGCTCGTTCCCGCGGCAAATTCCGATAAAAATATTGTTGCGCAATGAGGTAGCCCCAAGTCAACAGTTGCTCCTTTGCCTCGGAAGAGTTTGCTCGGGAACTGGAAAGCAGGCGTTCCACTTCCTCATCGCTAAGATCGAGCAATTCTTTTTCCGTTGGCATCTTGCCGCTCAGCATCGTCATCTTATCATTTTGAGTGCGAGTTCCTGACTGCCTTGACAATGAAAAATCCGTGGAAGCTATCTCATATTCAGCTTAACGCTTTTCTGAAAAAAGTCAAGGAACAATACTTATCGTTGCCATCATTTGACCAAGACCGCCTTGCGTGTTTGCGAAAACTTGCCCGCAGTGATTTTGTAAAAATAAATCCCGGCGGCCAAATCGCGCGGCGCAAACGTCACGGCATGATTGCCTGCTTCGAGATTTCCATCCACCAGCGTCGCCACTTCGCGGTCAACTATATCAAAGACTTTCAGCGTTACGCGGCTGCGCACTGGTAACTGAAAACGGATGACTGTCGACGGATTGAAGGGATTGGGATAATTTTGCTGCAATTGGAATCCCTTGGGAGAATACGAGAAATCATCAATCGCGGTCACATTATTATAGAAATCGAAAACTTTATTCAAGACCGAGGCAAAGGTGGGCGGCTCATTGGGCCCGCGATTTTCAGGCGCGACGTCGAAGGGGTAGGCGCGACCACTCCCTCCGGCTTCATCGCTGTGCAACACTGCAAAATCCCAACGTAGGTTCAGTTCCCGCGACTTTTCGGCGGTTCGGAGCACCACCTTTTCATACTCCCATTCATCATCGGCATAGGGATTATTGTGCTCCAGTCCCGCCTTCCAGCTGAAACTCTTAATGAGATTGAACGCGCCTGCATTCGCCAATTCATGCCACCCCTGTGCATTCTCAAATTGAACCGGATCGTCCCAGTTCTTGTCAAACTCGATCCGGATGCCCTCGAAATTGAGATGAGCATAACCTCTTTGATCGTTCATCATCGTGTTGTGCAGCGTCTCATAAGCCTCCCGCCAATCCTTGTTCTTGTCATAATCGCGCCGTTGCAGGAGTGCGTCGCCCAGATAGAATTTCATCGCCGGGTAATCCGCCTGAACCGCTTTCATGTATTCCAGGGCGCAATAAACATTGTTCTGCAGGCCGCGCTGCCAAATGCCAGAGAGCACACTTTGAAGTTTTATTTGTGTGACCCGGTATCCATCGGCGAACAGCGAGTCGCAAACATCGTTGACAAACCGTAACGTATTCAGAACCAGCTCCAACCCCTTATTGTTTTGCGGGAACGGTATGGTATCCGTGCCGGTGGAGGTGCCATACATTTTCCAGGGGACAAAATCTCCCTTGGAACCTACCGTATGGATTTGCAGCGCGACGCCGTGCGCATGCAGCACCGGCAGGATCAATTGCAAGTATTCTGCGTGAAGCTCGGGAGCCGGCTTGTCGCCGAAATGGTCTTTCAGCAGCCGCAAAAACTTTTCGCCCATGCCATTGGGAGCGCCGCCGGTTTTGAACAAATTTTCGTGCAGGGAATAAACCTCCATGTTGTCAAGGGCCTGGGGCCATTGCGTGTGGTTTTCCCAACGCGCCAACATGTCCGGAACGAACTCGGCTTCGCCGTCGCCGTTCAAATCCACAAAGTCATCGTGTTGAAACCAAATCTGCGTCGCGCTGGCAGATTGTGATACCGCCTCGCCCGGCCTTGCCAGCGACGAAATCAGTATGCAAAGAGTAAGTGTTCTTTTCATGGCAACGTTCTCCTGTCATTTTAACTCTGGATTACTTGATCAACACCGCCTTGCGCGTTTGCGAAAATTGGCCGGCGGTGATTTTGTAGAAATAAATCCCGCCGGCCAAATCGCGCGGCGCGAACGTCAACGCATGATTTCCCGCCGCCATTTCACCATCCACCAAAATCGCCACTTCGCGGCCAATCACATCAAAAACTTTCAATGTCACGTGGCTGCTCACCGGTAAATGAAAACTGATTACCGTCGAAGGGTTGAACGGATTCGGATAATTCTGCGCCAGCGAATAGCCTTGCGGTATTTCCAAAGCCGGTTGTTCCACTCCGGTCGTCACGCTTTGCCGTTTTCTAAAATAGACACTTCTTGCCGCGCCGCCGCTCTCGGCCGAGACTTCGTAATTCACCGCAAAATCGCCGTTCGGAAAAATCGCCGCGGCTTTGAAGCCGATGGTCAACGAATCCCAATCCGTCGCAAACTCCGGCGGGTTCGGCAACCACGTCACGCCGCGATCGCGAGAGTATGCCACCTTCATATCCGCGCGCGCTTGCCCTCGAAAAAAATCTCGCTCATCTTTCCACGTGGTCCACAAAACGTGGCGCACCGGATCGTATCGACTGCCTTCCAACAAATGCGAGCGTATCCCAATTTCCGAGAGCTGGCGAAAGCCCGAAGGATTCCACGTTGCACCGAGATCATCGGAATACGCATAACGAATGTTTGCGCCGGCGTGCGCGTTGCCGGTGGGGTATTGATGATAAAAAAGATGAATGCGGTTGAAAGAATCAATCACCAGGTCGGGATCGGAATCGATGTGGGTTCCCGTCACGATTGGCTGCGGCGCGCTCCAATTGGCGCCGCCATCGGTGCTCGTGACCATGATCACGTTCCATTTTTCCGTCACGCTCACCGAATCGCGCCACGGAATCGCGAGCGTGTCGCCCGCGGTCTCAAACTCGGCGTGCGGAAAGGCGGATTTTCTGCCGTCATCGGAACTGAGCATGATCGGCCGGCTCCAGCTCAAGCCGCGATCGGTCGAACGGGAATAGTACACCTCGCTGATATGGCCGAGATCGATATTGCCTTCGTGCCACATCGCGTGCAGGCGGTTACGCCGGTCGATGGTCATGTGCGTGGAGAAATTATCGTATTTCACTTTCGTGGCCACGCGCACGGAGTCGGTCAAGACATTCAAATCCGCATCGAGGCGCGAGCAAAAGATCGCTGCCGGGCTCTTGGCGGTCCAGAGAACATACACGATGTCCTCGTCATCGATCATCAATTTCGGCGAGCTGCCGC